>NZ_JBEOXT010000003.1:0-332071 GCF_040296685.1 Streptomyces sp. NPDC002054
ACGCCCGGTTACATTCCGAACCCGGAAGCTAAGCCTTTCAGCGCCGATGGTACTGCAGGGGGGACCCTGTGGGAGAGTAGGACGCCGCCGAACAACCCGCCCTTTTAGCTCAGTCGGTAGAGCGTCTCCATGGTAAGGAGAAGGTCAACGGTTCGATTCCGTTAAAGGGCTCAGAGAAAAGGCCCCCGCCATCTGGCGGGGGCCTTTTTTGTTTTTGCCCCACCGCGCCGTCGCCTCTGACCCGAATGGGCCAGAGGCGACGGCGCGGTCAGTCGCCCGTGCGTTGTTCCGGGACGCGGAACGCCAGGATCGCCATGTCGTCCGAGGCCGGTTCCGCCGCGAAGCGTTCCACCGCGCGCAGCACGCGGGCGGCGACCGCGCCCGCCGTGAGGCCCGTGCAGGTGGTCAGGACGTCCGTGAGGCCGTCGTCGCCCAGCATGCGGGTGCCCTCGCGGCGTTCCGTCACGCCGTCCGTGACGCACAGCAGGACATCGCCGGGGTCGAGGGTCAGGGTCTGTTCGTACAGGTCGAGGTCGTCGATCACGCCGAGCAGCGGTTGCGGGTCCGCCGCCGGGAGGACCTGGCCGTCCGGGCGGAGCCGCAAGGGCAGCGGATGGCCGGCGCAGACCACCTTCATCAGGGCGCCGCCGTCCGGCTGCGGGTGGAGTTCCCCGTACAGCAGGGTGAGGAATCGGCTGCGGGCGCCCTCGTCGAGGATGGCCGCGTTCAGCCGCTGCAGCACCGCCGGGCCGCCCAGGCCCTCGCGGGCCAGCAGCCGCAGGGCGTGCCGGGCCAGGCCGGTGACCGCCGCCGCCTCCGGACCCGTACCGCAGACGTCGCCGATGGCGAAGCCGTACGCGCCGTCGCGGATCGGGAAGACGTCGTAGAAGTCGCCGCCGACCTCGTTGCCCTCGCCGGCCGCGCGGTAGATCACCTCGACCTCCATGCCGGGGATCGCGGGGGAGCCGGGCGGCAGCAGGCTGCGCTGGAGGGAGCGGCTGATCGCCGTGCGCTCCGAGTACAGGCGGGCGTTGTCGAGGGCCAGGGCGGCCCGGCGGGAGAGGTCCTCGGCGAGTTCGAGGATCTCCTGACGGAAGTGTTCCTCGTGCGGTTTGCCCAGGGTGAGCATGCCGATCACGCGGTTGCGGGCGAGGAGCGGCAGGACCACCGTCTCGGCGTGCACCGCGGCGGCTGCCGCCGCCCAGGGCCGGGCGCCGGTCTCGGTCACCGGTTCCGGGGGGTCCACCTGGACCAGGAGTGCCTTGAGGGCGTCGATCCGGTCCTCGTCCTCGTGGAGGACGTACGACAGGTACGGGTCGGAGGTCTGGTCGGTGATGGTGTAGACGGCGCACCAGGTGGCCAGGGTGGGGACGGTCATCTGGGCCATCAGGGCCAGGGTCTGGTCCCGGTCGAGGGTGCCGGCCAGCAGGTCGGAGGCCTCCACCAGGAAGGACAGCGAGCCGCGGCGCAGGCGCTCCAGCTCGCCCAGGCGCGCGGACTCCACGGCAAGGGCGATCCGGTCGGCGGCGAACTGGAGGCGCAGGGCCTCGTCGTTGGAGTACCGGCCGGGTGTTTCGGCGGCCACTCCGAGCGAACCGGTGAGGCGGCCTTCCACCTTGAGGGGGACGGTGACAACGGAGCGCATGCCGGTGGAGTCCAGCAGCGGGACGGCGCCGGGGACGACGCTGAGGTCGTCGTGGACGGCGGGCATCCGGGCCGAGCCGAAGCGGTTGGTGCCGGCCTCCACGGGGACCCGGGCGAACCGCTGGCGGGTGGAGGGGAGGCCGGTGGTGGCGCGGACCTCGAGCTCGGTCTCGTCGTCGGTGGCGAGCAGCAGGAAGGCGGAATCGGCGTCGAGCATGTCGCGGGCCCGTTCGACGGTCCGCTGGAGGAGTCCGTCGAGGTCGTCGGGTGCGGGGGAACCGATGAACACCTCGAAGGGGTCCGCGGTCCGGGGTTCGGTGAGCCGGCCGTCCTCGGCGGGCACTCGGGTCGGGCTCTGCAGGACGGCGCGCTCGTCGTCGTGGACCAGCAGGCAGACCGTGGACGGCTCGCCGTGTGCATCGCGGACCCGCAAGTGGGAGGCGTAGACGGGGATGACCCGGCCGTCCGCGCCGCGGATGCCGTAGCTGCCCTCCCAGCGGGACAGGCCGAGAGCCTCGGCGACTCCGGTGCCGGTGCCGGGGGTCTGCGGCCAGGCGGCGAGCTCGGACAGGGGCCGGCCGAGGGCCTTCTCGGCGGGGTAGCCGAAGACATACTCGGCGTCTTCGTTCCAGGCGGAGATGGTGCCGGCGGCGTCGATCTGGAGGACGGCCACCCGGACCCGGGTCTCGGCGAGGGGGAGGAGCTGGTCGGGTACGACCGGTCCGGCGGAGCGGGTACCGACCGGCCGGTCCGGCAGGTCGAGGCGGAACCACACATGCTTGCGGGTGGTGGTGTACTCGACCCCCCAGCGGGTGGCGAGGGCGGCGCACAGCATCAGCCCGCGCCCGCTCTCCCGGTCCGGGTCGGCGTACAGGCGGTCCGGTGGGGCCAGCGGCAGCTCGCGGTCCGGGTAGCGGTCGGCGACCTCCACACGTACGCCGCCCTCGGCGCGCAGGCACAGCACATCGGCCCGGGTGCCGGCGTGCACCACCGCGTTGGTGACCAGCTCGCTGGTCAGTACCACCGCGTCGTCGACGATGTCCGCGAAACCCCAGCCCTGAAGGGTGTCGCGGACGAAGGCGCGGGCCGCCGCGACCGAGCGCCCGACTGGATCGAAGCTGGCAGCCGCCCTGGCCGTGATCACGGGACTCCTTACGAGCGGATGAACAGTCGGACGCCAGGTTACTTACCCCGCACCCGGTATGGGCACGGTCGGGGGGTATTCCACCCGCAGGGTGTGGGTGCTGTGCGAAGGTACCGAAGCGTTATGGCCTGGTTGGGCCATGGTGAAACACTGGGCAGGCTTGGATGGGCCGGGCTGCGCGAATTTCGGCAGGCCGGCGGAGCGACGGTCGACCCTTTCGGGAGGGACACGGTGGAGTCTGGCGTAGCGGCGCGACGGACGGGTGCGCGCGCGAAGGGCGGACGGTCCCGGCGGGGTGGGACGACTGAGGTCGACTCCGCTGCGCTGAACCGGCTTCTCGCGGCCCTGGTGTCGATGCGGGACGGGAACTTCCGCAAGCGCCTGACGGTGTCCGGCGACGGGGTGATGGCGGAGATCGCCGCCGTTTACAACGAGGTCGCGGACCGCAATCTCCACCTCAGCGGGGAGCTGTCCCGGGTCCGGCGGATGGTCGGGCGCGAGGGCAAGCTGAGCGAGCGGCTGGAGACGGGGGCCTGCGAGGGTGCCTGGGCCGCCGCGATCGACAACTCGAACCAGCTGGTGGAGGACCTGGCCAGGCCGGTCTCCGAGGTCGGCCGGGTGCTGTCGGCGGTCGCGGAGGGCGATCTGCAGCAGCGGATGGACCTGCGGACCCAGTCCTCGGACGGGGCGGGGCATCCGCTGCGGGGCGAGTTCCTCAAGGTCGGCCGTACGGTCAACAACCTGGTGGACCAGCTGTCGGCGTTCACCGACGAGGTGACCCGGGTCGCGCTGGAGGTGGGCACCGAGGGCAAGCTCGGCGGTCAGGCCCAGGTGCGCGGAATGTCCGGTTCTTGGAAGGACCTGACCGACTCCGTCAACACCATGGCGTACCGGCTCACCGCTCAGGTGCGTGATATCGCCCTGGTCACCACGGCGGTGGCGAAGGGCGATCTGTCCCGCAAGGTCACCGTGCACGTGGCCGGCGAGATGCTCCAGCTGAAGAACACCGTGAACACGATGGTGGACCAGCTGTCCTCGTTCTCCTCCGAGGTGACCCGGGTGGCCCGCGAGGTGGGTACCGAGGGGGAGCTCGGCGGTCAGGCCCAGGTGCCGGGTGTGGCCGGGGTGTGGAAGGACCTGACCGATTCGGTCAACACGATGGCGGGCAACCTCACCGCCCAGGTGCGGGGGATCGCGCAGGTCACCACGGCCGTCGCGAACGGTGACCTGACCCAGAAGGTCACGGTGAGCGCGCGGGGCGAGGTGGCGCAGCTCGCCGAAACGATCAATCAGATGACGGACACCCTGCGGACCTTCGCCGACGAGGTGACCCGGGTCGCGAGCGAGGTCGGCGCCGAGGGCCTGCTCGGCGGTCAGGCGCAGGTGCCGGGGGCGGCGGGGACCTGGAAGGACCTCACCGACTCGGTGAACACGGTCTTCCGGAACCTCACCACCCAGGTGCGGGACATCGCGACCGTCACCACCGCGGTGGCCAACGGTGATCTCTCGCAGAAGGTCACGGTGGACGTGGCCGGCGAGATGCTGGAGCTGAAGAACACCGTCAACACGATGGTGGACCAGCTCCAGGCCTTCGGCGCCGAGGTGACGCGGGTGGCGCGGGAGGTCGGTGTCGAGGGCGAGCTGGGCGGTCAGGCGCAGGTGCCGGGGGCGGCGGGGACCTGGAAGGACCTCACCGACTCGGTGAACACGGCGTTCCGGAACCTCACCGGTCAGGTGCGCAATATCGCCCAGGTGACCACGGCGGTGGCCAACGGTGATCTCTCGCAGAAGGTCACGGTGGATGTCTCCGGCGAGATGCTCCAGCTGAAGAACACCGTGAACACGATGGTGGACCAGCTGTCCTCGTTCGCCGACCAGGTGACCCGGATGGCCCGGGACGTGGGTACGGAGGGCCGGCTGGGCGGGCAGGCCCGGGTGGAGGGGGTTTCCGGCACCTGGAAGGAGCTCACCGACTCGGTGAACTTCATGGCCGGCAACCTGACCTCCCAGGTGCGGCAGATCGCCCAGGTGACCACGGCGGTGGCCCGCGGCGACCTCTCCCAGAAGATCGACGTGGATGCGCGCGGCGAGATCCTGGAGCTGAAGAACACCATCAACACCATGGTCGACCAGCTGTCCGCGTTCGCGGAGCAGGTGACCCGGGTGGCCCGGGACGTGGGTACCGAGGGCCGGCTGGGCGGTCAGGCGCAGGTGCCGGGCGTGGCCGGCGTATGGCGTGACCTCACGGACTCGGTGAACGGCATGGCCGGGAACCTGACCTCGCAGGTCCGCAATATCGCCCAGGTGGCGACGGCGGTGGCGCGCGGTGACCTGTCGCAGAAGATCGACGTGGATGCGCGCGGCGAGATCCTGGAGTTGAAGAACACGCTCAACACCATGGTGGACCAGCTGTCGAACTTCGCGGAGCAGGTGACCCGGGTGGCCCGCGAGGTGGGCACCGAGGGGATCCTGGGCGGCCAGGCCGAGGTGAAGGGGGTCTCCGGCACCTGGAAGGACCTCACCCAGTCGGTGAACTTCATGGCCAACAACCTGACCTCGCAGGTGCGCAACATCGCCGAGGTCACCACGGCGGTGGCGACGGGCGATCTGTCGAAGAAGATCACGGTCGACGCCAAGGGCGAGATCCTGGAGCTGGTCACCACCGTGAACACGATGGTGGACCAGCTGTCCTCCTTCGCGGAGCAGGTGACCCGGGTGGCCCGCGAGGTGGGTTCGGAGGGCATTCTGGGCGGTCAAGCCCGGGTGCGCGGGGTCACCGGCATCTGGAAGGACCTGACCGACAACGTCAACCTGATGGCGAACAACCTGACCTCCCAGGTGCGCAACATCTCGCAGGTGTCGGCGGCGGTCGCCAACGGTGATCTGACCAAGAAGGTCACGGTCGAGGCGCGCGGTGAGGTCGCCCAGCTCGCGGACACGGTCAACACGATGGTGAAGACCCTGTCCTCGTTCGCCGACGAGGTGACCCGGGTGGCCCGCGAGGTGGGTACGGAGGGCCGGCTCGGCGGACAGGCGCATGTGCCCGGGGTCTCGGGGACCTGGAAGGACCTCACCGATTCGGTGAACTTCATGGCCTCCAACCTGACCGGTCAGGTGCGGCAGATCGCCATGGTCACCACCGCCATCGCCAAGGGCGACATGACCAAGAAGATCGACATCGATGCGCGCGGCGAGATCCTGGAGCTCAAGACCACGATCAACACGATGGTGGACCAGCTGTCCTCGTTCGCCGACCAGGTGACGCGGGTGGCTCGTGAGGTGGGCACCGAGGGCATCCTGGGCGGCCAGGCCCGGGTCCGGGACGTGGACGGCACCTGGCGGGACCTGACCGAGTCGGTGAACGAGATGGCCGGGAACCTGACCCGGCAGGTGCGGGCGATCGCCGCGGTGGCCACAGCGGTGACCCGCGGGGACCTCAACCTGAAGATCGACGTGGACGCGGCGGGCGAGATCCAGGTCCTCCAGGACAACATCAACACGATGATCGCCAACCTGCGCGACACCACGCTGGCCAACAAGGAGCAGGACTGGCTCAAGGGCAACCTGGCCCGGATCTCCGGTCTGATGCAAGGCCGCCGGGACCTCGACGACGTGGCCTCGCTGATCATGAGTGAGCTCACCCCGGTGGTCTCGGCGCAGGCCGGAGCCTTCTTCCTGGCGGTGGCGGCCGGCGGTCCCGGCGAACTCGGCGCCGACGGCGGCGCGGACGGCCCGTACGAGCTGCACATGCGCGGCAGTTACGCCTATGCGGGCGACCGGATGCCGACCTCGTTCCGGCCGGGGGAGGGGCTGATCGGGACCGTCGCGGAGGAGAAGCGGACGATCCTGGTCGAGAACACCCCGCCCGGCTATCTGAAGATCTCCTCGGGGCTCGGGGAGGCGCCGCCCGCGCACGTGATCGTGCTGCCGGTGCTCTTCGAGGGCAAGGTGCTCGGCGTGATCGAGCTGGCCTCCTTCCAGCCCTTCACGCAGATCCAGAAGGACTTCCTCAGCCAGATCGCCGAGATGATCGGTACGAGCGTCAACACGATCAGCGTCAACTCCAAGACCGAGGTGCTGCTGAAGCAGTCCCAGGAGATGACCGAGCAACTGCGCGAGCGTTCCGACGAGCTGGAGAACCGGCAGAAGGCGCTCCAGGCCGCCAATGCCGAACTGGAGGAGAAGGCCGAGCTGCTGGCCCAGCAGAACCGGGACATCGAGGTGAAGAACACCGAGATCGAGGAGGCCCGGCAGGTGCTGGAGGAGCGCGCCGAGCAGCTCGCGGTCTCGATGCGCTACAAGTCGGAGTTCCTCGCCAACATGTCCCACGAGCTGCGGACCCCGCTCAACTCGCTGCTGATCCTGGCGAAGCTGCTCGCCGACAATGCGGACGGCAATCTCTCGCCGAAGCAGGTGGAGTTCGCCGAGACCATCCACGGGGCCGGCTCCGACCTGCTCCAGCTGATCAACGACATCCTGGACCTGTCGAAGGTCGAGGCGGGCAAGATGGACGTCTCGCCGACCCGGATCGCCCTGGTCCAGCTGGTGGACTATGTGGAGGCCACGTTCCGGCCGCTGACCGCGGAGAAGGGCCTGGACTTCTCGGTGCGGGTGTCCCCGGAGCTGCCGGCCACCCTGCACACCGACGAGCAGCGGCTGCTCCAGGTGCTGCGCAACCTGCTGTCGAACGCGGTGAAGTTCACCGACAACGGGGCGGTGGAGCTGGTCATCCGGCCGGCCGGGACCGATGTGCCGCAGGCCATCCGGGAGCAGCTGCTGGAAGCCGGCTCGCTGCGGGACCCCGACGGGGACCTGATCGCCTTCTCGGTCACCGACACCGGGATCGGGATCGCGGCGAGCAAGATGCTGGTGATCTTCGAGGCGTTCAAGCAGGCGGACGGCACCACGAGCCGGAAGTACGGCGGGACCGGGCTGGGGCTGTCGATCAGCCGGGAGATCGCCCGGCTGCTGGGCGGCGAGATCCATGCGGCCAGTGAGCCCGGCCGTGGTTCCACCTTCACCCTGTACCTGCCGCTGCACCCGAGCGAGCTGCCGCCGCAGGGCTATGCGCCGCCCGCTCCGGGCGGCCGGGGCGATCTGTACCGGCGGCCCGGAGCCGCGGCGGCGCCCGCGCTGCCGCAGGGCCCGGCTCCTTCCGCTGATGCGGCCGGTCCGGCGCCCGTTCCGGCGGCGCAGCTGCAGCCGGCCGGTGCCGACGGGGCGGGTCAGGGGTCCTCGGCGCTGTTCCGGCGGCGCCGGAAGGCGCTGAGCGATGCCCGGCCGCGGTCGGAGGTGCCGGGCCAGCCGGGACAGCAGCTGACGGAGGACTGGCTGGTGCCGGAGGAGCCCCCGGCGGCTCCCCGGGCGTACGGGTTCCGCGGCGAGAAGGTGCTGATCGTCGACGACGACGTCCGCAATGTGTTCGCGCTGACCAGTGTGCTGGAGCAGCACGGGCTTGCCGTGCTGTACGCCGAGAACGGGCGCGAGGGCATCGAGGTGCTGGAGCAGCACGACGATGTGACGGTCGTCCTGATGGACATCATGATGCCGGAGATGGACGGTTATGCGACGACGGCGGCGATCCGGCGGATGCCGCAGTTCGAGGGGCTGCCGATCATCGCGCTCACCGCGAAGGCGATGAAGGGGGACCGGGAGAAGGCCATCGACTCCGGTGCCACGGACTACGTGACCAAGCCGGTCGACCCCGATTTCCTGCTGTCCGTCATGGAACAGCACATGCGGGCGAAATGATCGTTCGGCAAGGGACGGATTCCACGGCGCACACGGGGAACCTTCGGGTCTCCCACCGCGTTTCCGCTACGTGCACAGTGACATCTTGGTGACAGGGTGTGGCGATCTCGGGACTGGGGCTACGATGACCGGCACAAGGACGGGCCGGGGAGGCCTCATGCCGGGGCGAGGAGGACAGGGCATGGTGCAGAAGGCCAAGATCCTCCTGGTCGACGACCGGCCGGAGAATCTGCTGGCGCTGGAGGCCATCCTCTCCGCGCTCGATCAGACACTGGTCCGGGCGTCGTCGGGGGAGGAAGCGCTCAAGGCGCTGCTGACGGATGACTTCGCGGTCATCCTGCTGGACGTGCAGATGCCCGGGATGGACGGGTTCGAGACCGCCGCGCACATCAAGCGGCGGGAGCGGACCCGCGATATTCCGATCATCTTCCTGACGGCGATCAATCACGGTCCGCACCACACCTTCCGGGGCTATGCCGCGGGGGCCGTGGACTACATCTCCAAGCCCTTCGATCCGTGGGTGCTGCGGGCGAAGGTCTCGGTGTTCGTGGACCTGTATACGAAGAACTGCCAACTGCGCGAGCAGGCGGCGCTGCTGAGGCTGCAGCTGGACGGCGGCGGCTCCAACGGCGCGGAGAGCAAGGAGGCCGCCGGACTGCTGGCCGAGCTCTCGGCGCGGCTTGCCGCGGTCGAGGAACAGGCCGAAGCGCTCACCAAGCAGCTCGGCGAGGAAGCGGCCGAGGCTTCGGTGGTGGCCACCGCTGCCCATCTGGAGCGCAAACTCACCGGACTGCGGCGGGCGCTGGATGCGCTGGAGCCCGGAGCGGGCGGCGGCGCGGCGGTGCTGCCGGCCCAGACCTGAGCGGGGCCGGGCCCGAGCCGGTGAGGTCCGGGCCCGGCTGCCCGCCGGTGTCCCCACCGCGCGGGCGGGGGCGCGGCCGGTGAGTGGGCGTCAGTTCTTTCCGTACGTCAAAACACCGGCCTCGGGCCCGACACGAACGGGTGAAGGGGTGGGCACGCGTGTCCACCGGCGTGCACACCGGTAACCTCGCTCCCATGGCCTCACGTACGTCCGGCAAGGGTCCCCAGAGCACAGCGGGCACCGCAAAGGCCCGCACCGGCCGTACGACGGCGCCGGCCAAGAAGGCGGCCCCCGCCCGCAAGCCGCCCGCGAAGAAGGCGGCGCCCGCGAAGCGCGCCCCTGCGAAGAAGGCCGCGCCCAAGCCGGCGCCCTCCCCGACCAACGGGGTGCTCCGGCTGGTGCGCGCCCTGTGGCTCGGTCTCGCGCATGCGATCGGCGCGGTGTTCCGGAGCATGGGCCGCGGAGCCAAGAACCTCGATCCCGCGCACCGCAAGGACGGCCTCGCGCTGCTCCTGCTCGGTCTCGCGCTGATCGTCGCCGCCGGCACCTGGTCGAACCTGCGCGGTCCGGTCGGCGATCTGGTCACCATGCTGATCACCGGCGCCTTCGGGCGGCTCGATCTGCTGGTGCCCGTCCTGCTCGGGGTCATGGCGGTACGTTTCATCCGGCACCCCGACCAGGGAGACGCCAACGGCCGCATCGTGATCGGCCTGTCCGCGCTGGTGATCGGCGTGCTCGGGCAGGTCCACATCGCCTGCGGCGCGCCCGGCCGCGGCGAGGGCACCGCCGCCATGCAGGACGCCGGCGGGCTCATCGGCTGGGCCGCCTCCAAACCGCTGATCTTCACCATGGGTGCGCCGCTGGCCGTGCCCATGCTGGTGCTGCTCACCGTCTTCGGCCTGCTGGTGGTCACCGCCACCCCGGTCAACGCGATCCCGCAGCGGCTGCGGCAGCTCGGCATCCGACTGGGCATCGTCCAGCCGAACGAGTACGACGAGCTGCCGGACGGAGCCGAGGACGCGCAGGACTCGTACGACCGGCAGGACCGGCACGATGGCGACCGGTGGCGGGCCCGCACCGGGCGCGGCCGGGCAGGTGCCGCCACCGCGGCCGACGAGGAAGCCGAGCCGGGCGATCCGGCCGAGGCCGCCGAGCAGGAGGCGCCCGCCCGCCGCCGCCGGCCCCGGCGCGGCTCGGTACAGCCCCCGCTGGACCGCGAGATGGACGCGGTGGATGTGGCGGCGGCTGCCGCCGCCGCCCTGGACGGGGCCGTGCTGGGCGGCCTGCCCCCGTCCCCGCTGGTCGCCGACCTCACCCAGGGCATCGCCGGCGGCCGGGGCGCCACGGAATCCACCGCGCCGGTGCCCCCGGCCCGCGGGGAGACGTCCGTTCCATCAGTTCCCGCCGTCCCGCCCGTCCCGGTCGCCCCGCCCACCGCGGGCACGGCCGACGGGGCCGGCAGCTTCGCCGTGCCCGACCTCACCAAGGCCCCGCCCGAGGCGGGCACTCCGCTGCCGCCCCGCGCCGAGCAGCTCCAGCTGCGCGGGGACATCACGTACGCACTGCCCTCCCTGGACCACCTGGAGCGCGGTGGCCCGGGGAAGACGCGCAGCGCCGCCAACGACGCCGTCGTCGCCTCCCTGCGGAACGTCTTCAGCGAGTTCAAGGTCGATGCGGACGTCACCGGCTTCACCCGGGGGCCGACGGTCACCCGGTACGAGGTCACCCTGGGCGCGGCGGTCAAGGTCGAGCGGATCACCGCGCTGACCAAGAACATCGCGTACGCCGTGGCCAGCCCCGACGTGCGGATCATCAGCCCGATCCCCGGCAAGTCGGCGGTGGGCATCGAGATCCCGAACACCGACCGCGAGATGGTCAACCTGGGCGATGTGCTGCGCCTGGCGGACGCGGCCGAGGACGACCACCCGATGCTGGTGGCACTCGGCAAGGACGTCGAGGGCGGCTATGTGATGGCCAACCTGGCGAAGATGCCGCATGTGCTGGTGGCCGGCGCCACCGGCTCCGGAAAGTCCTCCTGCATCAACTGCCTGATCACCTCGATCATGGTGCGGGCCACCCCGGAGGACGTGCGGATGGTGCTGGTCGACCCCAAGCGGGTCGAGCTGACCGCGTACGAGGGCATTCCGCACCTGATCACGCCGATCATCACCAACCCCAAGCGGGCCGCCGAGGCCCTCCAGTGGGTCGTCAAGGAGATGGACCTCCGCTACGACGACCTGGCCGCGTTCGGCTACCGGCACATCGACGACTTCAACAAGGCCATCCGGGACGGCAAGATCAAACTGCCCGAGGGCAGCCAGCGGGAGCTGAACCCGTACCCGTACCTGCTGGTCATCGTCGACGAGCTCGCCGACCTCATGATGGTCGCCCCGCGCGACGTCGAGGACTCGATCGTCCGGATCACCCAGCTGGCCCGCGCGGCCGGCATCCATCTGGTGCTCGCCACCCAGCGGCCCTCGGTGGACGTGGTCACCGGCCTGATCAAGGCGAACGTGCCCTCGCGGCTGGCCTTCGCCACCTCCTCGCTGGCCGACAGCCGGGTCATCCTCGACCAGCCCGGAGCCGAGAAGCTCATCGGCAAGGGCGACGGGCTGTTCCTGCCGATGGGTGCGAACAAACCGGTCCGTCTCCAGGGCGCCTTCGTCACCGAGGAGGAGATCTCCGGGATCGTCCGGCACTGCAAGGAGCAGATGGCGCCGGTCTTCCGGGAGGACGTCACGGTCGGACAGCAGCAGAAGAAGGAGATCGACGAGGAGATCGGCGACGACCTCGACCTGCTCTGCCAGGCCGCCGAGCTGGTGGTCTCCACCCAGTTCGGTTCCACTTCGATGCTCCAGCGCAAGCTCCGGGTCGGCTTCGCCAAGGCCGGCCGGCTGATGGACCTCATGGAATCCAGGGGCGTGGTCGGCCCGAGCGAGGGTTCGAAAGCGCGCGATGTGCTGGTGAAACCGGATGAACTGGATGCCGTGCTCGCCGTCATCCGGGGCGAGTCCCACCCGTGATGATGTGGTGGGCAACCGTTTCCCTTGGGCTCGCGTCAAGTTGAGGAAGGGGAAGGTCACCCGGTCGCCATACGGATGGCGTACGGAGTGCACCCTCCGGTTGCTCCACCCTTTCGTCACCCCCCTAGACTGGACATCCAGCAGGTGGCTACACGCTCGAAAGGCGCCCTCGTGTCCATCGGCAACTCCAACTCCCCCGAAGACGACCAGCCTTCGACCGCCGAAGAGCGGCCGGACGACGGGCCGTCCATCGGCCGGACCATCCAGCAGGCCCGGATCGCCGCCGGGCTCACCGTCGACGAGGTCAGCTCCATCACGCGCGTGCGCGCCCCGATCGTGCACGGGATCGAGCAGGACGACTTCACCCGCTGCGGCGGCGATGTCTACGCCCGCGGCCACATCCGTACGATCGCCCGCGCGGTGGACCTCGATCCGGTTCCGCTGGTGGACGCCTACGACGCGGCGCACGGCGGCCGGCCGGCTCCGACTCCGGCGGCGCCGCTGTTCGAGGCGGAGCGGATCCGTCCCGAACGCCAGCGGCCGAACTGGACCGCCGCCATGGTCGCGGCGATCGTCGCCGTGATCGGGTTCGTCGGCTTCACCGCCTTCGGCGGCGGCGAGGACAACACCAAGCGGCCGGTGGCGGAGGGAACCGCCTCACCGAAGCCGGCGTCCAAGCCGACCGGCAAGGTGATCACCCCGACCCCGCAGCCCCCGAAGGCCCCGTCCCCCAAGCCGGAGCCCTCGGACAGCGCCATCGCGGCTGCGCCCAAGGACCTGGTGACCGTGGTCCTGACGGCCAACGACGGGGAGAGCTGGATCTCGGCGAAGGACTCCACCGGCCGCACGCTGTTCGACGGCATGGTCGAACAGGGCGACTCCAAGACCTTCACGGACAAGGAATCCATCGATCTCGTACTCGGCGACGCCGGGGCCGTCCAGCTGTTCGTGAACGGCAAGGAGATCAAGGACGACTTCCAGTCGGGGCAGGTGGAGCGGCTCACCTACACCAAGGACGACCAGCGCCAGGGCCAGGCCCAGGCGGGCTGACCGCCCCCGAACAGGCAATTCCGGATCCCCGGGGTACCGCGCGGCGCCCGCCGTCCGCCCCGGGGATCCGTGCGTACGGGGACGCGCGGCGGGTGCCGGGGCGCGGACGAAGTAGTCTTGAGTCCATGCCCGAACGCCGTACCGTCGCCCTTGTCACTCTTGGCTGCGCCCGTAACGAGGTGGACTCGGAGGAGCTCGCAGGCCGCTTGGCAGCGGATGGCTGGGAGCTCGTCGAGGACGCCGCCGATGCGGACGTCGCCGTCGTCAACACCTGCGGCTTCGTCGAAGCCGCCAAGAAGGACTCCGTAGACGCCCTGCTGGAAGCCAACGATCTCAAGGATCACGGCAAGACCCAGGCCGTCGTCGCCGTCGGCTGCATGGCCGAGCGCTACGGCAAGGACCTCGCCGAAGCCCTCCCCGAGGCCGACGGGGTGCTCGGCTTCGACGACTACGCCGACATCTCCGACCGCCTTCAGACCATCCTGAACGGCGGCATCCACGCCTCCCACACCCCGCGCGACCGGCGCAAGCTGCTGCCGATCAGCCCGGCGGACCGGCAGGCGGCGCCCGAGGTCGCGCTGCCCGGGCACGCCCAGGAACCGGTGGTGCCCGCGCCCGCCGACCTCCCCGACGGCCTGGCCCCCGCCTCCGGCCCGCGCGCACCGCTGCGCCGCCGGCTGGACAAGAGCCCGGTCGCCTCGGTGAAGCTGGCCTCCGGCTGCGACCGCCGCTGCTCCTTCTGCGCCATCCCGTCCTTCCGCGGCTCCTTCATCTCGCGCCGCCCCAGCGATGTGCTGGGCGAGACGCGCTGGCTGGCCGAGCAGGGCGTCAAGGAGGTCATGCTGGTCTCCGAGAACAACACCTCGTACGGCAAGGACCTCGGCGACATCCGGCTGCTGGAGACCCTGCTGCCGGAACTGGCCGCGGTCGAGGGCATCGAGCGGGTCCGGGTCAGCTACCTGCAGCCCGCCGAGATGCGTCCCGGGCTGATCGACGTACTGACCTCCACCCCCAAGGTGGTGCCGTACTTCGACCTGTCCTTCCAGCACTCCGCCCCCGACGTGCTGCGCGCCATGCGCCGCTTCGGCGACACCGACCGGTTCCTGGAGCTGCTGGACACCATCCGGGCGAAGGCGCCGCAGGCCGGTGTGCGGTCCAACTTCATCGTGGGCTTCCCCGGTGAGACCGAGTCCGACTTCGCCGAGCTGGAGCGTTTCCTCACCCACGCGCGGCTCGACGCGATCGGCATCTTCGGCTACTCCGACGAGGAGGGCACCGAGGCCGTCGGCTACGAGAACAAGCTCGACGAGGAGGTCATCGCCGAGCGGCTCGCCCACATGCAGCGGCTCGCCGAGGAGCTCACCTCGCAGCGCGCCGAGGAGCGGATCGGGGAGACTCTGGAGGTGCTCGTCGAGTCCGTGGAAGCGGTCGACGAGGACGGCGACGGGGCCTACGGGCGTGCGGCGCACCAGGCTCCGGAGACCGACGGCCAGGTGGTCTTCACGGACAGCACCGGGCTGGTCCCCGGCCGTATGGTCATGGCGAAGGTGGTGGGCACCCTGGGCGTGGACCTGGTCGCCGAGCCGCTGGGCCTGGAGGAGCTTGAGGAGGCGGCCGGATGACCGGAGTCCCGGCATCAGCGGCGGGCGGGGCCGGCCGACGGCCGGGCACGGCGCCCGGCGGAAAGCTGGGGGCTGCGGCCGTCAACCAGGCCAGCCTGTGGAACATCGCCAACATCCTGACGATGGTCCGGCTCGTGCTGGTGCCGGGATTCGTCCTGCTCCTGCTGGCCGAGGGCGGCTATGACCCGGTCTGGCGGGCGTGGGCCTGGGCGGCCTTCGCCGTAGCGATGATCACGGACGTCTTCGACGGGCATCTGGCGCGGACGTACAACCTGGTCACGGACTTCGGGAAGATCGCCGATCCGATCGCCGACAAAGCGATCATGGGCTCGGCGCTGGTATGCCTGTCCTGGCTCGGTGACCTGCCCTGGTGGGTGACCGGAGTGATCCTGGGCCGGGAGCTCGGCATCACCCTGCTCCGCTTCTGGGTGATCCGGTACGGGGTGATCCCGGCCAGCCGGGGCGGAAAGCTGAAGACCCTGGCCCAGGGCGTGGCCGTGGGCATGTACGTGCTCGCCCTGACCGGCCCGCTGGCCACCTTCCGCTTCTGGGTGATGGCGGTGGCCGTGCTGCTGACCGTCGTCACGGGTCTGGACTACATCCGGCAGGCCGTGCTGCTCCGCCGCCGGGGAATCGCCGCGGAGCGGGCCGCAAGGTGACATACGGGGCCGCGGACTCGAAAGTGGCCGGAGCGGCGGTCGACGCCGCCTCGCTCGCGGCGGAAGTTCTTCGGCTCCTTGCGGAGAGTGACGGAACCATTGCGGTCGCCGAGTCGTTGACCGGAGGGATGGTGGCCGCAGAACTCACCGCCGTCCCGGGTGCCTCCCGGTCCTTCCGCGGCTCCGTCACGGCGTACGCCACCGAGCTCAAGCACTCCCTGCTCGGCGTGGACGCCGAGCTGCTCGCGACGCACGGAGCGGTGAACCCGCAGGTCGCGGCGGAGATGGCGGCCGGTGTGCGGGGGGCGCTGGGAGCGGACTGGGGGATCGCGACGACCGGTGTGGCCGGTCCGGACCCTCAGGACGGGCAGCCGGTGGGCACGGTCTTCGTGGCCGTGGCGGGTCCGGAGAGCGGGAAAACCGCCCGACTGCGGTTGAACGGCTCCCGTGCGGAAATCCGTAGGGAGAGTGTACGGACAGTGCTCGAACTGCTGTCGAGCGAACTCCGCGGGAATGCGCGGGGGCAGGATACGGAACAGAACGGGGGGATTTGATGTTTGCAGCCCTGAGTGAACACGACATCGCTCCCCGCACGGCCGCGGCGCGAGGCGGTACGGTGGGGCGTGAAGGATGCGGCTACACGGTCAGAGGAGGGAGCCACCGATGATTCTGCTCCGTCGCCTGCTGGGTGACGTGCTGCGTCGGCAGCGCCAGCGCCAGGGCCGTACTCTGCGCGAAGTCTCCTCGTCCGCCCGAGTTTCGCTCGGCTATCTCTCCGAGGTGGAGCGGGGGCAGAAGGAGGCATCCTCCGAGCTGCTCTCTGCGATCTGCGACGCGCTGGACGTACGGATGTCCGAGCTGATGCGCGAAGTCAGCGACGAACTGTCGCTGGCCGAGCTGGCACAGTCGGCCGCGGCAAGCGAACCGGTGCCGGCGCCGGTACGCCCGATGCTCAACTCGGTCTCCGTGACCTCGGTCGCGGGTGGACCGTCGGAGCGGGTGACCATCAAGGCGCCTGCGGAAGCGGTGAACGTCGTAGCCGCGTGAGTGCTTGAGTGTGGCCGGAGCCCCGGCCGGTGCGGATTCACTGCCGCCCCGGCCGGGGCTCCGTGCTGTTCGCTCCGTGCTGTTCTGGGTGCGCGGCGGCAGGGGGTACGGGACGATGGGCGGGTCCGGGTCCCGCCCCGCTGGGAGGCAACCGTGCCCCGCTTGCTCATACCCTTGGCCCTGGTGGTCGGGACGCTGTGGTGGTGGGCCGTGCTGAAACTGGCACTGGCGCCCGCGGCGTCCGGTCCGGTGGAGGGCGCGGTGGCAGTGGGCGGCTGGGGGCTGAGCCTGCTGCCCGTGCACTGCACCCGGCAGGTCATCACCAGGGCATCGCGACTCCGCCGTTCGGGCGCAGAATCTGGCCCGTCATGAAGGACGAGGCGTCCGAGGCGAGGTAGAGCACGGCCTGGGCGATGTCCTCGGGCTCCCCGACCCGGCGGAGCGGGGACATCCGGATCATCATGGCCTCGGTCTGCTCCTGGACCTCGGAGCCGTGCCGGCCGGTCATGGGGGTGCGGATCCAGCCCGGGGCGACGGCGTTGACGCGGATGCCCTGCGGGCCGGTCTCGGCGGCCAGGGTCTTGGTCAGCTGCACCACGGCGGCTTTGGCGGCGCTGTAGCAGAAGAGCCCGGGGCCGGCGGTGTCGACCGCTCCGGAGGCCATGGTGACGATGGAGCCGGGGGTGCCGGCCGCCAGCATGGCCCGGGCCGACTCCTGGCAGGCGTACAGGACGCCCTTGAAGTTCACGTCGAGCACCCGGTCGAGGTCCTCGTCCAGGGTGTCCACCACGCTGCTGGTGTGCATGATCCCGGCGATCGCGCCGGTGATGTCGAGCCGGCCGGCGGCGGTGACGGCGGCTCTGACCGCGGCCCGGTCGGTGACGTCGAGGGGGTGGGCTACGGCGGCTCCGCCCTTGTCGGTGATCAGGGCGACGGTCTCGGCCAGCCCTCCTTCGTCGCGGTCGGCGCAGTGGACGGTGGCGCCGGCCTCCGCGAGGAGCCGGGCGGAGGCCCGTCCGATGCCGCTCGCGGCGCCCGTGATCAGCGCGGTGCGGCCGGTGAGGTCGTACGAGGCGATGGGCATGACCGGGACGGTACGACCGGATCTGACGGTCCGTCAATGGTTGGGGTGGGCCGGGGCGGGGTCCGGGTCGCGGATCGGGCCGGGCTGGCAGCGGGGGCACCAGTAGGTGGGGCGGCCGTCCTGTTCGGCGCGGCGGATGGGGGCGCCGCAGCGCAGGCAGGGGCGGTGCTCGCGTCCGTAGACGAAGAGGTCGGGGCTGCGCCGGCCGGTGGTGTTGCGGGGGCGGTCCTTGTTGGCCTCCAGGAGCCGGTGGGCAGCCGCCGCCAGCCGTAGCGGGTCCGGGGCCGCGCCGACCGGGGTCCAGGGGGTGACCTGGGCCAGGAAGCAGAGCTCGCACTTGTACACGTTCCCGATGCCGGCCAGGTTGCGCTGGTCGAGGAGGGCCTCGCCGAGGGGGCGGGCGGGGTCGGCGCGGAGGTTGGCGGCGGCCCGCTCCGGGTCCCAGTCCGGGCCCAGCAGGTCGGGGCCGAGATGGCCGACGGCCGCCTCCTCGTCGGCGGTGTGCAGCAGCTCCAGGACGGGGAGGCGGTAGCCGACGGCGGTGTGGCGGTCGGTGCCGAGGACCGCCCGGATCTCGTGGGCCGGACCGCCGTGCCAGCGCTCGCCCGGGGCGAAGACGTGCCAGGCGCCGTCCATCCGGAGATGGCTGTGCAGGGTGAGGCCGCCGTCGATCCGGGCGAGGAGGTGCTTGCCGCGCGGGGTGACGTCCAGGACCCGCCGCCCGGTGAGATCGGCGGTGGCGAACCGGGGCACCCGCAGGTCGCTCCGGGTCAGGATCTCTCCGGCCAGGGCGGCGTGCAGCCGCCGGGCCGCCCGCCAGACGCTGTCTCCTTCGGGCATGGGTCCATTGTCCGCCCGGGCGCCCCTTCCGCCGTCGTGGGGCGGCCTCCTTGTGCGTGGAGGAGTTGCCGGGGGCACCGACCGGAGAGAGAGTCGGCACCGGGGAGAGCACGGGTGAGAACGGAGAGACGGCATGAAGATCGCAGTCCTCGGCACCGGCGGCGGAGGCCGTGCGCACGCCGCCAAGCTGCTGGAACTCGGGCACGAGGTTGTCGTGGGCACCCGTGACTCGCAGGTCACCCTCGGCCGTACCGAACCCGACTTCATGGGCATCGAACCCTTCGGCCAGTGGCTCGCCGACTACCCCGGCATCGAGCTCATGAACTTCGACGATGCGGCCGAGAACGCCGAGTTCGTCGTCAACGGCATCGACGGCGCCAACGCGCTGCAGGTCCTCACCGACATCGGCAGACACCTGGCCGGCAAGACCGTCATGGACTACGCCGTTCCCTTTATTTACAACCCCCAGCAGGCCCACCCGTGGCCCACCCCCTGGGGGGTGATGCCGGCCCTCGACCCGGTGGACTCCGACAGCCTGGGCGAGCGGATCCAGCGCGCCCTGCCGGAGGCCAAGCTCGTCAAGGCCTGCGTCACCCAGGAACAGGACACCGTCGTCAACCCGCAGCGGATCGGCGGCGGAGACCACACGATCTTCATCGCGGGCGATCACGCAGACGCGAAGGAGCAGGTCACCGGGCTGCTGCGGTCCTACGGCTGGCAGGACATCCTCGACCTCGGGCCGCTGGTCTGCGCCCGGGGCATGGAGATGTACAGCCATATGCACAGCGCCATCCAGTTCGCACTCGGCGGGCACTTCGGCATCAAGGTGGTGCGCGGCCCGGCCGGCTGAACCTGCGCTCCGGCCGGCCCGGGCCGCCGCTCAGCGGCGCAGCCGCAGGCCCCTGGGGGTGGCGTGGAAACCCGCCGCCTCCAGCATCTTCCCCAGCGGGGAGGTCAGGGCCGCGGCCGTGTTGATCCGCTCCACCGTGAGGTCCGGCACGGTACCCGCCCGGGAGGCCGCGGCCAGCGCGCCGGTCGCCGCCTCCAGCCGCGGGTCCTCGGCGGGCGGCCAGGCCAGCAGGGTCTTACCGCCGCGCTCCAGGTACAGGACCAGCTCACCGTCCACCAGCACCACCAGCGAGCCCGCCTTGCGGCCCGGCTTGTGCGAAGCCCCGGCCGGCGGCTCCGGCCAGGCCAGGGCCGCCCCGTACGCATTCGCCGGATCGGCCGCCGCCAGCACCACGGCGGCCAGCGGCGCCGGGGTGCGCTCCGCCGCCCGCAGCCGGTCCACCGCCCCGTCCATGGCGAACTGGGCCGCGCCCAGCCCCTCCACCACATAGCCCCGGCGGGCCTGGCCGCTGTCCTCGAAGGCGGACAGGATCCGGTAGACAGCGCTGAACCCGCCCTCCACCCCCTCGGCCTGCACCGCGCCCCGGGTGACCACCCCGTGCCGGTCCAGCAGGGTACGGGCCAGCGCGTGCGCCCGGTGGGTCGGCTCCGGAGCATGCGCCGGGAGCAGCGACCAGCGGCCGGAGACCGTGGGCGGGCCGGGCCGGGACACCGAGGCGCTCAGCGTGCCGTACCGGCCGCGCGGAATCGTACGGCGGGCCCGGTGCGCGGTGGCCCCCGCCGTCCGCCCCGAGCCCAGCAGGGAGCGGAGCGGGGCCAGCGTGTCGTTCGTCAGCCGGCCCGACCAGGCGAGGTCCCACAGCACTTCCGACAGCTGGACGTCGGTCGCCTCGGGCCATCCCGTCCGCACCGACTCCGCGATCTGGCGGAAGAACAGGCCGTACCCCCCGGCCAGGCAGTCCAGCACCGCCCGGTGCAGCGGACTCTCCTCCAGCGGGTGCGGCGGCGGCAGCAGGAGCGGCGCCGCATCCGCGAGGTACAGCGACACCCAGCCGTCCTTGCCGGGCAGGGCCCCCGCACCCGCCCAGACCACCTCGCCGGTCGTGGTCAGCTCGTCGAGCAGGGCCGGGGAGTAGCCACTGACCCGGGACGGCAGGATCAGCCGCTCCAGCGCCGAGGCCGGCACCGGGGCACCCTGCAACTGCTCGACCGCGCGGGCCAGCCCGTCGATCCCGCGCAGCGCCCCGCCCAGGTGCTGCCACTGAGGGAGGAAGGTGGCCAGCGCGGCCGGCGGGACGGGCTCCAGCTCCTGCCGGAGCGCCGCCAGGGAGCGGCGGCGCAGCCGCCGCAGCACGGTCGCATCGCACCACTCCTGACCGATCCCGGAGGGATGGAACTCGCCCTGGACCACCCGCCCGGCCGCCGCCAGCCGGTGCAGTGCCCCTTCGGTCACCGCGGCACCCAGCCCGAACCGGGCCGTGGCGGCGGCCGTGGTGAACGGGCCGTGGGTGCGGGCGAACCGGGCCAGCAGATCACCCAGCGGATCCTTCACCGGCTCGGTGAACGCCTCCGGGACACCCACCGGCAGCGCCGTGCCCAGAGCGTCCCGCAGCCGGCCCGCGTCCTCGATCGCCGCCCAGTGGTCGGCGCCCGCGATCCGGACCGGGATGACCCGGCGAGCTGCGGCGAGCTCCCGGGCCCACGCCGGGTCCGCGCCCCGCTCGGCCAGCTCGGCCGCGGTCAGCGGGCCCAGCAGCCGGAGCAGATCGGCCACCGACTCGGCGTCCTTGGCCCGGCGGTCCTCCGTCAGCCACTGGAGCTCCCGCTCCAGCTCGGCCAGCACCTCCGGATCCAGCAGCTCCCGCAGCTCCGCCTGGCCGAGCAGTTCGGCCAGCAGCCGGGAGTCCAGCGACAGCGCCGCCGCCCGGCGCTCCGCGAGCGGGGAGTCCCCCTCGTACAGGAACTGGGCCACATACCCGAACAGCAGGGACCGGGCGAACGGGGAGGGCTCGGGGGTGGTGACCTCGACCAGACGGACCCGGCGCGCCTCGAGGTCCCCCATCAGCTCGGTCAGGCCCGGCACGTCGAACACGTCCTGGAGACATTCGCGCACGGCCTCCAGCACGATCGGGAAGGACCCGAACTCGGATGCCACCGACAGCAGCTGGGCGGCCCGCTGCCGCTGCTGCCACAGCGGGGTCCGCTTGCCCGGGCTGCGGCGCGGCAGCAGCAGGGCCCGGGCCGCGCACTCCCGGAACCGGGAGGCGAACAGCGCCGAACCGCCCACCTGCTCGGTGACGATCCGGTCCACCTCGCCCCGGTCGAAGGCGACATCGGCGGCGCCCAGCGGGGCCTGCTCGGTGTCGAACTCGAAGGCCGGCGCGCCCAGCGGGTCGTGGTCGAGGAGGTCCATGCCCAGCAGGTCGGCGTCCGGCAGCCGCAGCACGATCCCGTCGTCGGCATGCATCACCTGCGCGTCCATGCCGTACTTCTCGGCGAGCCGGGCGCCCAGCGCCAGCGCCCACGGGGCGTGCACCTGCGCGCCGAAGGGGGAGTGGACCACCACCCGCCAGTCGCCGAGCTCGTCCCGGAACCGCTCCACCACGATGGTCCGGTCGTCGGGCACATGACCGCAGGCCTCGCGCTGTTCCGCCAGATACGCGAGCACATTGCCGGCGGCCCAGGCATCCAGCCCGGCCGCCAGCAGCCGCAGCCGGGCTTCGTCCTCGGACAGGCCGCCGAGCTCCCGGAGGAACGCGCCGACCGCCCGGCCCAGTTCCAGCGGCCGGCCCAGCTGGTCGCCCTTCCAGAACGGCAGCCGGCCCGGCACCCCCGGCGCGGGCGAGACCAGCACCCGGTCCCGGGTGATGTCCTCGATCCGCCAGGAGGTGGTGCCCAGGGTGAACACGTCCCCGATCCGGGACTCGTACACCATCTCCTCGTCGAGCTCGCCGACCCGGCCGCCGCCCTTCTTCGGGTCGGCGCCGGCGAGGAACACCCCGAACAGGCCGCGGTCCGGAATGGTTCCGCCGGAGGTGACCGCGAGCCGCTGTGCGCCCGGCCGGCCCGTGATCGTGCCCGCCACCCGGTCCCAGACCACCCGGGGCCGCAACTCCGCGAAGGCGTCCGAGGGATAACGGCCCGCCAGCATGTCCAGGACCGCGGTGAACGCCGACTCGGGCAGCGCGGCGAACGGCGCCGCCCGCCGCACCAGGGCGACCAGGTCGTCCAGCTGCCAGGTGTCCATCGCGGTCATCGCCACGATCTGCTGCGCCAGTACGTCCAGCGGATTCGACGGGATCCGCAGCGACTCGATGGCCCCGGACCGCATCCGCTCGGTGACCACCGCCGACTGCACCAGATCGCCCCGGTACTTGGGGAACACCACACCCCTGGACACCGCACCGACCTGGTGCCCGGCCCGGCCCACCCGCTGCAGCCCCGAGGCCACCGACGGCGGTGACTCCACCTGCACCACCAGGTCCACCGCCCCCATGTCGATGCCCAGTTCCAGGCTGGAGGTCGCCACCACGGCCGGCAGCCGGCCGGCCTTCAGATCCTCCTCGACCAGCGCCCGCTGCTCCTTGGACACCGAGCCGTGGTGCGCCCGCGCCAGCAGCGGCGGGGCGCCCTTCGCAGCCCCCGACTGGGCCATGATCTCGGCCGGCGGCGGTGCCCCCTCGGCCAACGGCAGGCCCGTGGCCCGCTCGTACGCGATCTCGTTGAGCCGGTTGCACAGCCGCTCCGCGAGCCGCCGTGAGTTGGCGAACACGATCGTCGACCGGTGCGCCTGCACCAGATCCGCGATCCGCTCCTCCACATGCGGCCAGATCGACGGCTTGTCCCCGCCCTCCCGGCCCTCCGTGGCCGGCGAGCCCCCCAACTCGCCCATGTCCTCGACCGGGACGACCACCGACAGGTCGAACTCCTTGGTCGACGGCGGCTGGACGATCTCGACCCGGCCGCGCGGCGCCAGATACCGGGCCACCTCCTCCACCGGCCGGACCGTCGCCGACAGCCCGATCCGGCGGGCCGGACGCGGCAGCAGCTCGTCCAGCCGCTCCAGGGACAGCGCCAGATGCGCGCCCCGCTTCGTCCCGGCGACCGCGTGCACCTCGTCCAGAATCACCGTCTCGATCCCGGCCAGGGCCTCCCGGGCCGCCGAGGTCAGCATCAGGAACAGCGACTCGGGAGTGGTGATGAGGATGTCCGGCGGCCGGGTGGCCAGCGCCCGCCGCTCCGCCGCCGGGGTGTCCCCGGACCGGATCCCCACCCGGATCTCCGGCTCGGGCAGCCCCAGCCGCACCGACTCCTGCCGGATCCCGGTCAGCGGGCTGCGCAGGTTCCGCTCCACATCCACCGCGAGGGCCTTCAGCGGAGACACGTACAGCACCCGGCAGCGCTTCTTCGGATCGGCGGGCGGCGGGACGGAGGCGAGCCGGTCCAGCGCGGCCAGGAAGGCCGCCAGGGTCTTGCCGGACCCGGTCGGCGCCACCACCAGCACGTCCGAGCCCGCACCGATGGCCCGCCAGGCCCCCTCCTGCGCGGAGGTGGGCGCGACGAAGGCCCCCGTGAACCAGGAACGGGTCGCGGGGGAGAACGAGTCGAGCGCGGAGCCGGCCATGGCACCATCGTGCACCCCGCCACCGACAACGGGCCGGACCTGGGGAAACGCACCACGCTCAGGGGGGCGCAGAATGGGGGGATGGGGAGAAACGGCGGGGAATGGGCGCGGCACTGGCAGTCCCCGGAACTGCCCGGCCTGGATCTGCTGCGCGCCCACTACGTCCGCCACACCTTCCCCCGTCACGCGCACGACGGGTACGTCATCGCGGCCGTCACCGGTGGCGTCGAGGAGATCGGCCTGCCCGGCGGTGCCGAGCGGGCCGGCCCCGGCAGCGTGGTCCTGATCAACCCCGAGGTGCCGCACACCGCCCGCGCCGGGATACCGGAGGGCTGGGCGTACGCCACCCTCTACCCGGCCCGGGACCTGGTCGCCGAGGTGGCCGCCGACCTCACCACCCTGCGCGGCACCCCCGGTTTCACCGCCCCCGTGGTCCCGGACGCCGAAGGGGCCCGCCTGATCACCGAGATCCACCGGGCCGCCGAGCAGGGCAATGTGCTGGCCGCCGACAGCCTGCTGCGGATCGTGGTGGCCCGGATGCTCCGCGGCCACGGCGGCCCGCTGCCCGGCCGGCCGGCCCCGGGTGCCGGCGCTGGCACCGCCGAGCGGGCCCGCGCGGTCCTGGAGGACCGGCTCGCCGACCCGCCGTCCCTGGAACAGCTCGCCGCACAGCTGGGCACCAGCCCGTTCGCGCTGCTGCGGGCCTTCCGCGACCGGTACGGGATGCCGCCGCACACCTGGCTGACCGATGCCCGGGTGCGGCGCGCCCGCCTGCTGCTGGCCGACGGCACCCCGCCGGCCGAGGCGGCCGTGGCGGTCGGCTTCACCGACCAGCCACACCTGAACCGGCACTTCACCCGGATCGTGGGCGTCCCGCCCGGCGCGTACCGGCGCGAGCGCACGGGGTAGGAGCGCAAGAACGTACAAGACGACTCCTCGCGCGCCCGCATAGCGTCGAGGCGTGACACAGCAGCAGCCCCAGACACAGACGCAGCCCCATGCACAGGCACTGCCCCCGACACCGGCGCAGGCGGCGGCCGGGCCCGGCGCGGGCCGCCGGGCCGTCGTACGCGACTCGCTGGGCGTCGGGGTGGCCGTCGGGCTGTCCGGGTTCGCCTTCGGGGTGACCGCCGCCGGGGCCGGCATCAGCGTGCTGCAGGCCTGTGTGCTCAGCCTGCTGGTCTTCACCGGCGCCTCGCAGTTCGCCCTGGTCGGGGCGCTCGCCGCCGGCGGGAACCCGTTCACGGCCGCCGCCGGAGCCTTCTTCCTCGGAACCCGGAACGCCTTCTACGGGCTGCGGCTGTCCCAGCTGCTGGCCCTGCCGCGCGCCGTCCGGCCGTTCGCCGCGCACTGGGTCATCGACGAGACCGCCGCCGTCTCCCTCGCCCAGAAGGACCGGGCCGCCGCCCGGCTCGGCTTCACCGTCACCGGGCTGAGCCTGTACCTGCTGTGGAACCTCACCACCCTGCTGGGGGCGCTCGGCGCCGAGGCCATCGGCGACACGAACAAGTGGGGCCTGGACGCCGCCGGGCCCGCCGTCTTCCTCGCCCTGCTCGCCCCCATGCTGCGCACCGCCACCGAGCGGGCCGTGGCCGCGCTCGCCCTGGTCCTCGGGCTGGGCTTCCTGCCGGTGCTGCCGGCCGGGGTGCCGGTGCTGGTCGCCGCGCTGGCCGCGCCCGTGATCCTCTTCTTGAAGGGACGCCGTTCGTGACCGTCTGGATCGCCATCGGCGCCACCGTCGTCGGCTGCTACCTGCTCAAGCTCGCCGGACTGCTCGTCCCGGCCGGGGTGCTGGAACGCCCGCTGGTGCAGCGGCTGGCCGCCTTGCTGCCGGTCGCCCTGCTCGCCGCACTGACCGCCCAGCAGACCTTCAGCACCGGATCCGAGCTGGTGGTCGACGCCCGGGCGGCCGGGCTCGCCGCCGCCGGACTCGCCCTGCTGCTCCGCGCCCCGTTCCTGATCGTGGTCGCGGCTGCCGTGGTGGTCACCGCCGGGGTGCGGGCGCTGGGCGGCTGAGCTCCGGGCCCGCGCCCGACGGGCCGCCGCCCGCCGCCCCGCCGTCGAGCGGGCGGCCGTACGCACGCAAGGTCAGCAGCGCCTCCAGGGTGGCGATCGGCCGCTGCTCCAGCGAGCTGCCCGGGGCCCAGCACCGCCGGCGCACAGGCCAGCCGCCGTCCTCCTGCTGGTCCGCCGCCAGGAAGTCCAGCGAACGCCCCAGTTCCTCGTCCGTGAACCAGCCGCGGGCCAGGGATTCCGGGCGGCGGGCGACGTCGTGCGGGAACAGCTGCTCGCCCGGCGCGTAGCCGGGCGCCACCGGGTGCTCGGCGCGCCGCCACGGGTCGAGGACGACCAGCCCGGCCGTGCGGACGAGCCGGCCCAGCCGGTCGGCAGCCGCGGCGGCCCGGGCCCGGTCCGGCGCCCCGTCCAGGAAGGTGACCGCGGCCTGGACCTCGTACGGATGCGAATGGCGCAGGCTCTCGACGCGCTCCCAGCAGAAGTCGGTGGCCCGGAACAGCCAGGCGTGCCAGACCCGGTTGCGGTGCAGCAGCCCCACCACCGGCCCGGTGGTCAGCAGCTCGCCCGGCGGATCGTCCAGCACCAGGTGGTAGGGGGCGCCGGGGTAGGCGCGCGGGCCCGGGAACACCACCGGCAGTGCGCCGTCGGGCGTGGAGACCCCGGCCAGGTGGCGGCAGAGCCGCTCGATGCGCTGCCCGGCGCAGCGGCCCAGGCTGTCCAGGACGCGGAGTGCGTGGGCGGTGTGCAGGGGCTGACTGAGCGGACCGCGGAGATCCGGGTCGAGTGCGTGCCCGTACCCGCCGTCCGCGTTCAGGTACGAGCCGAGGGCGGCGTCCACCGCGTCCCGGTCGCCGCCGAGGAAGTGGAAGGCGAACCGCCGCTGTTCCAGCACCCGGGCGGTGAGCCACATGAACTGCTCGGCACGGGCCAGGGGAGAACCGGGCGCGGCCGGTTCCGTGGTTCTCGACATGGCGGCACGGTAGGGCGGGCAGCGGGCCGGGGCGGCCGGAACGGGCCGGGTGCACTCTCCGGGGCGGGATACTGGGCGCATGAGGTTGACAGTCTTCTGGGAGCGGATGGCGGAGCATTTCGGTGCCTCCTATGCCGATTCCTTCGCGCGCGACCACGTCATGACCGAGCTGGGGGGACGTACGGTCCACCAGGCGCTGGACGCCGGCTGGGAGACCAAGGACGTGTGGCGCGCGGTGTGTGCGGCCATGGGCGTCCCGGCCCACCTGCGCTGACGCCGACCCCGGCGCAGCCGGCATCCCCGGCCACGGCCTAGCCGCCGGTACGCGAGACTTGGCTGCGTGGCAGCCACCGATGACACCGACGAGACCGACCAGCCCGGCCGGCCGGGCCATGAGCACTCCGGCCCGTCCGTACCGGGAGCGAGACTCCCGCAGTCCGTGGAGACCCCGCCGGCCGAGGGCGGAACGCTCCCCCTGACCGCCGACCCGGCGGATCCGCCCGGGCCCGGACCGCGTATCGAACCGCACGGCACCGGCGGCGGTCGGGGCAGCGGCCCGGGCACGGCCGTGGACCCGGCGGCCCGGATGCCGCGCTGGCTGCCGCGCGCAGTGGTCCTGACCCTGGCCCTCTACGCCTGCTTCCAGCTTGGCAGCTGGGCCTTCCACCAGCTCATCGGCCTGCTCATCAACGTCCTCATCGCGTTCTTCCTGGCGCTCGCGATCGAGCCCGCGGTCTCCCGGATGGCTGCTCGGGGGATGCGCCGGGGCCTCGCCACCTTCCTGGTCTTCCTCGCCGTGTTCGTGGCGAGCGTGGGCTTTGTGGTGCTGCTCGGCTCGATGCTCGCCGGGCAGATCATCGAGATCATCGAGGACTTCCCGGACTATCTCGACGATGTCATCAACTCGATCAACACCACCTTCAACACCGAGCTGTCCCGGCTGGAGATCCAGGACAGCCTGCTGCGCTCCGACTGGCTGCAGAGGTATGTGCAGAACAGTGCGAGTGGGGTCCTCGACGTGTCCGCCACCGTGCTCGGCGGACTCTTCCGGCTCCTGACGATCGGGCTGTTCGCGTTCTACTTCGCCGCCGACGGGCCGCGGCTGCGGCGCGCGCTGTGCTCCGTACTCCCGCCCGCCAAGCAGTCGGAGGTGCTGCGCGCCTGGGAGATCGCCGTCGCCAAGACCGGCGGCTACCTCTACTCCCGGGGCCTGATGGCGCTGATCTCCGGCATCGCGCACTACATCCTGTTCGTGATCCTGGACATGGACTACGCGCCGGCGCTGGCCGTGTGGGTGGGGCTGGTCTCCCAGTTCATCCCCACCATCGGCACCTATCTGGCGGGGGCGCTGCCCATGCTGATCGCCTTCACCGGCAATCCCTGGTACGCGCTGTATGTGTTCGGATTCGTGGTCATCTACCAGCAGTTCGAGAACTACGTCCTGCAGCCCAAGCTGACCTCGAGGACCGTCGACATCCATCCGGCCGTGGCCTTTGGATCCGTGGTCGCGGGCACCGCGCTGCTCGGTGCGGTCGGGGCGCTGATTGCGATCCCGGCGGTCGCCACGCTGCAGGCCTTCCTCGGCGCGTACGTGAAGCGCTACGAGGTGGCCGACGAAACGGCCGGTGCCGGCACTACTTCAGGTCGCCGGCCTCGGCCGCCAAGACTGCGTTGGCCGCGTCCATGGCACCGGCCAAGGCCTTGGTGACAATCGCCTCGACCTTGCTCTTGTCGACACCGAGGCCGCTGAGCACCCCCTCGCCGTTCTCCTGCTCCAGCAGGGCGAGCAGTATGTGCTCGGTGCCCACGTAGTTGTGGCCCAGGCGGAGGGCCTCGCGGAAGGTGAGTTCCAGAGCCTTCTTGCCGCCCGCATCGAAGGGGACGAGGTCGGGAACCACGTCGACCGGCGCGGGCAGCGCGGCCGTGGCGGCCGTCCGGACGGTGTCGGCGCCGAGGCCCCGGGAGCGCAGGGCGAGCGCGGCGACGCCTTCGGGCTCGGCGAGCAGGCCGAGGACCAGGTGCTCGCTGCGGATCTCGGTGTTGCCGGCCGCACGGGCCTCGTTCTGGGCGGCCACGACCACGTTGCGGGCGCGGTCGGTGAACCGGGCGAAGCCCTGGCTGGGGTCGAGATCGCTGTCGGCCTTGGGGACAAAGCGCTTCTGGGCGGCCTGGCGGGTGACGCCCATGCTCCGGCCGATGTCGGTCCAGGAGGCGCCGGAGCGGCGGGCCTGGTCGACGAAGTGGCCGATGAGGTGGTCGGCGACGTCGCCGAGGTGCTCCGCGGCGACGACGGCACCGCTGAGCTGCTCGAGGGCGTCGGCGTGGGCCTGCTTGATGGCCTCGATCAGATCGTCGAGGCGGACCGGGTTGGTCATGAGGACGGGTTCCACGGATTCCACGGAAGGATTCGTCATAGTGCAACCGTAGGTTGACAGTGGGGGAGTGTCAACCTCTGGTTGTCACTCGGATTCCTGCCGTTGTCGCTGCCCGTCCGTCGCCAGCAGTGCCAAGGCCCGGTCGAGCCGGACCTGCCGCGCCGTGGGCGTGAGGGCCTGGAGCAGCGGCAGGATCAGCTGGTAGCGCCCCGTCCGGTCGAGGGACTCGTACGCGGCCTGGGCCGCGGGGTCCGCTGCGAGCGCAGCTGCCAGATCCGGGGGCACCGTCGCCGTCTTCTGCGAGGCGTAGGCGGCGTCCCACCGCCCGTCCTCCTGTGCCTTGCGTACCTCGGCCAGCCCGGGAGCGCGCATCCGGCCGGCCGCCGTCAGCGCCGCGACCTTGTCCACGTTTACCTTTGCTCGGCCAGCCAGCCCTCGAACGCCGCGGCATCCGCGAAGGCAATGATCTCCACTCCGTCGATCTCCTCCATGCGGCTCAGGCTACCGGCGCCCTCCGGGCCCTGGTCCTGGGATGTGACAGCCGCCGCCCGATGCGATGGTGAAAGGGGATCAACCGACATCGAGCGGGGTGCCCGGAGCATGGCGGCGCCCCCGGTACGGGGGGTGGAGCACCCATGAAGGGCACCAGGAAAGGCGGCGCGGTCAGGGCCTCGTCGGTGCTGCTCGCGGCCGGCCTACTGGTCGGCACCGGTTCGGCGGCTGCGGCAGACGCCACGGCCCCGCTGCGAGCGCCGCTCGCCCCCTGTACGAGCAGCCAGCTCGTGGCCGACAGCGCGGAGCGGGCGGGAGCCGCCGGCGTGCGGGTCACCGTGACCAACGACGGCCCGAGGGCGTGCGAGCTGCGGGGCTTCCCGACCGTGGCCCTCGCGGGCCAGGGCTCGCCGGACCGGAACAAGCCACTCGATGTCCGTCGGCAGGGCATGGCCCGGACCGTTCAGCTGCCGGTCGGCGGCACGGCCTCGACCCAGCTCACCTTCACGCCCGTCCTCGGCGAGGCGGACGGGTACTGCGCCTCCGGCGCCGATCCCGTCGTCGCCCCCTCGATCGTGGTGGGCGTAGCGGGCGGAAAGCTCCAGCTGGGGGTGGCCGACGGCGGCGACTTCGCGCTGTGCGGCAACACCGTCCGCGCCACCGCATTCCGCTGACCCCCCGCCCCGGCGCCCGCCTCAGCGGCTTGCGGGCGCAGCTCCGTACAAGCCTTCCAGCAGCGCGATCAGATAGCGGCGGGCGGTCTCGGTGCGGGCGGCGGGGGAGCTGTGGACGTTTGCGGCGTACGCGATTCCGCACATGAGCGGGACCAGGTCGTCCGAGGTCAGGTCGGCGCGCACGGCCCCGGCGTCGCGGGCGCGCTCGAGCAGCTGTGCGCCGACCGACCACAGGGTCCGCTTCAGTTCGGTGGTGCGCGGCAGGGTGTCCGTGGGCGCGGCGGTGACGGCCGGCAGGGAAGCGTCGGTGACCTGCGCTTCGATGGTGCGAGTCAGGAAGCCGGTGAGGGCGCGCCGCGGGTCTTCATCGGCCAGCGCCTGCTCGCCGTGGGCCGCGAGTGCCTCCAGGCAGGGGGCGGCGACGGTCTCCAGGAGCGCCTCGGCGGTGGGGAAGTGGCGGTAGACGGTGCCGACGCCCAATTGGGCACGCCGGGCGACGTCGTTGAGCTGCAGCGGTGTGCCGTGGTCCACGAGGTCGCGGGCCACGGCGACGATCCGTTCCCAGTTGCGGGCGGCGTCCTTGCGGAGGGGGGCGGTCGTCATGGGAGGAGTCTAATCGGATACCCCATCCGCATGACTTCCTCGCTCGTCACCCGGCCGTGAGCGGCGTGAGCGGTGCGAGGCGCTCGCTGAGGCGGCGGACGGCTTCCGCGATACGGGGGTCCGTTGCCGGGCGGAAGGGGGCGACCGGATGCGCCCGGGGGCCGATGACGACGCCGGTTCGGCCGGTCAGCGAGCCGTCGGTCGCGGCGAGGATCGAGGGCTTGGCCGCCACGGACGCCGGGCCCGAGGTCGAGCGTTCGAACTTCCGCCGGACCAGCGGCCAGAGCAGTCGCAGCCCCGGCGAGACGATCTTCGGATCGCCCATGGTGCCGTTGGTCATGTCGGTCGCGGCGCCGCCGGGGTCCGCTGCGAAGACCGAGACGCCCGTGCCGTCGAGCCGGCCGGCCAGCTCCAGCGTGTAGGCGAGGTGGGCGAGCTTGGCGCGGCCGTACCAGTGGAAGCCGTAGTAGCCGCCGGGCGGCTCGACGGCGTCGAAGGTGCGCTTGGCGACGCCGATCGCGCCCGAGGTGACGTTCACGATGCGGCTCGGCGCACCGGCTCGCAGTGCGGGCAGCAGCAGTTCGGTCAGCAGGTACGGCGAGAGGTGGTTGACGGCGAACGTCGCCTCGATCCCGTCGACCGAGTCCTGCCGGTCCGGGAACATCGCCCCGACGTTGTTGACCAGCACGGTGAGCGGACCGTCGGCGGCGATCCGGTCGGCGAGGGCGCGGACCGCGTCGAGCGAGGCGAGGTCGGCGGCCAGGAACCGGGCGGGATGCGCCGGTGCCGTGGCGTTGATCCGCTCGATCGCACGGGCGCCGCGCTCGGCGTTGCGCCCGACCACGGTGACCGCGAGGCCTGCCGCGGCCAGCCCCAGGGCGGTCTCCCATCCGATTCCGGCCGTCCCTGCGGTGACCACTGCCGTCTGCTTCATCGCACGCTCCGCTCCGCCTATGTGGATTATCTATCCGCTTGGTGTCACCGTAGCAGAACCGGATGGGCTATCCGCTTGGGGTGCGGGCGCCCCCGGCTGTGGCGGCGTGGTGCGCTTGACAGGAAAATCGAACACGTATTCTCATGGCTTATCCACAGCCGAACCGGGCGTGGAGGCGCATTGTCAGTGGCAGGCGTTAGCGTCTTTGGCGTGAAGCGATCGACTCAAGCAAACCGGGTGGAACCCATGGCAGGCACCGACCGCGAGAAGGCGCTCGACGCCGCGCTCGCACAGATTGAACGGCAATTCGGCAAGGGCGCAGTGATGCGTCTCGGCGACCGGCCGAACGACCCCATCGAGGTCATCCCCACCGGGTCGACCGCTCTGGACATCGCCCTCGGCGTCGGCGGGCTGCCGCGCGGCCGAGTGGTCGAGGTGTACGGACCGGAGTCCTCCGGTAAGACGACCCTGACCCTGCACGCCGTCGCCAACGCGCAGAAGGCCGGCGGCACCGTCGCCTTCGTGGACGCCGAGCACGCGCTCGACCCCGAGTACGCGAAGGCGCTGGGCGTCGACACGGACAACCTCATCCTGTCCCAGCCGGACACCGGTGAGCAGGCCCTGGAGATCGTGGACATGCTGGTCCGCTCCGGTGCCCTCGACCTCATCGTCATCGACTCCGTCGCGGCGCTCGTGCCGCGCGCGGAGATCGAGGGCGAGATGGGCGACTCGCACGTGGGTCTCCAGGCCCGCCTGATGAGCCAGGCGCTCCGGAAGATCACCAGCGCGCTGAACCAGTCCAAGACCACGGCGATCTTCATCAACCAGCTGCGCGAGAAGATCGGTGTGATGTTCGGCTCCCCGGAGACCACCACCGGTGGCCGGGCGCTGAAGTTCTACGCCTCGGTGCGGCTCGACATCCGCCGGATCGAGACCCTCAAGGACGGCACCGACGCGGTCGGCAACCGCACCCGCGTCAAGGTCGTCAAGAACAAGGTCGCGCCGCCCTTCAAGCAGGCCGAGTTCGACATCCTCTACGGCCAGGGCATCAGCCGCGAGGGCGGCCTGATCGACATGGGCGTGGAGCACGGCTTCGTGCGCAAGGCCGGTGCCTGGTACACGTACGAGGGCGACCAGCTCGGCCAGGGCAAGGAGAATGCCCGCAACTTCCTCAAGGACAACCCCGACCTCGCCAACGAGATCGAGCGGAAGATCAAGGAGAAGCTGGGCGTGGGCGTGCGGAAGGACGCGCAGCCCGCCGAGGGCGCGGCGGCCGGCGAGGCGACCGCCGATGACGCGGCCAAGGCAGTCCCCGCTCCGGCGGCGAAGGCCAAGGCGGTCAAGGCCACGGCGGCCAAGAGCTAGCCGATGGGGGAGTACGACGGGGGCGGCGGCTCCGGTCCGTCGAGGGCCGGACAGGAGCTGCCGCCCCAGAGCCCCGAGGAGCAGGCGCGGGCCATTTGCCTGCGTCTGCTCACGGGGAGCCCGCGCACCCGGCGCCAGCTCGCGGACGCCCTGCACAAGCGCGGCATCCCCGGGGAGGTGTCGGAGGAGGTCCTCTCCCGGTTCGAGGAGGTGGGCCTGATCGACGACGCCGCCTTCGCCGGGGCCTGGGTCGAGTCCCGCCACCGGGGCCGCGGCCTCGCCCGCCGGGCGCTCGCCCGCGAGCTGCGCACCAAGGGGGTCGACGGCAGCCTGGTCACCGAAGCGCTGGAACAGCTCGACTCCGAGCAGGAGGAGGAGACGGCCCGGGAGCTGGTGGCCCGCAAGCTCCGCTCCACCCGCGGGCTGGAACGGGACAAGCGGATCCGCCGCCTCGCCGGGATGCTGGCCCGCAAGGGCTACCCGGAAGGCATGGCCCTGCGCGTGGTCCGCCGCGCCCTGGAAGAAGAGGGCGAGGACACCGACGACCTGCCGTACGAGGGGTACTGAGCCCCTCGGTCCTCCGGGCCCCCGACGCCAGGGTGGGGCTAGCCCCCCGAGAGGGAGGCCGGGGTGCTCCAATGGCAAGGAGGCGCAGGCGCAGCAGAGTTGAGCACATGATGCTGCGTTACGCCCTCCAGACCGTCCGGGACCGCAAAGCCGGCTTCCTCGGCGCTTTCGTCGCCCTCATGTGCGCTGCTGCACTCATCACGGCGTGCGGCACCCTGCTGGAAACCGGAATGCGCGGAAAGATCCGCACCGAGCGGTACGCGGCCACCCCGGTGGTGGTCTCCGCGGACCAGAACGTGCACCGCACCACGGTCAAGCAGAAGAAGGGCAAGACCAAGGTCAAGCACAAGGCCAAGCCGGTGGCCGAGCGGGCCTGGCTGCCCGCGGACACGCTGGACGCCGTCCGCCGAGTGCCGGGGGTGGAGCGGGCCGTGCCCGAGCTGACCTTCCAGGCCGTGCCGATGACCGCCGCACCCGGCAACGGCAAGCGCAGCTACGGCCACGCCTGGGAATCCGCCCCGCTCACCCCCTTCGCGCTCTCGGCCGGCAGCGCGCCGCGGACCGACCGTGAAGTCGTCGTCGACGGCGAACTCGCCGCCCGGGCCGGGCTGAAGCCCGGCGCCCCGCTCACCGTGCAGGCCACCGGAGAGCCGAAGACCTACACCGTCAGCGGCATCGTCCGGCCCGCGCAGGGCGACCTCGCGCAGCAGAACGCGCTGTTCTTCAGCAGCTCCGAGGCCCGCCGGCTGGCCGCCCGCGACGGCCGGGTCACCGCCATCGGGGTGCTGCCGAAACCCGGAGTGAGCGACACCGCGCTCGCCGCCGACCTCCAAAAGGCGCTGGCCGGCACCACCGCGCAGGTCAGCAGCGGCGACGGCCGTGGCCCGGTCGAGTTCCTCGACGCGGCCGGCGCCCGCACCAAGCTGGTCTCCATGGGCGGAGCCATGGGCGGCACCTCCCTCCTCGTCGCGATCCTCGTCGTCGTCGGCACCTTCGCCCTCTCCATCCAGCAGCGGCACCGCGAACTCGCCCTGCTCCGCGCCATCGCCGCCACCCCCAGGCAGCTCCGCCGGCTGCTCGGACGCGAATCGCTGATCGTGGGCCTGGCCGCCGGTGTGCTCGGCGCCCTCGCAGGCCTTCCGCTCGCCGCTTGGCTGCACGGCCGGTTCGTCGAGCTCGGCGCCGTCCCCGCCACCCTGGAGCGCACCGCCGGGATCTTCCCGATGGCCGCGGCCGTCGCCGCCACCCTGCTCGGCGCCTGGGCCGCGGCCCGGATCACCGCCCGCCGGATCGCCCGGATCCGCCCGGCCGAAGCCCTCGCCGAGGCCTCGGCCGAGCGCAGCCGCCCCGCCTGGACCCGGATCGCCGCCGGACTGCTGCTGCTGGTCGGCGGGGCGGTACTGGTCGCCGTACTCGCCACCCTGCGCACCGAGCCCGCCTCCACCCCCGTCACCTTCCTCGCCGTGGTCGTCCTGGCCGGAGCGGTCTCGCTGCTCGGCCCGCTGCTGGTCCGCGGCGCCGCCGCCCTGCTGGCCGGGCCGCTGCGGATCGCCGGTACCAACGGCCGCCTCGCTACCGCGAACCTGCGCGGCAACGCCACCCGGATGGCCTCCGCCGTCACCCCGCTCGCCCTGCTCATCGGCATGACCTGCACGGTCCTCTTCGTCCAGCCCACCCTCGGCGACGCCGCCCGCAGCCAGGCCCGCGACGGGGTCCGGGCCGGCTGGGTGCTCGCCGCGCAGGGCGCCGGTGTGACCGGCGGGGCCGCGCAGAAGATCCGTCATACCCCCGGGGTCACCGCCGCCACCGAGATCGTGCACACCACCGGCCGGGTCGGCCTCACCAAGTACGCCGTCCAGGGCGTCACCCCCGAAGGCCTCACCAGGACCTGGGACCCCGCGGTCAGCAGCGGCAGCCTGGCCGGCTTCGGCGACCGGAGCGCCGCGGTCAGCGAACTCGCCGCCGACCAGCTCGGCCTGAAGCCCGGCAGCCCGCTCACCGTCCACCTCGGCGACGGCACCCCCACCACCCTCACCGTCTCCGCCGTCTACGCCCGCGGACTCGGCTTCGGCGACCTGACCCTGCCCCACGACCTGGTCGCCGCCCACCTGGACAACCCCCTCGCGAGCAGCGTGCTGGTGGCCACCGAGCCGGGCACCGGCCGGGCGCAGCTGGCCGCCGCGGTCGAGGAGTTCTCCGGTACGGCCGTCCTCTCCGCGGCCGACGCGGACGCGGTGCGGGCCGAACGGCAGCAGGCCGGTGCCGAGATCAACCTCCTCGCCATGGGACTGGTGCTCGCCTTCACCGCCATCGCCGTGGTCAACACCCTGGCGATGTCCACCGCCGAACGGATCCGCGAGTTCGCGATGCTGCGGCTGGCCGGCGCCACCCGCCGCCAGGTGCTCCGCATGATCCGGACCGAGGCCCTGGCGGTGCTGCTGATCGGCGCGGTCCTCGGCTCCGGGATCTCGGCCGCCGTCCTGACCGCCTTCAGCGCCGGCATGACCGGCGGCGCGGCCCCCGCGGTGCTGCCCCTGGTGTACGCGACGGTGGTCGGCATCGCCGCCCTGCTGGCCCTCGCCGCCACCGCCCTGCCGGGCCGGATCGCACTCCGGGTCCGCCCGGTGGACGTGGCCACGGCCAAGCAGTAGCCCCGGCAAGCGGGGCCGCTGCCCACACGGCGGCGGCGGTCAGGCGGGGTCCGCTACCGGCAGGCCGGCCGCCTTCCACGCCTGGAAGCCGCCGACCAGGTCGGTGGCCCGGTGCAGGCCCAGCCGGTGCAGCGACTCGACCGCGAGGCTGGACGCGTACCCCTCGTTGCACAGCACGATCCACCGCAGGTCATGGCTGGTGGCCGCGGGGGTGCGGTGGCTGCCGGAGGGGTCCAGCCGCCACTCCAGTTCGTTCCGCTCGACCACCAGGGCGCCCGGGATCAGCCCGTCGCGCTCGCGCAGCGCCTGGTAGCGGGTGTCGACCAGCAGGGCCTCGCCCGCCTCGACCGCCGCGTACGCCTCCAGCGCCCCGATCCGCTCGTACCCCGCCCGGATCCGCTCCACCTGCTCGTCGATACCGATCCGGGTCGGCTCCGCGCTGCTCATTCCCAGTCATCCGGACGCTCGACGTGCTCCAGGGTGAGGACCGGGCCGGTGCGGCTGTACCGGCGGATCAGCGGCAGCGGCGGATAGTACGCGTGGACCGAGACCGCGTGCTCGGCCGCGGACGGGTTGAGCACCTCGTGTACGTGGTACTCGCCGAAGGCCCGGCCGGTACCCGGGCCGAGGCTGCGGCTCCGGTCGTGCCCGGCGGCCAGCTCCAGGCTCTGCCAGCCCTCCGAGGGGAGCCGGACGGCGAGGGAGTGCTCGGTGAGCCGGCCCCGGGCGGTGGCGAACGCGCCGCGCGATTCGGCGTGGTCGTGCCAGCCGGTGCCGGTGCCCGGCGGCCAGCCGATCAGCCAGGCCTCGCTGCCGCCCGGCCCGTCCAGCCGCACCCAGGTGCGGCCTTCAGGGTCCAGGGGGAGGGAGTCGATCACCTCCGGATCGGAGGCGGTGCGCAGGGCGAACTCGAGGAGTTCGGCGGCGGTGGGCCCGGTGTGCGGGCGGGCCGGGACCCGGCCCGGGGCAGGGCGGGGCACAGCGGCGTACGAGGGTGCAGACATGGAGGATGACCGTCCTGGGGTTCGCGTGAGTGCGCGACACGGGCGCGCGGGAGGAGGCGAATCAGCAGGCAGGGCGACAGACGCAGCCCGCGTAGCGGAGCAGGTCCATGTGGACCCTCCGCCAGAGGCGTACGTCGGTGCCGGTCATGTCCGCGAGTGAACCACGAGTGACCTTGAGGGTCAATCGATCACGGCTGTGGTGTGGTGGCCTCCCCGGGCACTCCGAGCACTCCGGCCGGGAGGGCAGGCAGGACCGGGACCGCGGCCACCACGGCGGCCTTCGTCCCACCGACTGCGGCGGAACCGCCGGTCCCACCAGTCCCGCCGGAGCCGCCAGTCGAGCCGGACCCGCCGGCCCCGGCCCCGCCGGGTGCCCCCGATCCGCCGGGTGCCCCCGCCCGGACCGCGTCGGCCGCCTCGTACAGTTCGGCCGGCCGGACCCCCGCGAAGGTCGCCGCCAGATGCCCGTCCGGCCGGACCAACAGCACGGTGTGCGCAGCCGCCCCCGGGTAGCCGTCGGCGACCAGCAGCTCCGCCCGTACCGGCAGGGCGCTCACCGCCGCCGCCAGCCGGGGCATCAGCCCGGCCTTCATCCAGTGCCGCCGGTCCCACACCCCGGTGCCCGGGGCCACCAGCACCACCAGCAGCCGGCCCCGCCCCAGCAGGTCCCGCAGCGGCACGGTCGACCCGTCCGGCGCGGTCACCGGTACGTTCGCCACCGCGCCGCCCGGCTCGGTGTCGGTCGGCACCTCGCGGACCGCCACCGGAGGGGCGTACGCCGGCGCGGAACCGAGCGGCCCGCGCCCCAGATGGCCTTCGGTGAGCAGTAGTTCGTGGGTGCGGCCGGACCCCGGCAGATAGGTGCGCAGCCCGCCGCCGCCCCGCAGCACCGGCAGCGCCTGGTCGGCGGCGCGCAGCCGGGCGGCGACGGCGGTGCGCCGTTCCGCCTGGTAGCTGTCGAGGAGCTCCTCGGAGGCCCCGTGGTGCCAGGCCAGGCCCAGCTTCCAGGCCAGGTTCTCGACGTCCCGCAGCCCCTCCTCGACACCCTGGGTGCCCACCGCGCCCAGCAGGTGCGCGGCGTCTCCGGCGAGGAAGGCACGGCGGTCCCGCCAGCTCCGGGCCAGCCGGTGGTGCACGGTGTACACGCCGGTGTCGATCAGGTCGTACGGGGGAGTCGTACCGCCGCACCAGCCCGCAAGGGTGTCCCGGATCAGGGCGATCAGCGCGTCCGGGGTGACGAGTTCGCCGCGGGGCGGCAGCAGCCAGTCCAGCCGCCACACCCCGTCGGGCAGCGGTCGGGCCGTCACCTCGGTGACACCGGCGGAGTGCCCGCGGTGCAGCAGGGCCTCGCCCGGCCAGGGGAGTTCGGTGCGCAGGGCGGCCACCGCGTGCCGCTCGACGGCGGTACGGCCGGGGAAGCGGATCCCGAGGAGCTTGCGGACGGTGGACCGGGCGCCGTCGCAGCCGACCACCCAACTCCCGCGCCACCAGGTGGTTTCGGCGCCCAGGGTGTGCACGGTGACCCCGTGCGCTTCCTGCTCCAGCGAGTCGAGGCGGCTCTCCGGGACCAGCTGTACGAGGGGGTGGGCCGCGGCGGCGTCCCGCAGGCCGCGGGTGAGGGCGTGCTGGGGGACGTGCAGCGGGGCGGGGTGGTCCTCGAAGGTGCTCCGGTGGGTCTGCTGCCGCCTGCGCAGGGTGCGCCAGGCGGCGAAGTGGGCGCCCTCGTCGCGCAGCGTCGTACAGCCGAGGCGCTGCGCCATGGCGGCCGTGTCGGCGTGCAGCACGACCGTACGGGCCGGGCGTGGTTCGTCCTTGCCGGGGCCCTCGTCGAGGAGGACGGAGGGCACGCCCTGGCCGGCCAGGGCGAGGGACAGGGACAGTCCGACGGGCCCCGCGCCGACGACGATCACCGGGTCCATGGCGCGGCTCCCGGTGTCCGGTATGTGATCACAGACCGTATGCAACCCACTGAAGGTGCGTGCGTCAAGTGACACCGGGCGCAACGGCGTCGCACGCGTGTGCGCGGTGCGCCGGGAGATGATCCGGCGCACCGCGCACACGAGGTGATGTCGGGTCAGAAGTGACCCGGGAGGCGGACCTCAGTCCTTCGTGACCACGTCCGAGCCGTCCCCCTGCGCGGGGATCGCGGCGACGGCGGCGCCATCGCCGCCGGTCTTGTCGGTGACGGTCACGGCGGGAGCGGCGGTGCCGCCGGACTTCTTCTGCTGCCGCAGCCGCTTCTCCAGCCAGGAGGCGAAGCCGGTGAGCGCGAAGTTCAGCACCACATACAGCAGGCCGATCACGACCAGGGTCGGGATGGTGTTGCTGTAGTTGGCGGAGATCTGCCGGTTCATGGAGAGCAGCTCGCCGAGGCCGAGCACTGCGCCGGCCAGGGCGGTGTCCTTGAGGATCACCACGAGCTGGCTGACCAGGGCGGGCAGCATGGCCGTGACGGCCTGCGGGATCAGCACGTAGCCCATGATCTGGCCCTTGCGCATGCCGAGCGCCTTGGCGGCCTCGCCCTGCCCCTTGGGCAGGGAGTGGATGCCGGCCCGGACGATCTCGGCGATCACCGAGGCGTTGTAGAGGACCAGGCCGGTGACGCAGGCGTACAGCGGACGGACGTCGGAGCTGACATCCGTGAACTGCACGTACAGGGCGGAGCCGAAGACCATCAGGATCAGCACCGGGATGGCGCGGAAGAACTCGACGACCGCGCCGACCGGGACGCGCACCCAGGCGTGGTCGGAGAGCCGGCCGATGCCGAGCAGTGCGCCCAGCGGCAGCGCGATCACCATGGCGATGAGGCCGGCCTTGATGGTCTCGCCGAGGCCCGGCAGCAGGAAGGTGGTCCAGATCTCGCCGTCGGTGACAAACGGGCTCCACTTGTCGGCGTCCAGCTGGTTCTTGTCCGCCATGACGGCGAGCACCCACCACAGGGCCAGGCCCAGCAGGACCAGGAAGACCACCGTGTAGATCAGGTTGCGCACCTTGGCCTTGGGGCCGGGGGTGTCGTACAGCACGGAGCTCATCGCTTCACCGCCACTCGCTTGGCCACCCAGCCCAGCAGCAGGCCGGTGGGCAGGGTCAGCAGGACGAAGCCGAGGGCGATGACCCCGAAGACCGCAAACAGCGCGTCCGCTTCGTTCTCGATCATTTCCTTCATCAGCACGGCCGCCTCGGCCACGCCGATGGCCGCCGCCACCGTGGTGTTCTTGGTGAGGGCGATCAGTACGTTGGCGAGCGGTGCGATGACCGCCCGGAATGCCTGGGGGAGCACGATCAGCGTGAGCACCTGGAAGAAGCTCAGACCCAGCGCGCGAGCCGCCTCCGCCTGGCCGACCGGCACGGTGTTGATGCCGGAGCGCAGCGCCTCACAGACGAAGGTGCCGGTGTAGGCGGACAGTCCGAGGACTGCGAGTCGGAAGCCGATGTCCTCGAAGTTGCCGGCACCCAGGTCGAAGCCCAGGGTCTGGCTGAGGCCCAGCGAGCAGGCGATGATCAGCACGGTGAGCGGGATGTTCCGCACAACGTTCACGTAGGCGGTGCCGAAGGCCCGCATCAGCGGGACCGGGCTGACCCGCATACCGACGAGCACGGTTCCCCAGACCAGGGAGCCGATCGCCGAGTAGAAGGTGAGCTGAACCGTCACCCAGAAGGCACCGAGCAGGTCGTACTGCCCGGAATCAAGAAAATCGAACACGTTGCCCTGCGCTCTCCCCAGGATGGCCGGTGCAGCACGCCGCCGCCTGTGACAGGCGGGCGGCGACGCGCTGCACCGAGGACTCAGCTGCCTTCGGTGATCTGCGGGGCAGGCTCGTTCTTGTAGTTCGCCGGCCCGAAGTTCGACTTGACGAACTTCTCCCAGGATCCGTCGGTGACCATCTTCTTGAGGGCGGCGTTGATCTTGGTCTGGAGCTCCTTGTCGCCCTTCTTCAGACCGATGCCGTAGTTCTCGTTGCTCAGGCTCAGCCCGGCCAGCTTGAACTTGCCCTGGTTCTTCTCCTGCGCGGCGTAGCCGGCCAGGATCGAGTTGTCCGTGGTCAGCGCGTCGAGCTTCTTGTTCTCCAGGCCGGTCAGGCACTCGGAGTAGCCGCCCTGCTGCAGCAGGTCGGCCTTGGGCGCCAGCTTGTCCTTGACGTTCTGCGCCGAAGTCGAGCCGGCGACCGAGCACAGCTTCTTGCTGTTGAGGTCCTCGGCCTTGGTGATGGAGGAGTCGTCGGCGCGGACCAGCAGGTCCTGGTGGGCCAGGAAGTACGGGCCGGCGAAGTCGACCTTCGCCTTGCGCTTGTCGCTGATCGAGTAGCTGGCGACGATGAACTTGACGTCGCCGTTCTGGATCAGGTTCTCGCGCTCGGCGGAGATGGCCTGCTTGAACTCGATCTGGTTCGCCTCGTAGCCGAGTTCCTTCGCCACGTAGGTCGCCACGTCGACGTCGAAGCCGGTGTACTTGCCGTCCGGGGTCTTCAGGCCGAGGCCCGGCTGGTCGAACTTGATGCCGATGACGACCTTCTTGCCGCCGCCGGAGCCGGAGCCCTTGTCGCTCTTGTCATCGCTGCCACCGCACGCGGTCGCCGTCAGGGCGAGAGTGGCGGCGAGCGCCGCGGCCGCACCGGCCTTGAAAACCTTCATGGTGAACTTCCCTCGGATGAGACGTTGTTGAACTACCACCGGATCAGTACCAGACCGGAAACTCAGTGGTGCAGGATCTTCGAAAGGAAGTCCTTGGCGCGGTCGCTGCGCGGGTTGCTGAAGAACTGCTCGGGCGCCGCCTCTTCGACGATCTTCCCGTCGGCCATGAAGACGACCCGGTTGGCCGCCGAGCGGGCGAAGCCCATCTCGTGCGTGACCACGACCATCGTCATGCCCTCGGCGGCGAGCTGCTGCATGACCTCCAGCACCTCGTTGATCATCTCCGGGTCCAGGGCCGAGGTGGGCTCGTCGAAAAGCATCACCTTCGGCTCCATGGCCAGCGCGCGGGCGATCGCCACGCGCTGCTGCTGGCCACCGGAGAGCTGCGCCGGGTACTTGTCGGCCTGGCTGCCGACGCCCACCCGGTCCAGCAGGGTCCGGGCCTTCGCCTCGGCCTCGGGGAACGGCGTCTTGCGGACCTTCAACTGGCCCAGCAGCACGTTCTCCAGCACCGTCTTGTGCGCGAAGAGGTTGAACGACTGGAACACCATGCCGACATCGGCGCGCAGCCGGGCCAGCTCCCGTCCCTCGGAGGGCAGTTCGGCGCCGTCCAGGGTGATGGTGCCGGAGTCGATGCTCTCCAGCCGGTTGATGGTCCGGCACAGGGTCGACTTGCCCGAACCCGACGGGCCGATCACCACGACGACCTCGCCGCGCGCAATGCTCAGATTGATGTCCTGAAGCACGTGCAACGCGCCGAAGTGCTTGTTGACGTTGCTCAGTACGACCAGGTCGTCCGCTGCGGGAGTCGAGTCCTCCGCCCCGGCGCCCTTGGTCACTGATACTCCGCTCATCGGCTTGTAGCTCCGTCCTCCTCGGTTGGGAGGACAGTAGTGAGAGGGTGTGCACACCGTCATCACATCTGAGCGAGAATTGAGCATAACGATACGGCTTCCCTCGAACACGCTGCGTGGACGAGGACAGGCGCCTTGCGTGATGCCCCTGTGGTGCTGTTTTACTGAGCGCGATCACGAAAGGGGGCCCAGAATGAGACTGCTGCTCGTCGAGGACGACGACCACGTTGCCGCGGCCCTGTCCGCGATCCTGGCCCGGCACGGATTCCGGGTGACCCACGCCCGCAACGGCGAGGAGGCCCTGCAGGCACTGCTGCCTGCCGAGACCCCGCCCTCCACCCCTCCCTACGGGGTGATCCTGCTCGACCTCGGCCTGCCCGACCAGGACGGCTACGAGGTCTGCGGCAAGATCCGCAAGCGCACCGCCATCCCCGTGATCATGGTGACGGCCCGCGGTGACGTCCGCTCCCGGATCCACGGCCTGAACATGGGCGCCGACGACTACGTCGTGAAGCCGTACGACACCGGCGAGCTGCTCGCCCGTATCCACGCCGTCGCCCGCCGCACCAGCACCGGCAGCGGATCGGCCGCCGACGACAGCGCCCCGGCCGGCCCCCGCCGCAGCCCCGCAGGTCCCCCCGGACTGGTCCGGCTCGGCCAGGTCAGCATCGAGCTGCCCACCCGCCGGGTCTCCGTCGACGGCACCGACGTACCGCTCACCCGCAAGGAATTCGACCTGCTCGCCCTGCTCGCACAGCGCCCCGGCGTGGTCTTCCGGCGGGAACAGATCATCAGCGAGGTGTGGCACACCAGTTGGGAGGGCACCGGGCGCACCCTCGAAGTGCATGTCGCCTCGCTGCGCTCCAAGCTGCGGATGCCCGCACTGATCGAAACGGTGCGCGGGGTGGGCTACCGGCTCGTGGCTCCCGGCCCGGGCGCCTCCTAGGGGGCCCGCCGCCGTGCGCGCCCGGCTGTTGCCCCTGCTCGTCGTCCTGATGGCAGGCGTCCTGCTCGCCCTCGGCTTCCCGCTCGCCGTCAGCCTGGCTGCCGGACAGCAGCAGCGGGTGGTCGTCGACCGGATCGACGACAGCGCCCGGTTCGCCGCCCTCGCCCAGTTCGTCGTGGACTCCGAAGGCTCCGGCGACAAGGGCGCCGACGAACGCCGCGAGACCCTGCAGTCCGAACTCGCCCGCTACCAGGAGCTCTACGGGATCCGGGTGGGCATCTTCTACCGCGACGGCAACGCCATGGCCCGCGCCCCCGGCTGGTGGCGGCTGCCCGACACCGACGAGGCCGAGCGGGCCTTCAACGAGGCTCTCGCGGGCCGGCGCAGCCACGACCCCGGCCAGGTCTGGCCCTGGCAGCCGCACGGCAAATTGCTCGTCGCCTCCCCGGTCGTCCTCGACGGGGACGTGGTCGCCGTCGTGGTCACCGAATCACCCACCGACCAGATGCGGTCCCGCACCCTGCAGGGCTGGCTGTTCATCGGAGCGGGCCTTGCCGCCGCCATGCTGGTGGCTTTCGGTGCGGCCCTGCGCCTCACCAGCTGGGTGCTCAAGCCCGTCCGCACCCTGGACGCCGCCGCCCACGGCATCGCCACCGGGCGGATGAACTCCCGGGTCGCGGCATCCGGCGGCCCGCCGGAACTCCGCCGGCTGGCCCGCTCGTTCAACGAGATGGCCGACAACGTCGAAGAGGTGCTGGAGCAGCAGCGGGCCTTCGTCGCCGACGCCTCCCACCAGCTCCGCAACCCGCTTTCCGCACTGCTGCTGCGCATCGAGCTGCTCGCCCTCGAACTCCCCGAGGGGAACGAGGAGATCGCCTCGGTCCGCACCGAGGGCAAGCGCCTGGCGCAGGTCCTGGACGACCTCCTGGACCTCGCGCTCGCCGAGCACGCCTCCGCCGAGATCCGCCTCACCGACATCGGAGAGCTCGCCACCGAACGCGTCGCCGCCTGGCGCCCGCTCGCCGAGGAGAAGGGCGTCCGGCTCACGTCGACCGGCCGGGCCGCCGTCACCGGCTGGGCCGACCCCATCGCCCTGTCCAGCGCCCTGGACGCGGTCATCGACAACGCCCTCAAGTTCACTCCGTCGGGTGAGGAGGTCGAGGTGTCGGTCGCCGCCGGGGAAGGGCAGGCCGTCGTCGTCGTCGCCGACCGCGGCCCCGGCCTCACCGAGGAGGAGCTGGACCGCATCGGCGACCGCTTCTGGCGCAGCGGCCGGCACCAGAACATCAAGGGCTCCGGCCTCGGCCTGTCCATCTCCCGGGCCCTGCTGGCCGCCGGCGGCGGATCCCTCTCGTACGAGACGAACCCGCCGCACGGGCTGCGGGTGACGGTGGCCGTCCCGCGCACCGCCCCGCACGCCTCTTGACGGGCGGGCCGGGGCGGCCGGCCAGCGCACCCGTGTGCGTGTGCCGTACGTCGCCCAGCCGGCCCCGTCGGCCCCGTGCCCGGCGGCTCCGGCCGGCCCGGAGGCCCGCTCCCGCTCCGGCTACCAGCCGTAGCGGGTGCGCGCCGGCGCCGAGGCGGTGTACCGCTCGCCGACCGCACGCACCTCCAGCACCGTCGCCCGCTCCCGGCCGGCCCGCTCCAGCGCGGGCACGTACAGCGCGGTCCCGCAGGTCCCGCCGAGGAACCGGCGGCTGCCGTCCGGCAGCACCCGGACCAGCTCGTGGTGCCGGACCGGGCCGGGCGCCCGCCGCCAGGACACCCGCAGCGCGGCGACCCGGTCGCCCGTACGGGCCGATGCGTCCACCGCCACGCCGGTGGGCGCGGCCGGCCGCTCCGGACCCCCGTCGTGCACCGCCAGCATGCCCAGCCGCCAGCGGACCGGCCGGCCGTCGCGCCCGGTGAGCCGTACCGCCAGGCCGTGCGCGGTCCCTCCGGCCGGCGCCGCCACCCGCACCCGGGAGGTACACCAGCCCTGGCCGGCACCGGGCGCCGCCACCCGCAGCCAGGTGTACGGCACGGGCCCGCCCGGGGCGGCCGGCTCGCGGCCGGCGATCCCGACCTCCACCGCCACCGGGCCCGCCTCGGTGCGGTGGGTGAGCTCCAGCACGGTGCTCCGGGACAGCGGCAGCCGGGTGGCGTGCAGCCCGACCTCGGCCGGGGCGGTCAGCCGGCCCTCGACCAGCAGACTGGAGCCGCCGCGCCAGGCATCGGCGAAGTCCAGCGTGACGGCGGGCCGTTCGCCCTCCGTAACGACCACCCAGCGGCGGCCGGGCAGCCGGTCCTGGAGGCCGAGGTGGTTCCACGGCACCGGCGAGAGCACCCTGCCCTCCTCGTACCAGCGCAGCCCGTGCCCGATGTTGAACCCGCAGGCGAAGGGCAGGGCGGTGATCGTGGACCGGTCGGCCACCACGGTGGCGGGCGCCCGCCAGCCCTGCTCGGGGGCCGGCCGGGACGGGTCCCCCGACTCCCCGGTCCAGAACCGGTCCTCGGCGGCATGGAAGGCACCGGGGGAGCGGTCGGCGAGGTGGTTGCGGGTCCACTCGGGCCGGTAGAAGCCGTAGCTGACGAGGTGCCGGCCCGCCCGCGGGACCAGCTCGTCCCACGGCACGGCCGTGTCCCATCCCCGGGACTCCACATCCACCCCCGCCCACAGCTCGTACCGGCTGCGGCCGATCCGGTCGGCCCGGTCTCCGGAAGGACGCAGCTTCTCCTCGTGGTTGCGCCAGCCGAAGTCCACGAACATCGTGTCCGCCACCCGCCCGGCCCGGTCCTCGAAGAACTCCTGGTTGAGGTCGTTGAGCGCGCCCTGCCAGCCCACCCGGCCGGTGCAGTTCATCGCGTCGTACCAGGTGATCCGCAGGCCGTGCGCCGCGCCACGGACCTGCAGCGCCCGCAGGAACTCCCGCATCCGGCGCGCCAGCCCGCTGTCCCCGCCATCGGTCTCGGCATTGACGAACCAGCCGTCGAAGCCGTACGCCACCGCCACCCGGACCAGCTGTTCGGCGACCGGGAACCGGCCGACCGCGTCCTGCTGCACCAGATCCCGGGTCCACTGCAGGTCACCGCCGTACGCGACCGGAGGCAGGAACACATTGCCCAGCACCCGCACCCCGTTGCGGTGGGCGGCATCGGTGACGGGCGCGTTCGGCGCGAGCACGATGCCCTCGCCGGCGGAGCCGCCCCAGAACACCAGCTCGTCGAGGTACGCCCAATGGCCGAACGCGTACGCGTCGGAGGACGGCGAGCCCTGGGCCGGGTTCCCGGCGGTGCTCCCGAAGGAGACCAGGGAGGCGATCCGGGCCTGCCCGGCCCGGGCGGTGGCGTTCGGCGGCACCGGGGTGAATCGTTTCGCCAATGGCACGCTCGCCGTGTTGTAGGCCAGGTCCGGGTCCGACTCGGGCGTCCACTCCCTCAGCGACCGCCAGACGATTCCGGGGCCGGGGCGGCCGGCGGGCAGCGTGTCGGGGAACCAGTAGGAGGCGTACGGGGCCAGGTCCGCGGGGGCCGCGGCCGGGGTGGCACCACTGGCCGGGTCGGCGGTCCCGCCCAGCAGGGCGGCGGCCCCGGCACCCGCGCCCGCGGCCAGCATCCGGCGCCGGGTGGGGCGCGCGGTCGGGCGCAGCGGCGGACCTGGGTGCGGGCGCAGCGGCGGACCCTGCGGCGGATTCAGCGGCGTACGAGCGTCGACCTCTTTGCCGGTCTCGGACATGCGTCTCCTTCGGGGGGTCGGGGTCGCCCTGCGGGGTCAGCGGACCTCCGCCGGAGTGATCAGCTCGGTGATGCCGCGCGCCGCGAGATGGGCACGGCCAGAGAGGTGGTCGGCGAGCACCACCGCCGGGCGGACCCCGTCGGCGGTGAGCCGGGCCCAGGCCTCGAAGAACTCCCCGCCCGGCGCGCACACCGACCGGTGCGGTGCGGCCTCCGCGCCGCCCACGTCCAGGACCAGGGCCGTACTGCGCGGCGGAGGGCGGTGGTCCGGCCGCCCGCGCAGGTCGGCGACGATGCGCGCGATCGCCTCGCCCGCCGGTTTCACCCGGCGGTCGTTGGTGAGCAGCCCCAGGTCGTACTCCAGCTCCGGGAAGTCCGCCAGCTCCCGTGCCACATCGTGCGAGCACCACCAGGTGACCCCCCACAGGTCCGGGCAGTCCAGGGCGCTGGCCACGGTCGCCGCCGTGAACGAGGCCGCCTGCCCGGGCCCGATGTACGGGGCCGGGGCGCCCACCTCCTGGAGCCAGACCGGCCGCCGCGGATCCACCGCCCACGCCTTCGACAGCTCGATCAGGTAGGCGGCGTGGTGCTCGGTGGCCGTGCCGGCCGGTCCGTACCGCTGGGCGGTCCCGTTGAACACCCACGAGTGGACTGCGGTGGCCGCACCCAGCCGCGCCGCGTGCGCCGGCGTGAACGGGTGGCCGTCCCGGTACCAGGACGCGTCGTACTCCGCGTGCAGATGGAACCGCCCCGGCGCCCCCGCCTCGCAGGCCGCCAGCATCCGCTCCAGCCACCGCCCGGCCTGCTCCCGGGTGATCCGGTCCGGGTCCGGATGCGGGGAGTCCGAGAACTGGCCGATCTCGTTGCCGACCGTCATGCCCAGGAAATGGGGCCGGTCCGCGAGCGCGGCGGCCAGCGTGCGCAGGTACTCCTCCTGCCCCGCGATCACCTCCGGATCGCTGAACAGGTTCCGCCGGTGCCAGGTCCGGGTCCAGGCCGGCAGGAAGTCGAAACTGGACAGGTGCCCCTGCAGGCCGTCCACGGAGACATCCAGCCCGCGCTCGCCGGCCGCATCCGCGAGGGACACCAGCTGCTCGACGGCGCGCGGCCGGATCAGCGTCCGGTTCGGCTGGAACAGCGGCCACAGCGGGAACACCCGGATGTGGTCCAGGCCCAGTGCGGCGACCGAATCGAGATCGGCTTTCACCTCGTTGAGGTCGAAGTCCAGCCAATGGTGGAACCAGCCCCGGGTGGGGGTGTAGTTGACGCCGAATCGCAGCATGGGCGGTCCTGGGAGGCGGGCGGTGGTCTGCCGGATCCGCACAACCTGACGGTCTGCCGGCCGTGCAGTCAACACGGCCTTTTCCCCCGGAGTGACCGGATGGGCCCGGGCGCACGGCCCTGACCTGCGGCGGCTCCGGAACCGGGGCGTACGCGTCCGTACGGCAGATGGCCCGTACCCGTCCGGGCCCGGCCGGACCGCCGCGGTTCGGCCCCGTCCCGCGTGTTGCGGTTCCGGATCGCTGATCCCCCGGACACCCCTCGGAAGAGACGGCCCAACCCCCTGAGAGCACGGCGCAGCCGCCGCGCGCATACTGAACCGACCACCTCCAGGAGCGACGCCACCGTGACCACGCCCACCCCGACCTCCGCCCTGCCCGCCCCGCGCGGGGGCGCCGCAGGCGATCCCGCAGTCGACCCTGCCGTCGGGCTGACCGCCGCGATCGACATCGGCGGTACGAAGATCGCCGGGGCGCTGGTGCATCCCGACGGCACGATGACCGCGACCACCCGCCGGCCCACCCCGCGCGGGGTGGACGGCGACGGCGTCATGGCGGCGGTCGCCGAGGTCGTCGCCGACCTGGCCCGGGATCCCGCCTGGCCCGCCGTACGGCGCTGCGGGATCGGCAGCGCCGGCCCGGTGGACTCCGCCGGGGGGACGGTCAGCCCGGTGAACATCACGGCCTGGCGCGACTACCCGGTGCTGGCCCGTACCGAGGCCGCGCTGGCCTCGCACGGCCGCCCGGTCCCCACCGTCCTGGTCGGCGACGGGGTGGCGATGACGGCGGCCGAGCACTGGCTGGGCGCCGCCCGGGGGCACGCGAACGCCCTGTGCATGGTCGTCTCCACCGGCGTCGGCGGCGGCCTGGTCCTCGGCGGGCGCCTGCTGCCCGGCCCCACCGGCAACGCCGGCCACATCGGCCACATCAGCGTCGACTTCGCCGGCGAGGAGTGCGCGTGCGGCGGGCGCGGCTGCGTCGAGGCGATCGCCTCCGGAACCGCCATCGCCCGCTGGGCCCGGGACCACGGCTGGACCGGCCCGGACCCCACGGCAGCCGGGGTGGCCACGGCCGCCCGGGCCGGAGACCCGGTCGCCCTGGCCGCCTTCGACCGCGCGGGCCGGGCCCTGGCGGCGGCCATCGCCGCCACCGCCACCCTGATGGAGACCGACATCGCGGTCATCGGCGGCGGAGTCGCCACCTCCGGCGACACCCTCCTCGGCCCGGTCCGCGCCCACCTGCCGACGTACGCCACCCTCGACTTCGTCCGCGACCTGCGCATCGTCCCGGCCGCCCTGGGCACCGACGCCGGCCTGATCGGCGCGGCAGCGGCAGCCGTGAACCTGCTTCCGGCCTAGCCAGACCCGGGAGCGGGCTACGGCTTGACCGAGCGGTAGTACCGGCGCGCGCCCTCGTGCAGCTCCAGCGGGTCCGTGTAGATCGCCGTACGGAGGTCCACCCGCTGGGCCGCGTGGACCTCCCGGCCGATGTCGTCACGGCTGAAGATCACCGTGCGCGTGAACCGCTCCGTCAGCTCCGGACTCGTCCGCTCCGTCGTCACCAGCAGGTTCGGCACGGCCAGCGTGGTCACCGCCGAGGTGTTCCGCGCCCGCGCGTACGCATCCTGCGGCATCACCGCCGCCCGGTAGTGGCGGGCCGGGCTTCCGCTGCCCTGCAGCTCCGGCACCAGGTCGCCCAGCGGCACCAGCCGGATCTCGAAGCGGTCCGACAGCTCCCGCACCGCGTTCGTCGGCAGTCCACCGGACCAGAAGAACGCGTCGATCCGCCCCGCCTCCAGCTCCGCCGGCATGGTGTCGATGCCGATGGACACCTCGGTGACATCCCGCCGCGGATCCAGCTTCGCCGCCGTCAGCAGCCGCTCCGCGATCAGCCGGACCCCCGACCCGGGCTGGCCGACCGCGACCCTCTTGCCCCGCAGGTCCCGCGCCGACTGGACCGGCGACCCGGCCGGCACCACCAGCTGGACGTAGTCGTCGTACAGCCGGGCCACCCCGCGCAGCCCGTCCGCGCCGGGCTTCCCGTCCTGCCGGTACTTGGCCACCGCGTCGGCCGTGGCCACCGTGAAGGCGGCCTTCCCGGAAGCCACCCGCTCCAGGTTCTCCTGCGAGCCCTCACTGGGCAGCAGCCGCACGTCCACCTCGGGTATGTCACGGGCCAGCGCCTGCTCCAGCAGGGCCCCGTACCGGTGGTACACACCCGTCCGTACGCCCGTACTGAAGGTCAGCTCACCCGGCAGCTCCGTCTTCCCGAACGGCCACAGCCACCACAGCAGCACCCCGAGCACGACAAGCCCGGCCACCAGACCCCGCAGGACGCGGCGCCTGCTGGGCCGCGGCATCCGGGGCAGTACGAGGGGCATGCGCGCGATCCTGCCAGCCGCCCGCGCTCCTGTCACGGTCCGGCCGACCGAGCCCGCCGCCGGCACCGCCTACCCTTGTTCCATGACCAGCAGCGACCGGAGCCAGGCAGTGGGCGTGAACAAGAGCTATGAGATCCGCACCTACGGGTGTCAGATGAACGTGCACGACTCCGAGCGGCTCTCCGGTCTGCTGGAGGACGCGGGCTACGTCCGGGCCCCCGAAGGCTCCGACGGGGACGCCGACGTCGTCGTCTTCAACACCTGCGCGGTCCGCGAGAACGCCGACAACAAGCTGTACGGCAACCTCGGCCGGCTCGCCCCGATGAAGACCAAGCGCCCCGGGATGCAGATCGCCGTCGGCGGCTGCCTGGCGCAGAAGGACCGCGAGACCATCGTCAAGAAGGCCCCGTGGGTCGACGTGGTGTTCGGTACGCACAACATCGGCAAGCTGCCCGTCCTGCTGGAGCGCGCCCGCGTCCAGGAAGAGGCGCAGGTCGAGATCGCCGAGTCGCTGGAGGCCTTCCCCTCCACCCTGCCGACCCGGCGCGAGTCCGCCTACGCCGCCTGGGTCTCGATCTCCGTCGGCTGCAACAACACTTGCACCTTCTGCATCGTCCCGGCGCTGCGCGGCAAGGAGGAGGACCGCCGCCCCGGCGACATCCTCGCCGAGATCGAGGCGCTGGTCGGCGAGGGCGTCTCCGAGATCACCCTGCTCGGCCAGAACGTCAACGCCTACGGCTCCGACCTCGGCGACCGCGAGGCCTTCAGCAAGCTGCTGCGCGCCTGCGGCGAGATCGAGGGCCTGGAGCGGGTCCGCTTCACCTCCCCGCACCCGCGCGACTTCACCGACGACGTGATCGCGGCCATGGCCGAGACCCCGAACGTGATGCCGCAGCTGCACATGCCGCTGCAGTCCGGCTCGGACCCGGTCCTCAAGGCGATGCGCCGCTCCTACCGGCAGGAGCGGTTCCTCGGGATCATCGAGAAGGTCCGCGCCGCCATCCCGCACGCGGCCATCTCCACCGACATCATCGTGGGCTTCCCCGGCGAGACCGAGGAGGACTTCCAGCAGACCATGCACACGGTCCGCGAGGCCCGCTTCGCCAACGCCTTCACCTTCCAGTACTCCAAGCGCCCCGGGACCCCGGCGGCCACCATGGAGGGGCAGATCCCCAAGGAGATCGTCCAGGACCGCTACATGCGCCTGGTCGCCCTCCAGGAGGAGATCTCCTGGGAGGAGAACAAGAAGCAGGTCGGCCGCACCCTGGAGGTCATGGTCGCGGAGGGCGAGGGCCGCAAGGACGGCGCCACCCACCGCCTCTCCGGCCGCGCCCCCGACAACCGCCTCGTGCACTTCACCAAGCCGGATGCGGAGGTCCGCCCGGGCGACGTGGTGACCGTCGAGATCACCTACGCCGCCCCGCACCACCTGCTGGCCGAGGGCCCGACCACGGCGGTACGCCGTACCCGCGCGGGCGACGCCTGGGAGAAGCGGAACGCCGCCCCGGCGCAGCCGCAGGGCGTCATGCTCGGCATCCCGACGCTGGGCGCCCCGGCCCCCCTCCCGGCGGCAACGGGCGGCTGCGCCATTTCCTCTTCCTGACGCGCCGCTCGCACGGCTCGGCCCCGGGGGGGCCTCACCGGCTTCGCGCCGCTGCGCCGGACTCCGTCCGGCGGTCCCCGCAGGGTGGACCCGAGTCCGGCGGCGCCCGAGGCGCGGGGCCCGCGCGGGCGCACCGGGCCGGGGGGTTTCGCGGGTCGGGCGCGTCGCTGCTTCCGGACGCGCCGCTCGCACGGCTCGGCCCCGAGTCCGTCGGCTCGCGGCGTCGGGGCCGTCGCGTCCAACGGTCTGGGGCTCAGTGACGCCGGGCGCTCCGCGGGGCCGGGGCCGAGGCTCCGCGAAGACGGGCGGGGCAGCGGGACCGGGCAGGCCCGAGCACCTGGGGGCCGTACGGAACCGGGACGCCGGGGCTCCGCGGGGCCGGGTGGCTGCCGTTAGGCTGCGATCATGCTCGTAGCCGCCGCTGTCTGTCCTGCCCCGCCGCTACTCGTCCCGGCGGTGGCCGCCGGGGCCGCCGAGGAGCTGCGCGATGCCCGCACCGCCTGCTCGGATGCGCTCGCCGTGCTCGCCGCCTCCCGGCCCGACCTCCTCGTGGTGGTCGGAGCCGCTGCCCAGGGCGGCGGGTACGACCAAGGCACCCGCGGGTCCTTCGCCGGATTCGGCGTGGACCTGACCGTCACCCTGGGCACCGACCCCGACGAACCGGCCGGGGAAGCCACCGGGGACGAGCTCCCGGTCTCCCTCGCGGTGGGGGCCTGGCTGCTCGGGCAGGCCGGCTGGGCATCCTCCCAGATCGCCGGAGTGGCCGTCGCGGAGGGGCTCCATCCGGGCGGCTGCGGCACGCTCGGCGCCGACCTCGGCGGCTCTGCCGACCGGGTGGCGATGCTCGTGCTGGGCGACGGCAGCGCCTGCCGCACCCTCAAGGCCCCCGGCTATCTGGACGACCGGGCCGAGGCCTTCGACGACGCCGCCGCCCGGGCCCTCGGCTCGGCGGACGTACCGGCACTCGAAGCGATCGATCCCGGGCTCGCCCAGGAACTCAAGGCCGCCGGCCGGGCCCCCTGGCAGGTACTGGCCGGTGCCGCCCGTGACGCCGGCCTGGCCGGCCGACTGCTGTACGAGGACGCGCCCTACGGCGTCGGCTACTTCGTCGCCACCTGGTCCTGAGCGGAGCGGTCCGCAGAAGGCCACGGGAAAGGGGCGCCGGGCGGTGTGCCCCGCGCCCCTTTCCGGCGACCGCGTCAGGAAGACGCGGGCGGCGGGGTGGGCCCGCCCGGTTCATCCTTGTGCGCGATCTTGCCCAGGGCGTCCTTCGCCTTGCTCGTACCGGTCTCGATCCGGTCGCTGTACTTGCCCTTGGTCTTCGAGTCCACGGCCTTGGCAACCTTCTCCAGTCCGTGGCCGATCCGGCCCTCGTGCTGATGCGCGAGGTCACCGACCTTGTCCTTCGCCGGCGCGAGCTTGGCCTTCAGATTGTCCAGCAGACCCATGGGTCACCTTCTCCTGGCGGTAGCTACCTGCGGGCGCCCTCGCCGGCCTCGCTGTCCGCGGCTGCCTCCGCGGACTGCTGCTTCGGGATCTCCACTCCCTCCACGGCGGCCGGCTCGGTTCCGCTCTTCGTCTCCGCTCCGGACTCCGCCGCCGCGGCCTGAGGAGCCTCCGCGGTCACCGCACCCGCCGCAGACTCCTCGGCCACCTCGGTCGAAGCCCGGTCCTTGCGGCGACGAAACCGATCAAAAACGCCCATTGTCTACTCCTCCAACGTTACTCGTGCGGGTGAAGTTCCGACCCGGTCACGGCGCGCCGCCCCGGCCGGAACCTCGCCAGGGCAACGACCCCGCGCACGACCCGTCACGTAACTCGTTCGGGTAGCTGTCGCCGGGTTTGCGAGACTGTTCCGGTGAGAAGTGCAGCCCCCGCCCCGCGGGTCATCGCCGTCGTCGGTCCCACCGCAGCCGGAAAGTCCGATCTGGGCGTAGCCCTGGCCCGCCATTTCGGCGGCGAGGTCGTCAACGCCGACTCCATGCAGCTGTACCGGGGGATGGACATCGGCACCGCCAAGCTGACAACCGAGGAACGCGGCGGCATCCCGCACCACCTCCTCGACATCTGGGACGTCACCGAGACCGCCAGCGTCGCCGAGTACCAGCGGCTGGCCCGCGCCGAAATCGACCGGCTGCTCGCCGAAGGCCGCACCCCGGTGCTGGTCGGCGGCTCCGGCCTGTACGTGCGCGGGGCCCTGGACGCCATGGAGTTCCCCGGCACCGACCCGGCCGTCCGGGCCCGGCTGGAGGAGGAACTCACGATCCGCGGCCCCGGCGCCCTGCACGCCCGCCTGGCCGCCGCCGACCCGGCCGCCGGCACGGCCATCCTGCCCAGCAACGGCCGCCGGATCGTCCGGGCCCTTGAGGTCATCGAGATCACCGGCCGGCCCTTCACCGCCAACCTGCCCGGGCACGAATCCGTCTACGACTGCCTCCAGATCGGGGTGGACGTCGCCCGCCCGGAGCTCGACGAGCGGATCGCCCTGCGCGTCGACCGGATGTGGGAGGACGGCCTGGTCGAGGAGGTGCGCGCACTGGAGGCGCAGGGGCTGCGGGAGGGCGTCACCGCCTCCCGGGCGCTCGGCTACCAGCAGATCCTGGCCGCGCTGGCGGGGGAGTGCACGGAGGAGGAGGCGCGCGCCGAGACCGTACGCGCCACCAAGCGGTTCGCGCGCCGCCAGGACTCCTGGTTCCGCCGCGACCCGCGCGTCCACTGGCTCAGCGGGGCCGCTGCGGACCGCCGGGAACTCGCCGGACTCGCGCAGTCGTTGGTCGAACGAGCGGTTACAGCCTGATCACGTGATGGCATCGGGACGCTCCGCGCGCCTGTCGGGGGGCTCGTGGCGTGCCATCATCAAATTCCGACGGTGCGGTCACCGGCGGTGAACGGCAGCGTACGAAGTCCGAGTGGGGAGGGCACGTGGCGATGGAGGCCGGCCCTCGCGACACCGAACGGGGCGACGCCCGGAGCGAAGCGGACCCAATGGTTCAGGACGTAGAGCTCACGGACGTGACCGACCCGGACCTGACGGATGCGGTGGGCGCCCAGGACGGACTGGGCCTGCCCGCCGACCCCGCCCGGCTGACCCCGGACGGCCCGGACAGCCCCGACAGCGCGGAGGAGTCCTCCGGCCCCGCCGTCGAAGTCGAACTGCGCCCGCAGCGCCGCCTGCGGATCTGGCAGCTCGCCCCGATCGTCATGCTCGCCGCAGCCGGCTCCCTCATGTTCGCCTTCCCCCTCGCCTTCGAATTCGGCGACGGCGGCGCCGTGGTCGCCATGCTCGGCCTCTTGATCAGCTCCTGCGCCGGCGGCTGGGGCATGATGGCCGCCCGCCGCGTCGGCTACACCTGGCCCGGCCTCCCGGCCCGCGGCTCCGGCATCCGCTCCGACTGGCGCGTCATCGCCCTCTACACCCTGATCGCCCTGACCCTGGTCGCCCTCGCGGTCTGGCGCGTAGCCCGGCTGAGGTAGCCGCCGGGCCGCACCCAGGCGCCCGGCCCCGGCCCCGCCCCGGCCGCCGGGGCGGTCGCTACCATGAAGCCGTGACCAGCAGCCTCGCCTTCCTCAAGGGCCACGGGACCGAGAACGACTTCGTGATCATCCCGGACCCCGACAACGCCATCGACCTGCCCGCCCCCGCCGTCGCCCGCCTCTGCGACCGTCGGGCCGGCCTCGGCGCGGACGGCATCCTGCACGTCGTACGCTCCGCCGCCCACCCCGAGGCCAAGGCCATGGCCGGCGAGGCCGAATGGTTCATGGACTACCGCAACAGCGACGGCTCCACCGCCGAAATGTGCGGCAACGGCGTCCGCGTCTTCGCCCGCTACCTCCAGCACGCCGGCCACGTCGAGCCCGGCGACCTGGCAGTCGCCACCCGCGGCGGCATCAAGCAGGTCCACCTCCACAAGGACGGCTCGGTCACCGTCGCCATGGGCCGCGCCCAGCTCCCCGCCGGCGAGGTGACCGTCTCCGTCGGCGACCGCAGCTGGCCCGCCCGCAACGTCAACATGGGCAACCCGCACGCCGTCGCCTTCGTCGACAGCCTCGACGACGCCGGCAACCTCTACGCGCCCCCGCCCTTCACCCCCGCCGCCGCCTACCCGGACGGCGTCAACGTCGAGTTCGTCGCCGACCGCGGCCCCCGCCACGTCGCCATGCGCGTCCACGAGCGCGGCTCCGGCGAAACCCGCTCCTGCGGCACCGGGGCCTGCGCGGTGGCCGTCGCCACCGCCCGCCGCGACGGGGCCGACCCCGCCGTCACCGGCGAAGCCGTCACGTACACCGTGGACGTACTCGGCGGCACCCTGAGCATCACCGAGACCCCCGACGGCTCCGTCGAGATGACCGGACCGGCCGTGATCGTCGCTGCCGGAGAGTTCGACCCGGCCTGGCTCACCGAAACGGCTTTCGGCTGAAGATTCCCTCTCATGGGTGATCCGTTTCACGCTCAGCGAGAGGTGCACTCCGCCACGTGGTGGGGTCGGTAGCATCAGACACCGGCCCTGAGGGCTCACCCCATGCCCGCCACCGCCGGTCGAAGCCGCCGGAGGTGCCCATGAGTGCAGAGGCCACGAACCCCGACGCACGCCCTGAGCTCCGCAGACGTGGCCGCACCCGCCTGGATCTGCGCAGGCTGGGGCGTGCCGCCCTGCAGGGACCGACCCCCCGGGACCGGCTCCCGGACGCCATCAGCCACGTCGCCGAGGCGCACCGCGCCCACCACCCGGACGCGGACCTGTCCGTGCTCCGCCGCGCCTACGTGCTCGCCGAGTCCTCCCACCGCGGCCAGATGCGCAAGAGCGGCGAGCCCTACATCACCCATCCGCTCGCCGTCACCCTGATCCTCGCCGAGCTCGGCGCCGAGACCACCACCCTGACGGCCTCACTCCTCCACGACACCGTGGAGGACACCGAGGTGACCCTCGATCAGGTACGCGCCGAATTCGGCGACGAGGTCTGCTTCATCGTCGACGGCGTCACCAAACTCGAAAAGGTCGACTACGGGGCCGCCGCCGAGCCCGAGACCTTCCGCAAGATGCTCGTCGCCACCGGCAACGACGTCCGCGTGATGTCGATCAAGCTCGCCGACCGGCTGCACAACATGCGCACCCTCGGCGTGATGCGCCCCGAGAAACAGGTCCGCATCGCCATGGTCACCCGTGACGTCCTCATCCCGCTCGCGGAACGGCTCGGCGTCCAGGCACTCAAGTCCGAACTGGAAGACCTGGTCTTCGCGATCCTGCACCCCGAGGAGTACGAGCACACCCGCGCCCTCATCGCCGCCCACGCCGGGGAACAGGACCCGCTGCCCCGCGTCGCCGACTCCATCCGGACCGTGCTGCGCGAGGCCGGCATCCAGGCCGAGGTGCTCATCCGGCCCCGGCACTTCGTCTCCGTCCACCGCATCGCCCTCAAACGCGGCGAACTGCGCGGCTCCGACTTCGGCCGGCTGCTGGTCCTGGTCGGCGAGAACGCCGACTGCTACGGCGTCCTCGGCGAACTGCACACCTGCTTCACCCCCGTGATCTCCGAATTCAAGGACTTCATCGCGGTACCCAAATTCAACCTGTACCAATCCCTGCACACCGCCGTCGCCACCTCCGACGGCGAGGTCGCCGAGGTCATCGTCCGCACCCGCCAGATGCACCGGGTCGCGGAGGCCGGCGTGGTCGCGCTCGGCAACCCGTACGCCCTCCCGGAGACCGGAGCCACCGCGGACGGCAGGGAAGCCGAGGAGGAACGGGCCGACCCCACCCGGCCCGGCTGGCTGTCCCGGCTGCTCGACTGGCAGCAGTCCGCACCCGACGCCGACACCTTCTGGAGCTCGCTGCGCGCCGAACTCGCCCAGGACCGCGAGATCACCGTGTTCCGGGCCGACGGAGGCGGCCGGCTCGGCCTCCCGGCCGGCGCCACCTGTATCGACGCGGCCTACGCCCAGCACGGCGAGGCCGCCCACGGCTGTATCGGCGCCCGGGTGAACGGGCGCCTGACCTCCCTGGCCAGCCCGCTGGCCGACGGGGACACCGTGCAACTGCTGCTCTCCCAGGACGCCTCCTCCGGGCCCGCCCCCGACTGGCTGGACCACGCCCGCACCCCCGCCGCCCGGATCGCCATCGGCAGCTGGCTCCGGTCCCATCCGGACGGCGGCCGGCCCGATCCGGCGGCCCCCCGGGCCCCGCTGTCGGTGGTCGGAGCCCGCGGCGGCGGCGGCAACGCCGTGGTCGACCTGCCCGACGCCCCCGTCCGGCTGGCCGGCTGCTGCACCCCGGTCCCGCCGGACTCCGTCGCCGGCTTCGTCGTTCGCGGCGGCGCCGTCACCGTGCACCGGATCCATTGCCCGGCCGTGGCCCAGATGCGCGCCCTCGGCCGCACCTCCGTCGCAGTCCACTGGCGGGCCACCGCCGACTGCCGGGTCACCCTGGTCGCTGAATCGTTCGGCCGCCCCCATCTGCTGGCCGACCTCACCGAAGCCATCTCCCGCGAGGGCGTCGACATCGTCTCCGCCACCGTGGAACCCCCAACCGAACAACGCGTCCGCCACCGCTACACCCTCCAACTCCCCGACGCGACCCTGCTCCCGACCCTGATGCGAGCCATGCGCGACGTCCCGGGCGTATACGACGTCAGCCGAGCCTGAGCCATCGCCTGCGGCGGCGGGCGGGAGCCAGGCGGGCCGGGCCGGGTGGACCGGGTGGGTTGGGGGCCGGGGCGGGCCGGAGGCTCCGCGCAGCGGCTCGGCGCCGCCCCGTTCGGGTGGGCCCCGCGCCCCGGCCGCCGCGCCGCCCCGCCCCGCGCCGCCCGCACTGGTATCGCGTAGGGGATGCGCCTCACCTCCCCCCGCCTGCGCGCCGCCCTGCTCGCCACGGCCTCCCTCACCCTCGTCGCCGCCGTGGTGCCACCGCCCCAGGCCCTCGGCATCGGCGACCGGCTCTTCCCGGAGCTCGGAAACCCCGGATACGACGTCCTCTCCTACGACCTGTCGCTCACCTACAAGGACAACCGCACCCCGCTCGACGCCGTCACCGTCATCGACGCCCGCACCCTCCAGCAGCTCGACCGCATCAACCTGGACTTCACCCATGGCACCGTGCAATCCGCCCAGGTCAACGGGGCTCCGGCACAGTTCGAGAGCGCCGGGGAAGACCTCGTCCTCACCCCGGCCCGACCGGTCGCCGAGGACGCGCCCCTGCGCATCACCCTCCGCCACACCAGCGACCCGCGCGGCCGAGGGGACGGCGGCTGGGTCCCCACCCAGGACGGCCTCGCCATGGCCAACCAGGCCGACGCCGCTCACCGGGTCTTCCCCTGCAACGACCACCCCGCCGACAAGGCGCACTTCACCTTCCGGATCACCGCCCCGGACGGGATGACCGCCGTCGCCAACGGCCTGCCCGTCACCGCACCCCGCCGCGCCGCGCCCGGCACCGCCGCCACCACCTGGACGTACCGCACCCGGCACCCCATGGCCACCGAGCTGGCCCAGGTCTCCATCGGCACCTCCGCCGTCGTCCACCGGACCGGTCCGCACGGGCTGCCGCTGCGCGACGTGGTCCCCGCCGCCGACCGCGAGCGGCTGGAACCCTGGCTGAAGAAGACCCCCCACCACCTCGCCTGGATGGAGGAGCGGGTCGGCCGCTACCCCTTCGAGACCTACGGCGTACTGATCGCCGACGCCAGCACCGGCTTCGAGCTGGAGACCCAGACCCTCTCGCTCTTCGAACGGGGCCTCTTCACCGGCGCCGGCTACCCCGAGTGGTACGTTGAATCCGTCATGGTCCACGAACTCGCCCACCAGTGGTTCGGCGACAGCGTCACCCCGCGCACCTGGTCCGACCTGTGGCTCAACGAGGGCCACGCCACCTGGTACGAAGCCCTCTACGCCGACGGCCTCGGTACGTACTCCCTGGAACGCCGGATGCGGGAGGCCTACCAGCGCTCCGACCAGTGGCGGGCGGCCGGCGGTCCGCCGGCCGAGCCCAAGGGACCCGAGCCCGGCAAGAAGATCAGCCTGTTCCGTCCGGTGGTGTACGACGGCTCCGCCCTGGTCCTGTACGCGCTCCGCCAGGAGATCGGCACCGCCGCCTTCGACCGGATCCAGCGCCGCTGGGTCGCCGAGCACGCGGACTCCGTGGCCGGCACCGAGGACTTCGTACGCCTGGCCTCGGACGAGGCGGGACGGGACCTCACGGCCTTCCTCCGGCCCTGGCTGTACGGGAAGAAGACCCCGCCCATGCCCGGGCACCCCGAGTGGAGCGGCGGGAACGGTACGCCGAAAAGCGGGAACGGCACGCCGAAAAGGGTGTGACGCCCCCGGAACGGGCATGCCACCATCGAGGGCGTGCCTCCGCGGGACAGCCCCCGCGGGGAATCCTCCGCCGGTGTGACACGTTGTACCCGTACAACATGGGCCACACCCAGCGGCACACCATGTTCGGCACCCATGTTCAAAAGCGACGTAAGGATCCAATGACCTCCTCTTCTTCCCCTTCACAGGATGCACAGAGCTACACCGAGAGCCTTCGGGCCGATGCCCTGATGGAAGAGGACGTCGCCTGGAGCCACGAGATCGACGGAGACCGGGACGGCGAGCAGTTCGACCGCTCCGAGCGGGCCGCGCTGCGGCGGGTCGCCGGCCTCTCCACCGAGCTCGAAGATGTCACCGAGGTCGAGTACCGACAGCTGCGCCTGGAGCGCGTGGTGCTGGTCGGAGTCTGGACCTCCGGGACCGTGCAGGACGCGGACAACTCCCTCGCGGAGCTCGCGGCGCTCGCCGAGACGGCGGGTGCCCTGGTGCTCGACGGCGTGATCCAGCGCCGCGACAAGCCGGACCCGGCCACCTTCATCGGTTCCGGCAAGGCGCGCGAGCTGCGGGACATCGTCGTCGAGACCGGCGCCGACACCGTCGTCTGCGACGGCGAGCTCAGCCCCGGCCAGCTCATCGCCCTCGAGGACGTCGTCAAGGTCAAGGTGGTCGACCGGACCGCGCTGATCCTCGACATCTTCGCTCAGCACGCCAAGTCCCGAGAGGGCAAGGCGCAGGTCGCGCTCGCGCAGATGCAGTACATGCTGCCGCGGCTGCGCGGCTGGGGTCAGTCGCTGTCCCGGCAGATGGGTGGCGGCAGCGGTGGCGGCATGGCCACCCGAGGCCCCGGTGAGACCAAGATCGAGACGGACCGGCGCCGGATCCGCGAGAAGATGGCGAAGATGCGCCGGGAGATCGCGGAGATGAAGACCGGCCGTGACCTCAAGCGGCAGGAACGCAAGCGCAACAAGGTGCCCTCGGTCGCGATCGCGGGCTACACCAACGCCGGCAAGTCCTCGCTGCTCAACCGCCTCACGGGCGCGGGCGTCCTGGTGGAGAACGCCCTGTTCGCCACCCTCGACCCGACCGTGCGCCGGGCCGAGACGCCGACCGGCCGGGTCTACACCCTGGCCGACACGGTCGGCTTTGTCCGGCACCTGCCCCACCACCTGGTCGAGGCCTTCCGCTCCACGATGGAGGAGGTCGGCGACTCCGACCTCATCCTGCACATCGTGGACGGATCGCACCCGGCACCGGAGGAGCAGCTGGCGGCGGTCCGCGAGGTGATCCGCGAAGTGGGCGCGGTCGACGTGCCCGAGATCGTGGTGATCAACAAGGCCGATGCCGCGGACCCGCTGGTCCTGCAGCGACTGCTGCGCATCGAGAAGCACTCCCTCGCCGTCTCCGCCCGCACCGGGCGGGGCATCGAGGAACTGCTCGCACTGATCGACGCCGAACTGCCGCGGCCCGAGGTCGAGGTCGAGGCGCTGGTCCCGTACACCCGGGGCTCGCTCGTCGCCCGGGCGCACTCCGAGGGGGAGGTCCTCTCCGAGGAGCACACCCCGGAGGGCACCCTGCTCAAGGCGCGGGTCCACCAGGAACTGGCCGCGGACCTCGCTCCGTACGTACCAGTCGCCCGCTGACGGTGCACAAACGGCTGTGGCCCCTGCCGAGAGGCAGGGGCCACAGCCGTTTGCTGTGCGGCAGCCGGCTAGCGGCCGGCGAACTTCTTGCTGACGGCATCGAAGATGCCCTTGGCCTCCGGGCCCAGGCGCGGGCCGGCCAGCCAGGACGCCTTGGCCGGGCCGATCGAGGTGTTCGACACCAGGGCCGGCTTGCCGTCGGCGCCCGCGGCGACCCAGCCGCCGCCCGAGGAACCGCCGGTCATGGTGCAGCCGATGCGGTACATCACCGGGTCCGTCTGGTTCAGCGAGAGCCGGCCGGGCTTGTCGGTGCACTGGAAGGCCTTCTGGCCGTCGAACGGCGCCGCCGCCGGGTAACCGGTCGCGGTCATCTTGGCGATCTTCGGCACGGCGGTGGCGTTGAAGTCCACCGGCAGCGCCGAACCGACCGTCTCCTCCAGGGACTTGGCGGACGAACCCTTCTCCGGGGTCACGTGCAGCACCGCGAAGTCATACGGGGCACCCGCGCCGCCGACCGGGCCGCCGGTGGCGATCCACTGGTCAGAGGTCTGCGCCCAGTCGCTCCACCACACGCCGTACGGGGCCACCTGATCGCGGCTCACACCCTTCAGCGCGGCCTGCGACTTGCCCCCGTTGTTGTAGGAGGGCACGAAGGCGATGTTGCGGTACCAGCCGCCCTTCGCACCGGCGTGCACACAGTGCCCGGCCGTCCACACCATGTTGGACTTGCCCGGGCGCGCCGGGTCCTTCACCACGGTCGCGGAGCAGACCATCGAGCCTTCGGGGCCGTCGAAGAAGACCTTGCCGGCCTCCGGAACGCTCTTGTGGTAGGTCGGCGCGACCGCCTTCGCCGGAACGGCCGCCGGAGTCGGGTCGGTGACGCCCTTGTCCTTGCCGAGGTCCGCGTCGGTGCCGGGCCGCTCGGGCTTCTGCGCGTCACGCATGCGGTCGGGGTCCCACAGGTCCTCGATGATCGGGTTGATGTAGTCCTCGGCCTCGCGCAGCCAGTCCTCCTTCTTCCACTCCTTCCAGGCACCCCCCTTCCACTTGTCCAGGTCGATGCCGCGCTCCTTGAGCTTGTCCTTCAGCTGGTCCGGGATCTTGATCCCGTCGGACCCGGGGCTGCTGGCCGCCACGGTCGGCTTGGCGTCGCCGCCGGCCTGGTCGTCGCCCGGCCCGCAGGCCGCGGCGGTCAGCGATAGGGCGGCCGCGCAGAGTACGGCGGTGACCGGTCGCATCGGTCGCATGTCGTGAATCCCCCATGGTGGTTCGAGACGTTCGGGACGTGGAGTGCAAGCCCCCACTATGCCGATGCCGTTGGGGACGGCACAGAGCGGGTCCGCGGTTCCGACAAGGATCTTGCAACTACCCGTGATCCCCCGGAGACACGGTCGTTGGTACGTACGGGGGAAGCGGGGCAGCGTTCACGTTCGAAGCGCCATCCGTACGAAGTGCCGTATCTGCGAAGCACACACGCGGGAGGACCGACAGTCGTGGCCGCCTTGACCGAGCGGGCCGCAGCGGCGGCCACCCCGGCCGACGCCCCCGAGGGCATCCTGCGGCGCCAGTCGCTGCGCGAGTCCGCCGCCCGGACCTACGCCCGCTCCCTGCCGATCGTCCCGGTCCGGGCCCGTGGGCTCACCATCGAGGGCGCCGACGGCCGCCGATACCTGGACTGCCTCTCCGGAGCCGGAACCCTCGCCCTCGGCCACAACCACCTGGTGGTGCTCGAAGCCATCCGGAAGGTCCTCGACTCGGGGGCGCCTCTGCACGTCCTCGACCTCGCCACCCCGGTCAAGGACGCCTTCACCACCGAGCTGTTCGCCGCCCTGCCGCCCCGGCTGGCCGCCGACGCCCGCATCCAGTTCTGCGGACCGGCCGGCACCGACGCGGTCGAGGCCGCACTTACCCTCGTCCGCACCGCCACCGGGCGCACCGGCCTGCTCGCCTTCACCGGCGGCTACCACGGGATGACCGCCGGGGCACTGGCCGCCTCCGGCGGCTCCCGGGAAAGCCGGGCGACCCGGCTGCCCTACCCACAGGACTACCGCTGCCCCTTCGGGGCCGGCGGCCCCGAAGGCGCCGAGCTGGCCGCCCGCTGGACCGAGCACCTGCTCGACGACCCCAAGGGCAACCAGCTCGCCATGGCCGCGGGCGCCGCCACCCTCTCCTTCGTCCGGCGGAACGCCCTCGCCGAGCGCGCCGCGGCCCTGGGCCACCGCATGCTCACCGCCCTGCACGGCCTGGCCGCCGGCCACCCCTGCATCGGCGACGTCCGTGGCCGCGGCCTGATGATCGGCCTCGAATTCGTGGACCCCGACAGCCCGGACCATGCCGCAGCCCCGGCCCTCGCCGCCGCCGTCCGCCAGGCATGCCTGGACCGCGGCCTGATCGTCGAGCTCGGAGGCCGCCACTGTGCCGTCGTACGCCTCCTGCCGCCGCTCACCCTCACCGACGAGCAGACCGTGGCCGTCCTGGACCGCCTCGCCGACGCGGTGGCCGCCGCCGACGCCGACAGAACCCGGTACCCCTGACCCCCTCCAAGGAACCCCCAGTGACCTCCTCTCCCGAACCGTTCCGTTCCACCGGCACCCCGCACGAGGGCATCCCCGCGCAGGCCGCCGTCCCACGGCAGCAGCACGACGCACCCCGGCCCGACCCGGCGGAAGCGGACCCGCAGCTCCACCCAGCCCCGCAGTACCGCGCCCCGCAGGAACCCGACCCCCTGGACCACCCCGACCCGGCGGTCGCCGCGGACGCAGCCGCCACGGAGAACCTGCTCCGCTGCTGGGTGCGGGAGAAGGCCCTCACCCGGCCCCCGGCAGGCAGCCGGCTCCGGATCCCGTTGCCCGCCTCCGGGATCACCCTGCTCGTCCCCGTCCGCCACTGGTCCCAGGCCGGCTGGCACCGCTTCGGCCCCGCCCGCATCGACGGCAGCCCGGCCGGCGCCCCCGACGTGGACGCGGTCACCGCCGCCGCCCTCCTCACCCGCGAGGCCGGCGCCGGCACCACCGACCTGGTCGGCCGGGTCGCCGACTCGGTCCGCCGGACCGCCGCCTTCATCACCGACCGGCGTGAACGCCCCACGGCCCCCGCGCCCGTGGACCAGCACCTCTTCCTCACCGGCGAACAGTCCCTGCTGCTCGGACACCCCCTCCACCCGACCCCCAAGAGCCGCGAAGGACTCTCCGAGGCCGAAGCCCGCCACTACTCACCTGAACTGCACGGCTCCTTCCCCCTCCACTGGACCGCCGTTCACCCCTCCGTCCTCGCCACCGACTCCGCCTGGACCGAACGGGGCCGGACCGTCACCGCCGCCCAGCTGCTGACCCGGCTCGCCCCCGGTCTCCCGCTCCCCGACGGCACCACCCCCCTTCCCCTGCACCCCTGGCAGGCCCGCGACCTGTTCCAGCGCCCCGCCGTGGCCGCCCTCCTCGACGCAGGTCTCCTCCACGACCTCGGCCCGTACGGCGCTCCCTGGTACCCCACCTCCTCCCTCCGCACCGTCCTGCGGCCCGGCGCCCCCGCCATGCTCAAACTCTCCCTGGGCCTGCCCATCACCAACTCCCGCCGGGAGAACCTCCGCAAGGAACTCCACCGCGGAGTCGAGGTGCACCGACTCCTGCGCGCCGGACTCGCCGAACAGTGGCAGGCCGTCCACCCCGGCTTCGACATCGTCCGCGACCCCGCCTGGATCGCCGTTGACACCCCCGACGGCACCGGCACCGCCGTCCCCGGACTCGACGTCCTGCTGCGTCACCAGCCCTTCCGCCCCGGCGACGACGCTCTCTGCATCGCCGCGCTCACCTCCCCCCGCCCCTGGCCCGGCCGGGACACCCAGCACTCCCGGCTCGCCGACCTCGTCTCCCGGCTCGCCGCCCGCACCGGCCGCCGCGCCTCCGCCGTCGCCGCCGAGTGGTTCCTCCGCTACCTCGACCACGTCGTGCTGCCGGTCCTCGCCCTCGACGCCGTCGCCGGCATCGCGCTCGAAGCGCACCAGCAGAACACCTTGGTGCTCCTCGATCACGACGGCTGGCCCTCCGGTGGCCGCTACCGCGACAACCAGGGCTACTACTTCCGCGAGTCCCACCGCGCAGCCCTCGACGCCCGGCTCCCCGGAATCGGCACCGCCAGCGACACCTTCGTCTCCGACGCCGTCACCGACGAACGCTTCGCCTACTACCTCGGCATCAACAACGTGTTCGGCCTCATCGGAGCCTTCGGCTCCCAAGGCCTCGCCGACGAACGCGTCCTCCTCGCCGCTTTCCGCCGCTTCCTCGGCAAGGCCGCAGCCCTCGGACCGCTGCCCGCCCAGCTCCTCGACTCACCCACGCTGCGCTGCAAGGCGAACCTCCTCACCCGCCTGGGCGGCCTGGACGAACTCGTCGGCCCCGTCGACACCCAGTCCGTCTACGTCACCATCGCCAACCCCCTCCACGACTGACCCCACAGACCAACACTGACGCGGAGAAGAGCCATGCACCCGACCAAGGCCCGACCCGCCGCGGACGATCCCGCCGAACTCAGGCTCACCCCCGAGCTGTTGCCCCGGCTCGCCGAGGCCGACCTGCTCGACAGCCCCGCCGACTGGGGTCCGGCCCTCACCCGGGCCGGCCTCTTCCGGCTGGCACCCGTACGCCTCGGCCGCGACCTGGAACTCCTCACCCGCTGGATGAACGACCCCGTGGTGGACGCCTTCTGGGAACTCCGGGGGCCCGCCGCGGTCACCGCCACACACCTGCGCACCCAACTCGACGGCGACGGCCGCAGCATTCCCTGCCTCGGCCTGCTCGACGGCACCCCGATGAGCTACTGGGAGATCTACCGGGCGGATCTCGACCCGCTCGCCCGGTACTACCCGGCGCGCCCCCACGACACGGGTATCCACGTGCTCCTCGGAGAAGCGGCAGACCGGGGCCGCGGCCTCGGCACCACACTGCTGCGCGCCGTCGCCGACCTGGTGCTCGACAACCGCCCGCGCTGCACGCGCGTCATCGCCGAACCCGACATCCGCAACACCCCCTCCGTCACAGCGTTCCTCAACTCCGGATTCCGCCTGTCCGCGGAAATCGACCTCCCCGAGAAGCGAGCCGCCCTGATGCTCCGCGAACGAGCCCTACGCACGCTGCTCTGATCTCCTCAACGCCATGCCCGTCCCCCGAGTTCCCCGCACGTCCGGCGCAGGCCCGAGTCCGGCGCCCGGTCCCTCGTACGAGCGGAGATCAACCCGTGCCCGCCCCCTCCACCGCTTCCGTGGACCGCGCTGTCGGTGTGGCCGCGTAGGGTTGTCAGTGCTATGACGAAGCCCTCCCTCACCGACCTCCTGCACGCCGCCGTCACCGCCGTCGGCGGTACGGAGCGTCCCGGCCAGGTGGCCATGGCCGAAGCCGTCGCCGAAGCCATCGACGACAACTCCCATCGGCTGATCCAGGCCGGCACCGGCACCGGAAAGTCCCTCGGCTACCTGGTGCCGGCGCTTGCGCACGGTGAGCGCGTGGTCGTGGCCACCGCCACCCTCGCCCTCCAGCGGCAGCTGGTCGAGCGGGACCTGCCCCGGACCGTCGAGGCGCTGCACCCGCAGCTGCGCCGCCGGCCGCAGTTCGCCATGCTCAAGGGCCGGTCGAACTACCTCTGCCTGCACCGGCTGCACGAGGGCGTTCCGCAGGACGAGGAGGAAGGCCTTTTCGATCAGTTCGAAGCAGCCGCCCCCAGCAGCAAGCTCGGCAAGGACCTGCTGCGCCTGCGCGACTGGGCGGACGAGACGGAGACCGGTGACCGGGACGATCTGACCCCGGGCGTCTCCGACAAGGCCTGGTCCCAGATCTCGGTCTCTTCCCGGGAGTGCCTGGGCGCGACCAAGTGCGCGTATGGCGCCGAATGCTTTGCCGAGGCCGCCCGCGAGCGCGCCAAGCTCGCCGACGTCGTCGTCACCAACCACGCGCTGCTCGCCATCGACGCGATCGAAGGCGCCCCGGTGCTCCCGCAGCACGAGGTGCTGATCGTGGACGAGGCGCACGAGCTCGTGTCCCGGGTCACCGGCGTGGCCACCGGAGAGCTCACCCCCGGCCAGGTCAACCGCGCCGTGAAGCGGGCGGCCAAGCTGGTCAACGAGAAGACGGCGGACTCCCTGCAGACCGCCGCCGAGACCTTCGAGCGGATCATGGAGCTGGCCCTGCCGGGCCGCCTGGAAGAGATCCCCGAGGACCTCGGATACGCGCTCCTCGCCCTGCGCGACGCGGCCCGCAACGTGATCTCGGCGATCGGTGCCACCCGCGACAAGTCGGTGCACGACGAGGACGCCGTCCGCAAGCAGGCCCTCGCCGCGGTGGAGACCATCCACGGGGTCGCCGAGCGCATCACCGCAGGCTCCGAGTACGACGTGGTCTGGTACGAGCGCCACGACCGGTTCGGTGCCACCCTGCGGGTCGCCCCGCTGTCGGTCTCCGGGCTGCTCCGGGAGAAGCTCTTCGAGGACCGCTCGGTGGTGCTCACCTCCGCCACGCTGAAGCTCGGCGGGGACTTCAACGGGGTCGCGGCCTCGCTGGGCCTGGCCCCGGAAGGCGTCGAGGGCGAGGACGCACCGGTCTGGCAGGGCCTGGATGTCGGCTCGCCCTTCGACTACCCGAAGCAGGGCATCCTGTACGTCGCCAAGCATCTGGCCACCCCCGGCCGGGAGGGCACCCGGGGCGACATGATGGACGAGCTGGCCGAACTGATCGAGGCGGCCGGAGGCCGCACGCTCGGCCTCTTCTCCTCCATGCGCGGTGCGAAGGCCGCGGCCGAGGAGCTCCGGGCCCGGCTGGACAACCCGATCCTCCTCCAGGGCGAGGAGACCCTGGGCGAGCTGATCAAGAACTTCGCCGCCGATCCGAAGACCTGCCTGTTCGGCACCCTGTCCCTGTGGCAGGGAGTGGACGTGCCCGGTCCGAGCTGCCAGCTGGTGGTCATGGACCGGATCCCGTTCCCGCGGCCCGACGACCCGCTGATGAGCGCCCGCCAGAAGTCGGTGGAGGAGCACGGCGGGAACGGCTTCATGGCCGTCGCTGCCACGCATGCCGCCCTGCTCATGGCGCAGGGCGCGGGCCGACTGGTCCGGGCTTCCGGCGACCGCGGGGTGGTGGCGGTGCTGGACCCCCGTCTGGCGACGGCGCGGTACGGCAGCTTCCTGAAGGCCTCGCTCCCGGACTTCTGGTACACCACGGACCGCAACCAGGTCCGCCGGTCCCTGGCAGCCATCGACGCCGCCGCCTGTGCGGACGGTCAATAGCGCCGACTGCTTCTTTCCGGTGCACGAGCGCCAGCCATCAATTGAGCAACCACACCGGAGATCAGCCACCTCCGCGAGAGCGGCGCCGGTTTAGGCGCAAAAAAGTGAACCCCGGGACCGGCGCAGTGGGTCCCGGGGTCCGGCGAGGGCGGCGGGGTTCAGACCCGCCGCAGTACCGCGACGACCTTGCCGAGGATGGTGGCCTCGTCGCCGGGGATCGGCTGGTAGGCGGCGTTGTGGGGGAGCAGCCAGACATGGCCGTCCTCGCGCTTGAAGCGCTTGACCGTGGCCTCGCCGTCGAGCATGGCGGCCACGATGTCGCCGTTCTCGGCGACGGGCTGGCGGCGGACCGTGACCCAGTCGCCGTCGCAGATGGCGGCCTCGATCATCGAGTCGCCGACCACCTTGAGCACGAAGAGTTCGCCGTCACCCACCAGCTGGCGGGGGAGGGGAAAGACGTCCTCCACCGACTCCTCGGCGAGGATCGGGCCGCCGGCTGCGATCCGGCCGACCAGGGGCACATACGAGGCGGCGGGCTTGCCGGTGGTGTCGGTGGGCTGCGAGCTGGGCTGGTCCGAGCCGCGCACCTCGTACGCCCGCGGGCGGTGCGGGTCGCGCCGCAGGAAGCCCTTGCGCTCCAGGGCCATCAGCTGGTGTGCCACGGAGGAGGTGCTGGAGAGGCCCACCGCCTGACCGATCTCACGCATTGACGGCGGGTAACCGCGCCGCTGCACCGAGTCCCGGATGACCTCGATGACCCTCCGCTGCCGGTCCGTGAGTCCGGAGCTGTCGGCGCGGATGCCTGGAGGTCGCCCGGGCAGCGAGCGTGCGGGACGTACGGTCTCCGCCTCGGGATTCAGGCTTGCGTCATTCATGGCATGCACCGGCTCGAGTCGGCTCTGGGAGCGGTTCTGGGCAGTGATGGTGGCACTGTCTGCGGTGGTGGTCACGTCGGCGGCCCCTCTCGAACGGATTGTTCTCCCCTGGACTGGACAACGGTAGTTGCTTTCGAAAGGTTGCGCCAAACACACGTTCGAGTGAAAAATCGCAGATTGCTCTACGTGAGCACATGAAGGGGTGTATAGGCCGCAATGGCGGCGGTGGTCGCGCAATGGACCCGGCGGATTCGCCGCCGCGCGGCCGAACGCGGGTTCGGCCCGGACCCCGCTCCTTACGGTACCCTTCCCCGCTGGATCGCCGACGGCCGGGCACTGCCCCAGTCTGGCACCCGCAAGCCTCGGATCCGGGCATCCCGCCGCGCGACACGCGGAGGGCCGTAAATCCACCGGAACCCAAGATCTAGTGGTTGTATGGGCGCGGCCACCCAGAAGTTGTGGTCCCCGGGTCCGCCGCGGGTCCCGGGATCGCATATGCTGGTGGCTGCTTCACGAACCCCCGACAGAGCCCCGGCTCCCGTCGTTGCGGGTCTGCGTGGGCTATTCAGTCGTGCCAAGAGGGAGGGTGAGGGAACCATGCACTGCCCCTTCTGCAGGCACCCCGACAGCCGCGTCGTCGACAGCCGCACCACGGACGACGGCACGTCGATCCGCCGGCGCCGGCAGTGCCCCGACTGCTCCCGCCGCTTCACCACGGTGGAGACGGCGTCACTGATGGTCATCAAGCGCAGTGGCGTGACGGAACCCTTCAGCCGCACCAAGGTCATCTCGGGCGTGCGCAAGGCGTGCCAGGGGAGACCGGTCACCGAGGACGCCCTCGCCAAGCTCGGCCAGAGGGTCGAGGAGGCGGTGCGCGCCACCGGGAGTGCCGAGCTGACCACCCACGATGTGGGTCTGGCCATCCTCGGCCCGTTGCAGGAGCTCGACCTGGTCGCGTACCTGCGCTTCGCGTCCGTTTACAAGGCGTTCGACACGCTGGAAGACTTCGAGGCCGCCATCGCGGAACTGCGGGAGCGGCCTCGCACCCAAGAGTGCGAGCCCGGCGGGGCCGGTTCGGTCCCCGTGCCCGCCTCCGCCGCCGACTGATCGGACGGCCGCACAGCGGCCCGTCGGTCCGGCGTGCTCCGTAGAGCAGCAACAGATCCAAGAGTCAGAACCGTGCCACGGAATATTGCTGGCACTTTAGGGCGTTTTTGCCCGCATATGGGAGGCGGCATGACAGAGACGGCGAGCGGCCCGGCACGTGGTTCCCGCGCCAAGGGAACCAAGGCGGCGGGCAAGGGCCTGCGTATCGAGCGCATCCACACCACCCCCGGCGTGCATCCGTACGACGAGGTGGCCTGGGAGCGCCGTGACGTCGTCATGACCAACTGGCGCGACGGCTCGGTCAACTTCGAGCAGCGTGGCGTCGAGTTCCCCGACTTCTGGTCGGTGAACGCGGTCAACATCGTCACCAGCAAGTACTTCCGCGGTGCGGTCGGCACCCCGCAGCGCGAGACCGGTCTGAAGCAGCTCATCGACCGGATCGTGAAGACCTACACCAAGGCCGGCGAGGAACACGGCTACTTTGCCTCGCCCGCCGACGTCGAGATCTTCGAGCACGAGCTGACCTACGCCCTGCTGCACCAGATCTTCAGCTTCAACTCCCCGGTCTGGTTCAACGTCGGCACGCCCCAGCCCCAGCAGGTCTCCGCCTGCTTCATCCTGGCCGTCGACGACTCCATGGAGTCGATCCTCGACTGGTACAAGGAAGAGGGCATGATCTTCAAGGGCGGCTCCGGCGCCGGCCTGAACCTCTCCCGCATCCGCTCCTCCAAGGAGCTCCTCTCCTCCGGCGGCAATGCCTCCGGTCCCGTCTCCTTCATGCGCGGTGCCGACGCGTCCGCAGGAACGATCAAGTCGGGCGGTGCCACCCGCCGCGCGGCCAAGATGGTCGTGCTCGATGTGGACCACCCGGACGTCGAGGACTTCATCGCCACCAAGGTGAAGGAAGAGGAGAAGATCCGCGCCCTGCGCGACGCGGGCTTCGACATGGACCTGGGCGGCGACGACATCACGTCCGTCCAGTACCAGAACGCCAATAACAGCGTCCGCGTGAACGACGAGTTCATGACGGCCGTCGAGAACGGCACCGAGTTCGGTCTGCGCGCCCGCATGACCGGCGAGGTCATCGAGAAGGTCGACGCCAAGGCCCTCTTCCGCAAGCTGGCCGAGGCCGCGTGGGCCTGCGCCGACCCGGGCATCCAGTACGACGGTGTGATCAACAACTGGCACACCTGCCCCGAGTCCGGCCGCATCACCGCGTCCAACCCGTGCAGCGAGTACATGCACCTGGACAACACGTCCTGCAACCTCGCCTCGCTGAACCTGATGAAGTTCCTCAAGGACGACGGCAAGGGCAACCAGGCCTTCGAGGTCGAGCGCTTCGCCAAGGTCGTCGAGCTCGTCATCACCGCGATGGACATCTCCATCTGCTTCGCGGACTTCCCGACGCAGAAGATCGGCGAGAACACCCGCGCCTTCCGCCAGCTGGGCATCGGCTACGCCAACCTCGGCGCCCTGCTGATGGCCACCGGCCACGCGTACGACTCGGACGGCGGCCGGACCCTTGCCGCCTCCATCACCTCGCTGATGACCGGCACCGCGTACAAGCGGTCCGCCGAGCTGGCCGGCGTCGTCGGCCCGTACGACGGCTACGCCCGCAACGCCGAGCCGCACCAGCGCGTCATGAAGCAGCACGCCGACGCCAACGCCGTCGCCCCGCGTACCGACGACCTGGACACCCCGGTCTGGGCCGCGGCCACCGAGGCCTGGCAGGACGTCCTCCGCCTCGGCGCGAAGAACGGCTTCCGCAACTCCCAGGCGTCGGTGCTGGCCCCGACCGGCACCATCGGTCTGGCGATGTCCTGCGACACCACCGGTGTCGAGCCGGACCTGGCCCTGGTCAAGTTCAAGAAGCTCGTCGGCGGCGGCTCGATGCAGATCGTCAACGGCACCGTCCCGCAGGCCCTGCGCCGCCTGGGCTACCAGGAGGAGCAGATCGAGGCGATCGTCGCCCACATCGCCGAGCACGGCAATGTGATCGACGCCCCCAGCCTGAAGACCGAGCACTACGAGGTCTTCGACTGCGCGATGGGCGAGCGCTCCATCTCCCCGATGGGCCACGTCCGCATGATGGCCGCGATCCAGCCCTGGATCTCCGGCGCCATCTCCAAGACGGTCAACATGCCGGAGACGGCGACCGTCGAGGAGGTCGAGGAGATCTACTTCGAGGCCTGGAAGCTCGGCGTCAAGGCCCTCGCGATCTACCGCGACAACTGCAAGGTCGGCCAGCCGCTCTCCGCGAAGAAGAAGGAGACCGAGAAGGCCGAGGTCACCGCCAAGGCGGAGGAGACCATCCGCACCGCGGTGGAGAAGGTCGTCGAGTACCGGCCGGTCCGCAAGCGTCTGCCGAAGGGCCGCCCGGGCATCACCACCTCCTTCACCGTGGGTGGCGCCGAGGGCTACATGACCGCCAACTCCTACCCGGACGACGGCCTGGGCGAGGTCTTCCTGAAGATGTCCAAGCAGGGTTCCACCCTCGCGGGCATGATGGACGCCTTCTCGATCGCCGTCTCGGTCGGCCTGCAGTACGGCGTCCCGCTGGAGACCTACGTCTCGAAGTTCACCAACATGCGCTTCGAGCCGGCCGGTATGACGGACGACCCGGACGTGCGGATGGCGCAGTCGATCGTCGACTACATCTTCCGTCGCCTGGCCCTGGACTTCCTGCCCTTCGAGACCCGCTCCGCCCTCGGCATCCACACCGCCGAGGAGCGCCAGCGCCACCTCGAGACCGGCTCCTACGAGCCGCTCGACGAGGAGATCGACACGGAGTCCCTGGCCCAGTCCGCCCCGCTGGCGGCCGTCCCGGCCCCGGTGACCGAGGTCCCGGCCCCGAAGCCGGTGGCCCACACCAACGCGGAACTGGTGGAGATGCAGCTCGGCGTCTCCGCGGACGCGCCGCTCTGCTTCTCCTGCGGGACGAAGATGCAGCGCGCCGGCTCCTGCTACATCTGCGAGGGCTGCGGCTCGACGAGCGGCTGCAGTTGACACCGGGCCTGACCCGGGGGTGAATTCCCTGCTCAGGGCGGTGGTGCCGTACTCTCGGCGCCACCGCCCTTGGCGTTCAGTCTTGCTGGAGCACGGAGAGGACGTTGCCTGCCGGGTCCTTGAACCAGGCGATGTCCGGGCCTTCGCCGCGGTGGATGCCCTTCTCGTCGGCCTCCATCTGCGGGTACCGCTCGAAGGTGATCCCGCGCGCCGCCAGCTGGTCGACGGCCGCATCGATGTCCGACACGGGGAAGTTCAGGACCGTGAAGGTCGCGGGCGTGTGGTTGTCCTTCGGGTAGACGAAGATGTTCCGTTCATCTGCGATGTGCAGGAGGAGCATGTCGTTCTCCTCGGAGACGCGCAGCCCGAGGGTGTCGCGGTAGAACTGCGCTGCCCGCGGCACATCGTCTACGGAGAAGCTGCTGAAGGCCTTGGTGTTCCCGAACATGGTCGTTCCTTCCTGTGGAGTGATGCCCGGGATGCCCGGGTGCGGGCATCCCGGGCCATGACACCGCGCCGCGGCTGCCGTCCATGGCGCGGCAGCGCGGGCCGGGAGACCGGAGCAGGGCAGGATCACCCGTCCGGGCCCGCGGGAATGCCGGCCGCGCCCGATGATGTTGGTCACCGGACGGGGGTGCGGCAGGCGCATGCCCGGAGTCGCACCGCGGGGGAACCATGTGGAATGGTGACGAATTGGACCTCGACGCCTATCTGGCGCGGATCGGGTACACCGGGGAACTCGCCCCGGACCTCGGCACGTTGTACGCAGTGCACCGGGCGCACACCGCCGCCATCCCGTTCGAGAGCCTGGACGTCCTGCTCGGCCGCCCCATCGCGCTGGACGTCAAGAGTCTCGAGAACAAGCTCGTCCGCAGCAGCCGCGGAGGGTACTGCTACGAACACAACTCGCTGCTGGCCGCCGCCCTGCAGCGGATCGGCTTCGAGGTGGCAGGCCGTGGTGCCCGCAATCGCACCCGGGGCGATGCCGTGATGCCCGTGACGCATGCCGCCCTCGTCGTCACGGTCGGCGGCGAACCGTATCTGGCCGACTGCGGATTCGGCGCGAACGGCCTGCTGGAGCCCCTCCCGCTGCACGCCGGGGCCGAGGCGGCGCAAGGCCGGTGGCGGTTCGCCCTCGCCGAGGAGGCGGAGGGCGTCCTCGTCCTGCGCTCGCGCCGTGACGGCGAGGAGTGGCGGGATCTGTACGCGTTCTCCCCGCAGCGGCTGTACCCGGTCGACTTCGGTGTGATGAACCACTACAGCTCCACCCACCCCGCCTCCTTCTTCACGGGCCGGCTCACGGCAATGCGCCCGGGCGCGGAGGAGCGCGTGGCCGTCGTCCAGAACGAGCTGGTGCGCTTCCGTCCGGAGGGGACCGACGAGCGGCACTCCGTCACGCCGGACGAGCTGCTCGGCCTGCTCGACCGGGAGTTCGGGATCCGGCTGCCCGTACGGGATGCGGAGCAACTCCTGTGTACGTACCGCTCCGAGGACTGACCGGGTCCGCTCTGCGCACCGTACGATGACCCGGTGCTGGTCAAGTGGATTCGCTGCACGGTGACGGATCGACGCGGGTTCGAGCGGGGGCAGCGGAAATGGGCGGGGCTGCCTGGCGAGCCGGGATTCCGGGGGCAGGGTGGCGGCTGGAGCCGGGGGCGGCAGGGGGTCGCGCATGTTTTTGCGTTCTGGGAGAGCCGGTCGTTCTACGACTCCTTCATGGCCCGTTCGTACGACCGGCTGGCGGCTGCCCAGAACGGCACCTACACCGGTGTCCGCACCAGGCTGTTCGACCACCGCTTCGATGTGAAGACCGGCTTCGAGCCCCGGTTCACCGATGCCGATGTGGTCCGGGTCGCGCACACCCGGGTGCGGGAGGGCCGGCTGGACCACTTTGCGCTCATGCAGGAGAAGGTGTGGAACCCGGCCATGGCCGGTTCGCCGGGGATGCTGCGCGGGCTGTTCGGCGAGGCGCCGGGCCGCGAGTTCCTGGTGCTGTCCATGTGGCAGTCGGCGGCCGAGCACGGCAAGTACCGGCAGGAACGGGTCGAACGGCTCTCGCTGCGCGCCCAGACCGAAGCCGATGTCGAGGCACTGACCGGGGACGTGGTCGACCTGGAACCGGCCTGGACGGTTTGACCGGCGTCCGCGACTGCTGCCCGTGGCCGGTCGCGGAGGGCCGCAGAGCCGCTTGAGGGCGCTGTGGTGTGACCGTACGGGTGGCGTGCTGCGGTCGTATGCGCCGAACAGGCCAACTAGGGTCATGGGATGGTACGACCACGACGCATCGTCCTCGTCCGGCACGGGGAATCGGAGGGCAACGCCGACGACACGGTGTACGAGCGGGAGCCCGACCACGCGCTGCGGATGACCCCCACCGGCCATGCGCAGGCAGCCGCGACCGGCGAAAGGCTGCGCGAGCTCTTCGGCGAGGAGCACATCAGCGCGTACGTCTCCCCGTACCGGCGCACCCTGCAGACTTTCCGCGCGCTGCGCCTGGACCCGGCGCGGGTGCGGATGCGCGAGGAGCCTCGGCTGCGCGAGCAGGACTGGGGCAACTGGCAGGACCGGGACGACGTACGCCTGCAGAAGGCCTACCGCGATGCGTACGGCCACTTCTTCTACCGGTTTGCCCAGGGCGAGTCCGGGGCGGACGTCTACGACCGGGTCGGATCCTTCCTGGAGAGCCTCTACCGCAGCTTCGAGGCCCCCGACCATCCGCCGAACGTCCTGCTGGTGACGCACGGGCTGACCATGCGGCTGTTCTGCATGCGCTGGTTCCACTGGTCGGTGTCCGAGTTCGAATGCCTGTCGAACCCGGGGAACGGAGAGTTCCGGGTGCTCCGGCTCGAGAAGGACGGCCGCTACCGGATGGACCGCCCGTTTGAGCGGTGGACCACACCCGAGCCTTATGACCTGGACGGCTAGAGTGGCCCGCGATGACCCCTGACTCCTCTCCCGACCGGCGCTACGCACGCGCCCTGGCCAGCCTCCGTGGACTGGCGGTGGGTGACGCCCTGGGCTCCCAGTTCTTCGTCCCCGCGAACTACCCGCTGCTCAAGCGGCGCGAGCTGCCGCCCGGCCCCTGGCAGTGGACCGACGACACCGAGATGGCCTGCTCGGTCCTCGCGGTGCTCGCCGAGCACCACCGGATAGACCAGGACGCGCTGGCCGGGTCCTTTGCCCGGCACCACGACTTCGACCGCGGCTACGGGCCCGCCGTGAACCGGATGCTGCGGCTGATCCGGGAGGGCGAGGACTGGCGGACGCTCGCTGCCGAGCTGTTCAACGGCCAGGGCTCCTGGGGCAACGGCGCGGCCATGCGGATCGCCCCGCTCGGCGCCTGGTACGCCGACGACCCCGAGCAGGCCACGCACCAGGCGGAGATCTCCTCGTACACCACGCACCAGCACCGGGAAGCGGTGTGCGGGGCGATGGCGGTCGCCGCAGCGGCAGCCCTGGCGGCGTCCCCGGCCGGTCCGCCCACGCCGGCCGCGCTGCTGGACGGCGTGATCGCGCTGGTGCCGCGCAGTGCGGTGGGCGCCGGCCTGCGCCGGGCCCGGGACATGCTGGACTACGGCAATGCGACCACGGTCGCGGCGGTGCTCGGCTGCGGACGGCGCACCAGTGCGCACGACACGGTGCCCTTCGCCCTCTGGTCGGCCGCCAGGTCGCTGGGGGACTTCGAGCAGGCCTTCTGGACGACCGCCCAGGTGGGCGGGGACATGGACACCACCTGCGCGATCGTCGGCGGGGTGCTGGGCGCCCGCGGGGAGGAAGGGCTCCCGCAGGCCTGGGTCTCCCAGACGGAGGCCCTGCCGGCCTGGCTGCCGGAACCGAAGGCCTGACGCTGTCCCGACCGATCCGGTTTGTTCGGTTCCCTTTGTCACGGTCCTGCCACAGGGCGCTCCGCGATTCGCTGAACCCGCACGTCACCGGCCTACTCTGACCGCTTCGCCGCTCCGGGCCGATCCATCCGGGGCGGCATGGAGGGGGAGGGGAACCCGATGCCGGAACAGCCCGACGACGGGAAGGGCGCTGGGGGCGGCGCCGCGGCCGAAACGACTCGCGCGCAGCAGGCGCAGCAGCCGGGACAGGCCGAACCGGCCGGCCAACGGGCCGAGCCGGCTGACCAGCAGGCCGAGCAGCCACAGCAGGCGCCCCGGCAGCCCCAACAGGCCCAGGAAGCCCCGCAGCCACAACAGGCCCAGCAGGCCCAGCAAGCGTCGCAGGCGCAACAGGCCCCGCAGCCACAGCAGGCCCCGCAGGCGTCGCAGGCGCAACAGGCCCTACCGGCCCAGCAGCCCCAACAGGCCCCGCAGGCCCCGCAGGCGCGGACGGTCCAGCAGGTGTGGCAGGCGCCGCAGTACGTCGGACGCGCCACCCCGCAGCCCGGGTGGGCCACGCTCATCCGGCCCGCCGACCCCGCGCCGGTCCGCGCCGCCACCCTCTGGGGCGTCCTCGCGACCGCGTTCGCCGCCGCCTTCCTGCTTGGCGACGGGCTCGGTGCCGGACTGCTGATCACCGCCGTCCCGGCGGTCGTCGCCGCCTACGTCGCCGCGCGGGCCGCCGGCCGCCGGGCCCGCCCGTGGAGCCTGGCCTGGGCGGTCGGCTGCCTCGCGCTGCTCGCCGTCCCCGCCCTGCGGGACGCCGGCTGGCCCGCCGTTCTCGCCCTGTTCGCCGCCATCGGCCTCGGCGCGCTCGCCCTCTACGGCAGCCGCACCTGGCCCGGCGTCCTGCTCAGCCCGCTCGGCTTCTTCGATGCGGCGCCGACCGGAATCGTGTGGGCCTGGGCCGGCCTGCGGGCCAGCGGCAGCGGCAGCCGCGAGCGCTGGTGGCCGGTGGTCAGGGCGGCCGGTGTGGGGCTGGTCCTGTTGGTCCTGTTCGGCGCCCTGTTCGCCTCCGCCGACGCCGCGTTCGCCGATCTGCTGGGCGGGCTGACCCCCGACGTGTCCATCGAGGATGGGCCGCTCCGGATCCTGTTCTTCCTGCTCGGCGGCCTGGTTGCGGTCGCTGCCGCACGGGCCGCCGCCGCCCCGCTGCGCTGGGACCGGATCCGGGTCGCCCCCGGTACGCCGCGCTCCCCGGTGGAGTGGGCCCTTCCGCTGATCGTGCTGAACCTGCTCTTCGCCGGCTTCATCGCGGTGCAGCTCGCGGTCCTGTTCGGGGGCTACGACAAGGTGCTCGACAGCACCGGACTCAGCTATGCCGAGTACGCCCGGCAGGGTTTCTGGCAGCTGCTGTGGGCCACGCTGCTCACCCTCGTGGTGATCGCCCTCGCCCTGCGCTGGGCCCCGCGCTCCGGTCCCGGCGACCGGCGGCTGGTGCGCGGGGTCCTGGGCGCGCTCTGCGTGCTGACCCTGGTGGTCGTCGCCTCGGCGCTGCGTCGTATGGACCTCTACGTGGACGCGTACGGGCTGACCCGGCTCCGGCTCTCGGTGGCCACCTTCGAGCTGTGGCTCGGGCTGGTGATCGTACTGATCATCGCGGCCGGGGTGTTCGGCGCCCGCTGGCTGCCGCGCGCGGTGCTGGCGAGCGCCGGGGCCGTGGTCCTGGCCTTCGGACTCGCTTCCCCGGACGGGCTGATCGCGGAGAGGAACGTGAGCCGCTTCCAGAAGTCTGTGGCGAGTGACAGGGACACGGGCAAGGCGATCGATCTGACCTACTTCCAGACGCTGTCGGCGGACGCGGTGCCCGCCCTGGACCGGCTGCCGGAGCCGCACCGGTCCTGCGCCCTGCGCGGGATCAACGACGAGCTGGCGGAGCGGGGACAGAAGCCCTGGTACGCAACCAGCCTGGGTGAACACCGGGCGAAGCGGATCCTGCGCGAGCGGCCGGTGACGGCCTCGTACGAGGTCTGCTCACGGCTCGGAGCCTTCAACAGCCGGTACGAGTACTGACCCGGCCGACCGGACCGCGCGTACGCATCCTCCGTACGCGCGGCCCCTGCGGCTCGCTAGCCCGCGGCGGCCGGACCCGCCGCGGTAGCCTTGCCGCCCAGCGCCTCCAGGTCGCTGGTGCGCACCCGGATCACCAGTACGGCGGTCAGGAGGGCCAGTACGGCCATCCCCGCGCCCGCGACGAAGGCCGTGGAGATGCCCTCGGTGAGCACCGCGTGGCCGGCCGGCCCGGGCATCATGCCGGTCTTCTCGAAGACCGCCTGCTGAGCCGGGGTGGCCTCGCCGAGGAAGCCCGGCAGCTGCTTCTCGGTCTCACCGCGGGCAGCGGTGCCGAACACGGTGACCAGGATGGACAGCCCGAGCGCACCGCCGACCTGCTGGCTCGCGTTGAGCAGCCCGGACGCCGCGCCCGCCTCGTGCGGGACGACCCCGGAGACGGCGGTCAGGGTCAAGGTGACGAAGTTGAGGCCCATGCCGAAGCCGAAGAGCAGCATCGGGCCGAAGACTCCGGACAGGTAGCTGCTGTCGCTGTCGAGGAAGCTCAGCCAGATGAGCCCGGTGCCGGTGAGTGCGGCGCCGGTGACCATGAAGGGTTTGGGGCCGAGGCGGGGGAGCAGCCGCTGGGAGAGGCCGGCGGCGATGATGATCACGGCGGTCACCGGAAGGAAGGCGAGGCCGGACCGGATGGGGGAGTAGCCCAGCACGTTCTGGACGAACTGGACGATGAAGAAGAACATGCCGAACATCGCGGCGGCGAGGCTGAGCATGATCAAGTAGGTGCCGGCCCGGTTGCGTTCGGCGAACATCCGCAGCGGGGTGATCGGCTCGGCGGCCCGGGATTCGATGCGTACGAAGAGGGCGAGCAGCACAACGGCCGCGGCGAACGAACCCAGGGTCAGGGCGTCCCGCCAGCCCTCCTCGGAGGCACGGATGAATCCGTAGACGAGGGCGGCCATGCCTCCGGTGGAGGTGATGGCGCCGGAGAAGTCGAAGCGGCCGGGGTGGCGTTCGGACTCGCTGATGTAGAGCGGTGTGAGGACCGCGATGAGCACCCCGATCGGGACGTTGACGAAGAGCACCCAGCGCCAGTCCAGCCATTCGGTGAGCATGCCGCCGGCGAGCAGGCCGATCGCGCCGCCGCCGGCGGACACCGCGGCGAATACGCCGAAGGCCCGGTTCCGCTCGGGGCCCTCCGGGAACGTGGTGGTGATCAGGGCGAGCGAGGTGGGTGAGGCGATCGCGCCTCCGACGCCCTGGAGGGCGCGGGCCGCCAGCAGTTGCCAGGGTTCCTGGGCGAAGCCGCCGAGCAGCGAGGCCAGGGTGAACAGCAGGATTCCGGCCAGGAAGACGCGGCGCCGGCCCAGGATGTCGCCGGCCCGGCCGCCGAGCAGCAGCAGTCCGCCGAAGGTGAGGGTGTAGGCACTGACCACCCAGGACAGATCGGTGGTGGAGAAGCTGAGGGCGGTCTGGATGTGGGGCAGGGCGATGTTCACGATGGTCGCGTCGAGCACCACCATGAGCTGGCAGGCGGCGATGACGGTGAGGGCCACTCCGGGACGTCCCGCGCGACGGGCGGCTCCCGGTATTCGGGCTGTGGTCAGGGGTGTTGATGTCACTGCTGATCCCCCAAGTGAAAATAGTGAACGCGATCGTTCACTGTCTGCTCACCGTAAAATGACCGCCTTAGGGAACTCAAGCGTTCACTAAGCTGAAAATCTGTACGACGGTTCGCGCGTGAGTGGGATGCGGCGGAAGCGGTGGAGGTGCGGAGTGATGGCGGGTCCGGTGCGCCGACGGGGTGCCGAGCTGGAGGCGGCGATCGTCGATGCCGCGATCGAACAGCTCTGCGCGGTCGGCTGGAACGCGCTCACCATGGAGGCCGTCGCCTCCGGCGCGCAGACCGGCAAGGCCGCCGTCTATCGGCGCTGGTCCTCCAAGGGGGAGCTCGTCGCCGACGCGCTGCGGGCCTCGCTGCCCCCGGTGGTCGAGGTCCCCGACTCCGGGTCGATCCGCGGCGACCTCCGGCTGCTCTGCCGCCGGATGCGCGATGTGATGCATTCGCGCTCCGGGCAGGCCTTGAGGTCGGTTCTTCACGAATGCGATGCGGTGGGTGTGGAGGGATTCCAGGAGATCATCCGCACGGCCTTCCTCGAACCCTCCGGCCGGGTCTTCGGGGCCCTGGTCGAGCGCGGAATCGAGCGGGGCGATGTCCGCCCGGATGCCACCGGACCCCTCGTTGCCGACGTCATTCCGGCGATGATGATGTACCGGACAAAGGTGTGCGGGAGCGAATGGGAAGACTCGGACATCGAGGAATTCATCGACCGGGTGCTGGTGCCGCTGCTCAGCCGGTGAGCCGGACCCGGCCCGGGGTGTCGCCGGGGCAGCGAGCGGCGTACCCTTGCTGGCGCCATGCCGTACGAACCACCCACCCACACCGTCGAACGCTCCCTTCGTGCAACCACCGGCGCGCGGATCGTCGCCGGGGTCGACGAAGTCGGGCGAGGGGCCTGGGCTGGTCCCGTCACCGTGTGCGCGGCGATCACCGGCCTGCGCCGGCCGCCCGAAGGACTCACCGACTCCAAGCTCCTCACCCCCAAGCGGCGCGACGAGCTCGCCGAGGTACTAGAAGGCTGGGTCACCGCCCACGCCCTTGGCCATGCCTCCCCGGAGGAGATCGACGAACTGGGGATGACCGCCGCCCTCCGGCTCGCTGCCGTGCGGGCCTTGGACGCCCTGCCGGTCCGGCCGGACGCGGTGATCCTCGACGGCAAGCACGACTACCTCGGCCTGCCCTGGCGGGTCCGTACGGTGATCAAGGGCGACCAGTCCTGCGTTGCCGTGGCGGCAGCCTCGGTGATCGCCAAGGTCCGGCGCGACCGCATGATGGCCGAGCTCGGCGAACCCGGAGGCGGAATCGAGCAGTTCGCCTTCGCGGCCAACGCCGGATACCCGTCGCCCGTACACCGGGCGGCACTTGAACAGCTGGGGCCCACCCCGTACCACCGGCTCTCCTGGTCGTACATGGACGGGCTGCCCCAGTGGCGGCATCTCAAGAAGATCCGCCGCAGCGAGGAATCACTGGATCTGGAAAACGGAGGCCAGCTCGGCTTCGATTTCTGATCGCGCCCATGTGCCACCCACCGGTACGTTTCGTACCGGTGTTTGATAGACATCAACTCATGCCTCTCACCCCCGAGGAGCCTCAGATTCACGAGAGTGCCCAGGGTCCCCGCGTCACGCCGGCCGCGAGCCGCACCGCGCAGACCCCCCGCCCCGTACCTGGTCCGCGTCCCGCCGCCGCACCGCGGCCCGGGCGCCCCGGTCCCTCCCCGGCAGCGGCAAACCACGCAGGCGGTGCCCCCAGGCCCGTTCCTCCCGTGCAGCGCGCAACACCCGGACCTGCCCCCGTAGCCACCTCCGCAGCCCCCTCGGTCTCCGCCGCGGTACCGCAGATCCAGCTCATCCCGGCCTCGGCCCAGGGTGCCCTGGACGCGGCCGAGGAGGCCGTCGACCTGCTGCTCGACACCGGGCGCGCGCCCGGCGACATCCTGGTGCTCACCACCGGCGACCCGCACCCGTGGGCCGCGCACGAGCTGTCCTTCGGCGAGGCCGCCTACTGGGCCCAGCACGACGCCGGCGACGACGTCTTCTATGCGGACGCCGCACAGGTGCAGCGGGCCGCGGGCCGACCCGTCGTGGTCTTCGCGGCCAACGGCGGTTCGCTCGACTCGGCCGCCCGCGCGCTGCCGGTCGCGCTGGCCCGAGCCGGTGCGCTGCTGATCGTGTGCGGTGAACCGGAGCGGATCAACTCCGTGCTGGGCGCGGGCGTCTGACGCCCCGTACCCACGCGCGGGGGAGCGGGCAAGGGGCGGGGCAGGCCTTGGGCCGGCCCCGCTGAAGCCCCGTTCCGTACGTCCGTCCCGGCGCGGTCCGACCGTGCTGTGCCGTGTCCGTACGCCCGTCCGCGTACGCACGCTGCCAGCTGGCCAGCCCGCCTGCCGGCCCACCCGGCTGCGCTTGACGGGCGTCTGACGGCCGTTCAGCGTGCGACGGTGCGGCGCATGGTCTCGCTGGCGCCGCCACCCGTGCGCAGGGTCAGCGGCACCGGGTCCGTCACGGTGTCACCCAGCTGCACCGGCGGCGAGTCCGAACTCGGAATCCGTCCGCCGCGGCCCTCGCCCAGCACCTGCCAGCCCGCCCGGGTCAGCGTGATGTACGCACCGCAGCGCAGCCCGTGCAAGGTGCAGGCGTCCCGCAGCCCCCACATCCAGGCCCCGTCCTCCTCGGTCCACTGCTCGTCGCCGTCCCGGCAGTAGAGCAGCACCGCGGTCCGGACCGGACTGCGACGCCGCAGGTCGTGCGGGAGCACCCGGCGCAGCCGGGCCAGCAGCGCGTTGCGGTAGTCCCAGCCGTCCGCCGAGCCGGGCCGGTGGGTGAAGGACGCACTGGCCACCAGCCGCTCCTCGGGCCCCAGCACCGCGATCACGGCCACCCCGGGCACCGGCGTGTGCCGCGAGTGCAAGCCGCTGACCACCTCGCGCGGATTGATCAGCAGCGGGATTCCGGCGGACGTCCACTCGGCGGGCTCCAACAGCCTGCCGTGCTGGCTGACCCCCTTGCCGGCCGTTGCCATGGACGTGCTCGCGGGCGGGGCGAATCCGAAGGTCACGGTCCTCCCTTCGGGTACACGCCCGCTGACGGGGCACGGCTGGGTGACGGCGCGCCGCAGCGCGGCCCTGGAGAGTGCCGACGAGCCGAGCGGGAGCCCTCCAATTCTCGCGTGGCCCATCAGCGCGCGGCAACGAGCAATTGGCTCGGCCGACCGGAATTGGCCGGTATGCCGCTCATATCCTTGCCCAGTTGCGCGCCCGATGACGCATTCTGTTAGGGCTGAACCGCGAGTACCAGCGGAAACACCTCCTTTGCCCCGGCTCGCCGCAGCAGCCGTGCCGCCACCGCAAGCGTCCAGCCGCTCTCCGAGCGGTCGTCCACGAGCAGTACCGGGCCGGCTGCCTCCGCCAGGGTCTCCGCCAGCGCCGGGGGCACGGTCAAGGCCTGATGGAGGCCCCGGACCCGCTGAGCACTGTTCGAGGACGGCAGCCCGAATTCCGGTACTGCGTCCGTGTAGGCGAGCGTGCCGAGCAGCGGAAGGCGACCGACTTCCGCGATCCGCGCGGCCAGCGAGCCGATCAACTGGGGTTTACCGCGGGAGGGGAGCGCGACGACGCCCACCGGCCGTGCGGGTGCGTCCGGTGCCCCCGAGGCCCAGCCGCCCGGCCCGCGCGCCCAGTCGGCGAGAACTGCCACCACCGCCTGGGCAACATCGTCCGGAATCAGCTGGTCCGGAGCCTGCGGGGCCAGGAGCGGGCGCAGCCGGTTCCCCCAGCCGATATCCGACAGCCGCCCCAGCGCCCGGCCGACGGCAGCCTGCTCACCCGCCGGAATCCGGCCCTTGAGGTCCACCCCGACCGCCGGCAGCCCGGTGGGCCACATCCGGCGCGGCTCCAGCTCCACGCCCGGTCGGCCCAGTTCCCCGCGTGCCGTGTCCAGCGCGGCCTCGGAGACCTGCGCCGTGAACCGGGTGCCCGCGCAGTTGTCACAGCGGCCACACGGCTGGGCCCCCTCGTCGTCCAACTGGCGCCGCAGGAACTCCATCCGGCACCCGTCGGAGCCCGCGTACTCCCGCATGGCCTGCTGCTCGGCCGCCCGCTGCCGGGCCACCCACGCGTACCGCTCGGCGTCGTACACCCACGGCTCGCCCGTCGAGGTCCAGCCGCCCTTGACGCGGTGCACCGCGCCGTCCACATCGAGGACCTTGAGCATGGTCTCCAGCCTGGTGCGCCGCAGATCGACCAGTGGCTCCAGGGCGGGCAGCGAGAGCGGCCGGCCCGCCTGCGCCAGCACGTCGAGGGTCCGGCGCACCTGTTCCTCCGGCGGGAAGGCCACGGAGGCGAAGTACTGCCAGATCGCCTCGTCCTCCTTGCCCGGCAGCAGCAGCACCTCCGCGTGCTCCACCCCTCGGCCTGCACGGCCCACCTGCTGGTAGTACGCGATCGGCGAGGACGGGGAGCCCAGATGCACGACGAAGCCCAGGTCGGGCTTGTCGAAGCCCATACCGAGGGCGGAGGTCGCCACCAGGGCCTTGACCCGGTTGGCCTGCAGGTCCTCCTCGGCCTGCATCCGGTCCGCGTTCTCCGTCCGGCCCGTGTACGAGGCCACCGTGTGCCCGCGGTGGCGCAGGTAGGCCGTCACCTCCTCGGCCGCGGCCACCGTCAGGGTGTAGATGATCCCCGACCCCGGCAGCTCGCCCAGGTGGTCGGCCAGCCAGGCCAGCCGGTGCGCGGCCGTGGGCAGCGTCAGCACCGCCAGGCTGAGGCTCTCCCGGTCCAGCGCGCCGCGCAGCACCAGCGCGTCCGTGCCCGCGCCGGTACCCAGCTGCTCGGCGACGTCCGCGGTGACCCGGGCATTCGCGGTGGCGGTGGTGGCGAGCACCGGCACCCCCGGCGGCAGATCCGCCAGCATCGTCCGGAGCCGCCGGTAGTCCGGGCGGAAATCGTGCCCCCAGTCGGAAATGCAGTGGGCCTCGTCCACCACCAGCAGGCCGGTCGCCGCGGCGAGCTTCGGCAGGACCTGGTCGCGGAAATCGGGGTTGTTCAGCCGCTCCGGGCTGACCAGCAGGACATCGACCTCGCCTGCCGCGACCTCTGCCTGGATGGTCTCCCACTCTTCCGGATTGGCGGAGTTGATGGTGCGCGCGTGGATGCCGGCCCTGGCGGCGGCCTCCACCTGATTGCGCATCAGCGCAAGCAGCGGCGAGACGATCACCGTCGGCCCGGCGCCGGCGGCCCGCAGCAGGGACGTGGCCACGAAATACACGGCGGACTTGCCCCAGCCGGTGCGCTGCACCACCAGCGCGCGTCGCTTGTCCGCGACCAGGGCCTCGATCGCCCGCCACTGGTCCTCGCGCAGCCGCGCGGTGCCCGTCGGGTCACCGACGAGGCGGGCGAGCACGGAATCGGCCGAGGACCTCAGGTCTGCGTTCATGCCCCCATGCAACCTGATGGGTCGGACATCGCGCCATCGGCCACCGGGCCCTGTGGAAGTTGAAAGCCGTGCGGGGTTCTGGACATGCCAGGAGTTGTCCACAGGGGTTTCGGGGGCGGGGCCCGGACCGCGACCGTCGGGGCATGACGAAGAACCACGAACCCATCAAGTCTCCGCAGTCGCCCATCGGCCCGCAGATCACCCTGCGCAGCCCGGCCGAACTGGCCGACGCGTTGCCGTACATGGTCGGCTTCCACCCCAACGATTCCCTGGTCATGGTCGCCGTCCACGGCGAGGGCGGCCGGTTCGGCGGCCGACTGCGGGTGGGCCTCCCCACCACAGCCGCGGAATGGGAGGACACCGCCCGCCAGGTCGCGGACTGCCTCGTCCGGGGGAGCGAGCGGCGCGGCGGCAAGCCCGACGGCATCGTTCTGTTCCTCTGCCAGGATCCGGAGGAAGGCGAGAGCGCCCAGCGGGTGATGACCAGGCTCCGGCCGTTCGCCCAGCGGATCCGGCTGGCCTGCGGCGGCCTGGACGTGCCGGTGCTGGAGGCCCTCTGCATCTCAGGCGGCAGGTACTGGTCCTACTGCTGCCCGGACATCCGCTGCTGCCCGGCCGAGGGGAACCCGCTGGCCGCCCCCGGGACCTCGGTGATGGCCGCCGCCGCCACCTATGCGGGGCTCCACGTGCGGGGCACGCTCAAGGAGATCGAAAACCGGCTGGCGCCCCTGCGCGGGCCGGTGGCCGAGGAACAGGTGCGGGCACTGGACCGGACCGCCGTGGGACTGGTGCCGAGGATCCTCGACGGCACCACCCGGGAGGAAGCCGGCGCGGAGACCCTCACCCTGGCCCGGACCCTGATGCGGCGGCTGACTCTCGCGCCGCCCGCGGAAGGCGGCCCGCCGGCCGACGACTGGGACGATGCGCTGCTCGGCAACGAGGAGGCCGCCGCGCTCATCCTCGGCCTCCAGGACCGGGAGATCCGGGACATCGCGGCGGAATGGATGGAGGACGAGGAGGCGGCCCCCGCGCTGCGCCTGTGGCGCGCGCTGGCCCGCCGCTGCGTCGGGGCGTACGGGGAACACGCCGCGGCCCCGCTCACCCTGGCCGGCTGGGTCTCCTGGTCCACCGGGGACGAGCCGACCGCCCGGATCGCGCTCTCCCTGGCGCTGCGGGCCGATGCCGAGTACCGCTTCGCCCAGCTGCTCCACCGGGCCTGCAACGAGGGCATCGATCCGGAGGGGCTCCGCCACTGCCTGCGCGAAGAGCGGCGCCGCCGCGAACCCCGCCGCAAGCGGCCGTCCCTGTCCCGCCCGGCAGGACGTCGCTCTAAGACCTCCCGCCGGAACACCCGCCGCACGGCCGGGAGCGAACAATGAGGCCCGAGCGCCGGCCCCGGCCGGCGGGAGCCCCTCCCAAGGCCGTCCTCGGGGGCACCCGGCTCGCGGCAGCGGCGGCATCGACCCTCGCCGGTGCCGTACGCGGGGTGGCCGCCCGGGCGGCACGGCCAGTAGGCCGGCCGCGGCCGGCGCAGCCGGCGGCCGTGACCCGGGCGGGGGTGGGGGCGTTCAGCCATCAGGTGGCGGCGGCCCGGCCGCGCGGCCGCCCCAGTGCACCCGTCCCGAGCGCAGCCCCGGCAGACAAGGCAGCCCGAAGCATGGCTCACCCCGTTCCCCCCGCCCGCCGGCCCGAACTGCCGCCCGTGCACGGCGCCGTCATCTGTGTTGCCGCGCCCTGCCTGGCGATCTCCCCGGAGCACGGCCAGCTCACCGGGTCCGGACTCGACGGCATCTACCGCTCCGGGCGTCGGCTGCTCTCCCGCTGCCTGCTGCGGGTCGCCGGGCGTGACCCGGTCGCCGTGCAGGGCCGCAGCCTGGGCGCGGACCGGGCCGGCTTCACCGCCACCGTGCGCACCGGCGCCGAAGCCGGCCCGGACCCGGACATCGGAATCGAGCGCGTCCGGCATGCCGACGGGACCGAGCGCATCACCCTGCGCAACTTCACGGCCCGACCGCACCGGGTGCCGGTGGAGATCACCCTCGGCACCGACCTGGCCGACCTGGCCGCCGTCGCCTCCGGCCGGGCCGGGCCCGAAGTGCCTGCCGGGGTGCACACCTCCGGACTGCGCTGGAGCGCCGGCGAAGCCCAGGCGGTCACCACCGCCGAGCCGCCCCCGGACGATGCGGTGGCCTCCGCCGGGCTGCTCCGCTGGCAGCTGGAACTCGCCCCCGGCGAGGCCCGCACCATCGAGCTGCGCACCGCACAGCACCGCACGGCCAGGGCCCCCGTGGGACAAGTGGCGAACCCGCTGTCCGAGGCCCGGGCCGAGGGGGACGATCCGCGCGCCGACATCTGGTTCCGGACCAGCCTGGAGGACCTGCGGGCGCTGCTGCTGAGAGACCCGGGAGGGCCCTCCGACGCCTTCGCGGCGGCCGGTGCGCCCTGGCGGCTGGGCATCGCCCCGGCGGAGTCCCTGTGGGCCGCCAGGATGGCTCTGCCGCTCGGGACCGGCCTAGCCGTCGCCACCCTGCGCATCCTTGCCCGGACACAGACGGGCGGCCGGGGGCCGGAGGCGGGCAAGATCCCCGGCCCGCTGCGCGGCGCGGGGCCGCAGCTGCCGCCGGGCTGCACGGGGACCGAGGCCACCCTCGCCTTCCCGGCGGTCCTCGCCGAGGCCCGCCGCTGGGGACTGCCGGAGGAGGAGCTGGCCGAGCTGCTGCCGGCCGCCGAACGCTGCCTGGGCTGGCTGCGGGCCAACCTCGGGGAGGACGGGTTCCTGGCCGACCCGGACCCCGGGCCACGCCGATGCGAGACCCAGGCCCACGCCCACCGGGCGGCGCTGCTCGGCGCCGACCTGCTGGCCGAGTGTGGCCGCCCGGATGCCGAGGAATGGCGGGACTGGGCGGCTGCCCTCGGACAGCGGTTCCGGGCGCGGTTCTGGATCGACGGGGACGGCCCCTCCGGCGGGCGGCCGGCGTCCGCCCTGCACCCCGACGGGCGCCCACTGCCCCGGCTGACCGGCGCAGCCGCCCACCTGCTCGACACCGGGCTGCTGGGTGGCGGGCGGCTCGCCCCGGGGCTGCTGGACCCGGTCCGCACCGAGCAGCTCGCCCGGCTGCTCGGAGCCCCGCCGATGGACTCCGGCTGGGGGCTGCGGAGCATGGCCGTGCGCGAACCCGGACACAACCCCTTCGGCCACCGCTCGGGAGCAGTGCGCCCGCAGGAGAGCGCCATCGCGGTCGCCGGCCTGGCCGCCGCCGGGTTCGAGAAGGAGGCCGCCGGCCTGCTCCGCGGTCTGCTGGACGCAGCCGAGTCCTTCGCCTACCGGTTGCCCGAGATGTATGCGGCCGAGCAGCGGACCGAGGGCAGCGCCCCGCTGCCGCACCCCGCGGCCTGCCGCCCGGCCTCGGTGGCGGCTGCCGCCGGAATCCATGTGCTCGCCGCGCTCGCCGGGATCCGCCCCGATGCACCGGCCGGCACCGTGGCGCTCGCTCCGGTCGGCAGCGCACCACTCGGCGCTCTGCGACTCTCCGGCCTGCGGGTGGCCGGTAAACCGTTCGCGGTCCGGGTCAGCCGGCTGGGCCTGGGCATGGTGGAGGAGGCCGCCGATGCGCTGCAACTGGCGACGTAGGGGACGCGGCGTCTGGGCCGCTGTGGTCCGGACCGCCAAAGCGCTGTTTATCGTCAGGCAGACGACTATGATCGCGGCATGTCGCCCTACGACCCGTCGGCCTTCCCGCCCTTCGCCGTCACCGTCGACCTGGTCGTGCTCACCGTGCGGCGCCACGCGCTCTGCGCGCTCGTGGTCCGACGGGGTGAGCAGCCGTTCCAGGGGCGGTGGGCGCTGCCCGGCGGTTTCGTGCGCGGAGACGAGGACCTCGCGGCTGCCGCGGGCCGGGAGCTCTCCGAGGAGACCGGCCTGTGCGCCCACGACCCCGCCGATCCCGGCGCGGGCAACGGAGCCCACCTCGAACAGCTCGCCACCTACGGGGACCCGAAGCGGGACCCGCGGATGCGGGTGGTCAGCGTGGCGCATCTGGTGCTCGCCCCGGACCTCCCGGCGCCCCGGGCCGGCGGGGACGCCAACAGCGCGCGCTGGGCCCCGGTGGAGGAACTCCTCGCCGCGGAGAGCGAGCCCTCCGCCGGACTCGCCTTCGACCACTCCAGGATCCTCGCGGACGGGGTCGAGCGGGCCCGCTCGAAGATCGAGTACTCCTCGCTCGCCACCGCGTTCTGCCCGCCCGAGTTCACCGTCGGCGAGCTGCGCCGGGTGTACGAGGCGGTGTGGGGCGTGGCCCTCGACCCGCGCAACTTCCACCGCAAGGTGACCGGAACCCCCGGGTTCCTGGTGCCGGCCGGCGGTACGACCACCCGTCAGGGTGGCCGTCCCGCCCAGCTGTTCCGGGCCGGCGGCGCCACCCTGCTGAACCCGCCGATGCTGCGCCCGGAAGTCTGACGATCCGACACCGAACCGGAGCCGTTGCGCCGAAAATCGGACATATCGCGTTATCTTGATGGCGGTACTCACCCTGCCGCCGAGCGGTCTCACCTCCCGCGAGAGAAGCGATGCTCCAGGCCATCGGACTCACCAGTGCACCCCGCCGAGACCACCCGCCCACCGTGGACGACCTCACCTTCGAGGCTCGCCCCGGGCGGGTGACCGCCCTGCTCGGCGAAGCCGGGTCGGGCAAGACCACTGCCCTCCGGCTCATGCTCGAACTCGAACCCGGGCGGGGGGTCACCTACTTCCGGGGCCGCCCGCTGCACCGCATCCCGCATCCGGGGCGGGAGGTGGGCGTCCTGCTCGGCGAGCTCCCCGGGCATCCCGCCCGGACCGTGCGGAACCAGCTGCGGATGCTCTGCGCCGCAGCCGGGGTGCCCGCCTCCCGGGCGGACGCCATGCTCGACGTCGTCGGTATCGCGGGCCTGCGCGACCAGCGGCTCGGCTCCCTGTCCGTCGGCATGGACCGCCGGGTCGGGCTGGCCGCGGCGCTGCTCGCCGATCCCTGCACCCTGCTGCTCGACGAGCCGGCCGCCGGGCTTTCCCCCCGTGAACAGAACTGGATGCACGGACTGTTGCGCGGCCACGCCGCCCTCGGCGGTGCGGTGCTGTTCACCACCGACGATCCCAAGGAGGCCGCCCGCGCCGCCGACCAGGTCGTCACCATCCAGGGCGGTCGGCTCGTCGCCGACCAGGACGTGGCCGAGTTCGCCCGGACCCGGCTGCGCCCGCGGGTCGCGGTACGCACCCCGCACGCCGCCCGGCTGGCCGACGTGCTGGGCCGCGAGGCCCGGGCCGGCCGGCGGGCGGTGGAGGTCGTCGAGGAGAGCGGCAGCCGGCTGTCCGTCTACGGCAGCAGCTGTGCCGAGATCGGCGAGGCGGCCTTCCGGCACGGGGTGCTCGTCCACCAGCTCGCCGACGAAACCGGAGACACCGGCGCCCCTGCCCCGGTGCCCCCGGCCGGGCCGGCCGCCGGTACCGAAACGGCTGCCGGTGCCGAGACGGCTGCCGGGCCCGAACGCGCCCGGGCCGGGCGGCCTCCCTCGGCCGTGCGCCGGGTCGGCGGCCCGCTGCGGCCACTGCGCTACGAGCTGCGCCGCGTCTTCGGCACCGCCACCCCCGTGCTCACCGCGGCGGCGGTGATCGCGGTCTCCGTGGTCACCGCTCTGCTGCTCGCCCGGGCCGGGCACACCCCGCAGCACCGGCTGCTCGCCGCCTGGCCGGAACGGCTGCCGCTGCCCCCGGCCGCGATCGGCGCCGGGCTGCTGGGCGCGCTCGCCTTCGGGGAGGAGTACCGCTATCCCGTGCTCGCCGCCGACCGCGGTACCGTGCCGCGCCGGATGGGGCTGCTCCTCGCCAAACTGGGCGTCTGCGCCGCCCTCGCGCTGCTGCTCGGCGCGCTCGCCGTCACCGCCGACGCGGCTGCGCTGCGGCTGGTGTTCGACCACGGCCTGCTGCGGCCCCCGGCGGAATGGATCTCGCCGGCGGCGAGTTGGGCAGGGCTGCTGATCGGCTGCGCCTGGGCCGGGGTGCTCGCCTCCGGGGTGTTCCGCTCGGCCACCGCCGGGCTGGCCGCCGTATTCGCCGTACCCGTCATGGTCGTTCCGCTGGTGAGCAAGGCCCTGGCCGGGCCCTCCGCCTACCCGGCTGCCGGGCTCGCCGCGCGGCTGCGCGGCCTGTCCTTCGCCCAGTGGCCGCCGGAGGCGGACCGGCTGGTGCTGGGGGCCCTGCGGGTCATGACCCAACCCGTCGGAACCGCCCTGTTGTTGTCCCTGACGGTCCTGCTGTGCGCCTACGGATTCACCGGTCTGCGCAGCCGAGTCCGGTGGTGATCGATTCCTTACGATAAGGCGTCAATTGCGTAGGTGGCACTGATCACCCTTTCGTGTGCTTTTCACCAAAGACCTCAAGGGTCCTTCAGGCACGGCCGACAAAGGATTCGTGAGTACCCTTGCGCACACCATGATGACCGCCGCCCGCCATGCCGACACCGGCCTCGCCGGCCCGGGCGAACTCGATCGCTACCCCTACGCGGACGCCCCCGGCGCCGACCGCGTCGGCGCGTCCCACTGGGACGGTGCCGACGTCGAGTTGAGCCGGGTCGGACGCCGTGCGGCAGGCAGCCGCGGACGCGGACTGCACGGCCAACTCGTCCAGCAGCTCGGTCAGATGATTGTTTCCGGCGACCTCGGCGCGGACCGCCCGCTGGTCCCCGAGGAGATCGGCCAGCGCTTCGAGGTCTCCCGCACGGTCGTCCGTGAATCGCTCCGGGTCCTGGAGGCCAAGGGCCTCGTCAGCGCCCGCCCCAACGTCGGCACCCGGGTCCGCCCGGTCGCGGACTGGAACCTGCTCGACCCCGACATCATCGAGTGGCGCGCCTTCGGCCCGCAGCGCGAGGACCAGCGACGCGAGCTCAACGAGCTCCGCTGGACCATCGAGCCGCTGGCCGCCCGCCTCGCCGCCGGCCACGGCCGCCAGGACGTCCAGCAGCGCCTGGCCGACATGGTAGAGATCATGGGCCACGCCCTCGGCCAGGGCGACGCGATCACCTTCGCCCGGGCCGACAACGAGTTCCACGCCCTGCTCATCCAGGTCGCCGGAAACCGCATGCTCGAACACCTCTCCGGCATCGTCTCCGCCGCCCTCCAGGTCTCCGGGAGCCCGGTCACCGCCTGCGACCGCCCCAGCGAGACCTGCGTCGCGCACCACGCCCGGATCGTCGAGGCCCTCGCGGCCGGCGACGCGACCGGCGCCGAGAACGCCATGCGCCAGCTGCTGACAGTTCATCCGGAGGTCGAGCGCGTGGTCCCGGCACCGCGCGAGCACTGACCGGCGGGAGCGCGCGGGGGGCGCCGCGACACGGAGAAGAACCGCCTGTCGCCGGGCCCGCCGGGCCCGGCGACAGGACCGCCGGGACACGTCCCCGGCGGGCCGATGTGATTCGGGCCACGAAGATTGGGCGTAACGCTCCGCGAGGTCTCGCGATGACCTAAGAGGTGATGGCCGACGGAGGTAGTACAGCAGCCGTACCGGGTGCTGTGGAGCTCCCCGGCCCCTGCCCGCGCCGCCGGCCCATCCCCGTCGGTGGTCGTCGGCTCCGGTCCAGCACCAGACCGGGGTCGGAAGCCGTTTCCATCGTTCCGAGAGGTTGTTCGTGTCGGCCAGCACATCCCGTACGCTCCCGCCGGAGATCGCCGAGTCCGAGTCTGTGATGGCGCTCATCGAGCGGGGCAAGGCCGAGGGGCAGATCGCCGGCGATGACGTGCGTCGGGCCTTCGAGGCTGACCAGATTCCGCAAAGCCAGTGGAAGAATGTTCTGCGCAGCCTCAACCAGATCCTCGAGGAAGAGGGTGTGACGCTGATGGTCAGTGCCGCGGAGTCACCCAAGCGCAGCCGCAAGAGCGTCGCAGCGAAGGCCCCGGCCAAGCGGACGGCCACCAAGACCGTCGCGGCCCGGGCGACGGCGGCCGACACCGCCGCCCCGGAGGAACGGCCGACGGACCCGGAGACCGCCGCAGACGCCCTCGCGGACGAGACCGGAACCGCAGCCGCGCCCGCCAAGAAGGCAGCGGCCAAGAAGACGGCGGCCAAGAAGGCCGCACCTGCCAAGAAGACCGCCGCGAAGAAGACCGCGGCGAAGAAGACGGCGGCCTCGAAGACCGCCGACGAGTCCACCGGCGAAGAATCCCTCGACGAGGGCCCCGCCGTGGTCAAGGCCGGCGAGGGCGAAGAGGAAGACACCGGCGAGAACAAGGGCTTCGTGCTCTCCGACGACGACGAGGACGACGCCCCGGCCCAGCAGGTGGCCGTCGCCGGCGCCACCGCGGACCCCGTCAAGGACTACCTCAAGCAGATCGGCAAGGTCCCCCTCCTCAACGCCGAGCAGGAGGTCGAGCTGGCCAAGCGGATCGAGGCGGGCCTGTTCGCCGAGGACAAGCTGGCCAACTCCGACAAGCTGGCCCCCAAGCTCAAGCGCGAGCTGGAGATCATCGCCGAGGACGGCCGCCGGGCCAAGAACCACCTGCTGGAGGCCAACCTCCGCCTCGTGGTCTCCCTGGCCAAGCGCTACACCGGCCGCGGCATGCTCTTCCTGGACCTGATCCAGGAAGGCAACCTGGGCCTGATCCGCGCCGTCGAGAAGTTCGACTACACCAAGGGCTACAAGTTCTCGACCTATGCGACCTGGTGGATCCGGCAGGCGATCACCCGCGCCATGGCCGACCAGGCCCGCACCATCCGCATCCCGGTGCACATGGTCGAAGTGATCAACAAGCTGGCCCGCGTGCAGCGCCAGATGCTCCAGGACCTGGGCCGCGAGCCCACCCCGGAGGAGCTCGCCAAGGAACTCGACATGACCCCCGAGAAGGTCATCGAGGTCCAGAAGTACGGCCGCGAGCCGATCTCCCTCCACACCCCCCTGGGCGAGGACGGCGACAGCGAGTTCGGTGACCTCATCGAGGACTCCGAGGCGGTCGTCCCGGCTGACGCGGTCTCCTTCACGCTCCTGCAGGAACAGCTGCACTCGGTGCTCGACACCCTCAGCGAGCGCGAGGCCGGCGTGGTCTCCATGCGCTTCGGGCTCACCGACGGCCAGCCCAAGACCCTGGACGAGATCGGCAAGGTCTACGGCGTGACCCGTGAGCGGATCCGCCAGATCGAGTCCAAGACCATGTCGAAGCTGCGCCACCCGTCGCGCTCGCAGGTGCTGCGCGACTACCTGGACTAGCCGCGGACCAGCCGGGGGACCCGCCGCGTGGGCTCGGCAGGGGACGGCGCGCGGTGGCCGCGCGGGTGCGCACGGCCACCGGGCATCCCACTCTGAGTGGAGTCGTACACACTCGGAGTCAGGAGGTCACATGCGTCGTCCCCTCGCCCGTGTCCTGGCGGGCGCACTGACCCTGGCGGCGGCAGCCGCCGCCATACCCCTCGCCCAGGCGCGGCAGGCCGCCCCGGACGGAGGGGTGATCGGCGGAAAGCCGGTCAAGATCGCAGACAGTCCGTGGGTGGTGGCCCTCTCCAGCCGTGACCGGTTCGGGGGTACGCGGGCGGGCCAGTTCTGCGGGGGCGTGATCGTCGGCCCGACCAAGGTGCTGACCGCGGCCCACTGCCTCGGCCGCCAGGTCCTGGGCGGCCCGGTCGAATCCGTGCGCGATCTCCGGGTGATCATCGGGCGCACCGAGCTGCGGGCGGCCGAGGGCCGCGAGATCGCAGTGCGCGGGGCCCGGGTGAACCCCGCCTACGATCCGGCGACCAACGCCGGGGATCTCGCCGTACTGGAACTCCACGAAGCCGTACCGGCGCACTACGTAGTCCCGCTCGCCGGTCCGGGGGATCCCGGGTACGCAGCCGGTACCGAAGCTGCCGTATACGGCTGGGGGGATACCAGTGGATTCGGTGACTACGCCTACGCGCTGCGTGCCGCCGGAGTGACCGTGCTGGCGGACGAGGTCTGCCGGGCGGCGTATCCCGGGGACGCCGACGGACGGTACCTGGCGGAGTCCATGGTGTGCGCCGGGGTCCAGGAAGGCGGCAAGGACGCCTGTCAGGGGGACAGCGGCGGGCCGCTGGTGGCCGGCGGCCGTCTCATCGGGCTGGTGTCCTGGGGACGCGGCTGCGGGCGCGCGGACAGCCCTGGCGTCTATACGAAGATCGCCCCGCTCGCCGGGTTCATGACGGGCTGACCCGGCCGGGGCCGGGTTGCGACACGAGGACGGGCGGCACCCCTGGGTTACAGGGGTACCGCCCGTCGACCGGCCTGGCCGGTCCTGGCTCGTCGGGATGCGAGTGTCAGCGATCCTCGGTGTCGGCGCTGGCCGGAGCGGTCGTAAGCCGCTCAGTCTCATCCTGTATTTCCGCGGCGATCTTCTTGAGTTCCGGCTCGAACTTACGCCCGTGGTGGGCGCAGAAGAGCAGTTCACCGCCGCTCATCAGGACGACGCGCAGATATGCCTGGGCGCCGCAACGGTCGCATCGGTCAGCGGCCGTCAGCGGGGTCGCGGGGGTCAGAACAGTAGTCACGTCGCCTCTTCTCTAGCTCGACGAGCTGTCGTACCAGGGTCAACATCCAACCAGGCCGAAAACGTTCCCGCTCGCGGCTTTTCCTCGAAACTTCCTTCCGAAGCTGGCCGGCTGCTGCCGGTTGGCGGCGAAGGAGCCGTATTGCGTTGCTTTACGGTTTCGCGTTGCTTGTCAGTGCGTGTAGCCGGTTTGATCCTCCCCGGCGTGAGTGCCGGTTGTTCATGAGGACGTGCCCGAACCCTAAATGGTTCATGCGCGGAAGGGAACGTGATGTTTGCTTCACTCCAACGAAGTATCGAACACCCGTGCGGATCTGCATTAGGCTGAACCGGCACGAGGGTGGCGTTGCATCGGCTCTACCAGGCCTCGGTACCCTCTGACGGGCAACCGAGCCACCCCTGAGCCCGACCGGGCCAGAAAAGAAATTCAGCGAGGAGCGAACTGCGTGACCGCCGACACGTCCGTGCCTTCCAGCGCGCTGCTGACCGGAGCAGACCGGGACGGCTCCAACTACACCGCGCGGCACCTGCTCGTCCTCGAAGGTCTCGAGGCCGTCCGGAAACGCCCCGGCATGTATATCGGTTCCACCGACAGCCGTGGCCTCATGCACTGCCTCTGGGAGATCATCGACAACTCGGTCGACGAGGCCCTGGGCGGCTTCTGCGACCACATCGAGGTCATCCTGCACGACGACGGCTCGGTCGAGGTCCGTGACAACGGCCGCGGCATCCCCGTCGACGTGGAGCCGAAGACCGGGCTGTCCGGCATCGAGGTCGTCATGACCAAGCTGCACGCCGGCGGCAAGTTCGGCGGGGGCTCCTACGCGGCCTCCGGCGGCCTGCACGGCGTCGGCGCCTCCGTGGTGAACGCGCTCTCCGCCCGCCTCGACGTCGAGGTCGACCGGAACAGCGCCACCCACTCGATCAGCTTCCGCCGGGGTGTCCCCGGCATGTTCACCGAGCAGGGTCCGGACAGCCCCTTCGACCCGGCCAACGGGCTCCACAAGGGCAAGCGCGTCCCCAAGGGCCGCACCGGTACCCGGGTGCGGTACTGGGCCGACCGGCAGATCTTCCTCAAGGACGCCCGGCTCTCGCTGGAGCACCTCTACCAGCGCGCCCGCCAGACCGCCTTCCTGGTCCCCGGCCTGACCATCGTGGTCTGCGACGAGCGCGGCATCGACGGAGCCGGCAAGACCGAGGAGACATTCCGCTTCGACGGGGGCATCAGCGAGTTCTGCGAGTACCTGGCGCAGGACAAGGCCGTCTGCGACGTGCTCCGGCTGACCGGCCAGGGCACCTTCAAGGAGACCGTCCCGGTCCTCGACGAGCGCGGTCACATGACCCCCACCGAGGTCACCCGCGAGCTCGGCGTGGACATCGCCCTGCGCTGGGGCACCGGGTACGAGACCCAGCTGAAGTCCTTCGTGAACATCATCGCCACCCCCAAGGGCGGCACCCACGTGTCCGGATTCGAGCGCTCGGTCACCAAGACCGTGAACGAGGTGCTCCGCTCCGCGAAGCTGCTCCGGGTCGCCGAGGACGACGTGGTCAAGGACGACGCGATGGAGGGCCTGACGGCGGTGGTGACCGTCCGGCTGGCCGAGCCGCAGTTCGAGGGCCAGACCAAGGAGGTGCTCGGCACCTCGGCGGCCACCCGGATCGTCGCGGCCGTGGTCGCCAAGGAGCTCAAGGCCTTCCTGACCTCCACCAAGCGGGACGACAAGCAGCAGGCCCGCTCCGTCATGGAGAAGATCGTCGCGGCGGCCCGCACCCGGATCGCCGCCCGGCAGCACAAGGAGGCCCAGCGCCGGAAGACCGCGCTGGAGTCCTCCTCGCTGCCGGCCAAGCTGGCCGACTGCCGCAGTGACGACGTGGACCGCAGCGAGCTCTTCATCGTCGAGGGGGACTCCGCCCTCGGCACCGCCAAGCTCGCCCGGAATTCCGAGTTCCAGGCGCTGCTGCCGATCCGCGGCAAGATCCTCAACGTCCAGAAGTCCTCGGTCTCGGACATGCTCAAGAACGCCGAGTGCGGGGCGATCATCCAGGTCATAGGAGCCGGCTCGGGCCGGACCTTCGACCTCGACGCGGCCCGGTACGGGAAGATCGTCCTGCTCGTCGACGCCGACGTCGACGGCGCCCACATCCGCTGCCTGCTGCTGACCCTCTTCCAGCGCTACATGCGCCCGATGGTGGAGGCCGGCCGGGTGTTCGCGGCCGTACCGCCGCTGCACCGGATCGAGCTGATCCAGCCCAAGAAGGGCCAGGACAAGTACGTGTACACGTACTCGGACAGCGAGCTCCGGCAGACCCTGCTGGAGTACCAGCGCAAGGGAATCCGGTACAAGGACTCGATCCAGCGCTACAAGGGCCTCGGCGAGATGGACGCCGACCAGCTGGCGGAGACCACCATGGACCCCCGCTTCCGCACCCTGCGCCGGATCAACATCGGCGATCTGGACTCCGCGGAGCAGGTGTTCGACCTGCTCATGGGCAACGAGGTGGCGCCCCGCAAGGAGTTCATCACCGGCTCGGCGGCCACCCTGGACCGTTCGCGCATCGACGCCTGACCGGGGCGGTACGTCCCGGCGACGCGCTTCACCCTGTCACCTGATGGGGTGAAGTGCGTCGGTACACCAGTCCGGAATCAGTCACTCCGCACATCCTTGGGGACACGTGGCCACTGCGGCCACGGACAAGGAGAGTTCGGTGGACAAGCACGATGGTCGTGATGCCGGAACGATCCGGCTCGACGACCCCTGGTACGACGCGCTGGCCGCCGGCTGGGGTGAGGGCGAGGGCAGCGGCGCCGGTGAGGGCGCGGGCGACCGCGCGCAGGAGCAGGCAGACCCGGCGGGCCGGGCCGGCGGCGCGGCAGGTGGTGCCGGTGGTGCCGGTGCGGCGGAGATCTATCTGGAGGTGCAACGCAGCGCCGTCTTCCAGGAAGTGCGCAGCCGCTACCGCCGCTTCGTCGTCCCCGCCACCCTCGCCTTCCTGCTCTGGTACCTCGCGTACGTGGTCACCGCCACCGCCGCCCCCGGCCTGATGGCCCGACCGGTCCTGGGTGCCGTCAACGTGGCGCTGCTGGCCGGAATCGGCCAGTTCCTCAGCACCTTCCTGCTGACCTGGGCCTACGCGCGCCACGCCCGGCTGCGCCGGGACCGCGCGGCGCTGGAACTGCGCTGGACGGTGTTCGACCAGGAACACAGCCGGGGGGCCGGCCGGTGACCACCGAACATCAGACGCTGGCCCTCGTCCTGTTCAGCGTCTTCATCGCGGTCACGCTGGGCATCACCACTTGGGTCAGCCGCAACCGGCACGGCTCGGCGGAGGAGTTCTACGCCGGGGGACGGCTGTTCTCCCCGCTGGAGAACGGTTTCGCCATCGCGGGCGACTACATGTCCGCCGCCTCCTTCCTCGGGATCTCCGGCCTGATCGCCCTCTTCGGCTACGACGGCATGCTCTACTCGGTCGGCTTCCTGGTCGCCTGGCTGGTCGTGCTCTTCCTGGTCGCCGAACTGGTCCGCAACTGCGGCCGGTTCACCCTCGCCGACGTGGTCGCGGCGCGGATGAGCGAGCGCCCGGTCCGGATCGCCGCCGGTACCTCCTCGGTCACCGTCTCGGTGCTGTACCTGGTCGCCCAGATGGTCGGTGCGGGCAGCCTGGTCGGCCTGCTGCTGGGCAACAGCAGTACCGCCGCGCGGACCTGGACCGTGATCGGGGTCGGCGCGCTGATGGTGATCTACGTCTCCTTCGGCGGCATGCGGGCCACCACCTGGATCCAGATTGTCAAGGCGGTCCTGCTGATGGCCGGCGCGATCACCCTGACCGTGCTGGTCCTGATCCGCTTCCACGGGGACTTCAACCAGCTGTTGACCAGCGCCGCCGAGCGCAGCGGCCACGGCGCCGCCTTCCTCGGGCCCGGGCTCCGGTACGGCGGCGACTGGACCGCGCGCTTCGACTTCATCAGCCTCGGCCTGGCCCTGGTGCTGGGCACCGCCGGCCTGCCGCACATCCTGTCCCGCTTCTACACCGTGCCGACCGCGCGCGCGGCCCGCCGCTCGGTGGTGTGGGCGATCGCGCTCATCGGCGGCTTCTACCTGATGACCATCGTGCTGGGCTTCGGGGCGGCGGCCCTGGTGGGGCCGGATGCCGTACGGGCCTCCAACGCCTCCGGGAACACCGCGGTCCCGCTGCTCGCCGCCTTCCTCGGCGGCGGGGCGGGCAGCACCGGGGGCGCGGTGCTGTTCGCTGTCGTGGCCGCCATCGCGTTCGCAACGATCCTTGCGGTGGTCGCCGGGATCACCCTGGCCTCCTCGGCCTCGGTGGCCCACGACCTGTACGCCTCCCTGCGGCGCAGGAATGCCCGGCAGCGCAGCGAGGTCGCGGTGGCGCGGGTGGCGGCGGTGGGCATCGGGGCGGTGGCGATCGCGCTGGGGCTGCTGGCCCAGGACCTCAACGTGGCGTTCCTGGTGGGCCTGGCCTTCGCGGTGGCGGCCTCGGCCAATCTGCCGGTGCTGATGTACTCGCTGTTCTGGCGCGGGTTCACCACGCGGGGCGCTGTCTGGTCGGTGTACGGCGGCCTGGTTCCGGCCGTGCTGCTGGTGGTGTTCTCGCCGGTGGTCTCCGGCAGTCCGGACGCGCTGTTCCCGGGTGTGGACTTCCACTTGTTCCCGTTGCAGAACCCGGGGATCGTCTCCATCCCACTGGGCTTCCTGGCCGGTTGGCTGGGCACCGTCACCTCGGGGGAGGTGCCGGACGCGGCGAAGCACGCCGAGACCGAGGTGCGGGCGCTGACCGGGGCCGGGGCGGTGTGACGCGGGCCGGCCCGCCCGGGCCGGGGCGGTGTCAGGGGCTGCTGCCGGTACCGGCCGGGAGCCAGGCGTACCGGTGTTCCGGGCGGCCGGTTTCGCCGTAGCGGAGGGTGAGTCGGACGCGGCCGGCGCGGTCGAGGAGCTTGAGGTAGCGCTGGGCGGTCTGCCGGCTGATGCCCGCGCGGTCGGCGACCTCCTGGGTGGAGAGCGGGCCGTCGGCCGAACGGAGGACCTGGCGGACCAGTTCGGTGGTGGTGGGGGAGTGGCCCTTGGGGAGGTCCACCGGGGTTGCCGCGCCGGCCAGCGCGCCGAAGATCCGGTCCACCTCGGCCTGTTCGGCCTCGCCGCCCAGGTCCAGGGTGCGGCGCAGGGCGCCGTACGCTTCCAGCTTGCCGCGCAGGCCGGCGAAGGTGAAGGGCTTCACCAGGTACTGCAGGGCGCCGAGCCGCATGGCCGATTGGACGGTGGCCAGGTCGCGGGCCGCCGTCACCATGATCACGTCGGTCTTGCGGCCGAGCTGGCGGAGCCGGCGTACCAGGTCGAGGCCGTTCTCGTCGGGCAGGTAGTGGTCCAGGAGGATCAGGTCCACGGGCCGGCCGGATGCGAGGAACGCCAGTGCCTCGGCGGCGGAATGGGCCTGGGACACCACGTGGAAACCGGGAACCTTTGCCACGTACGCCGCGTTGATCCGGGCAACACGCATGTCGTCGTCGACGACCAATACGTGGATCACCCCGTCCGGGAGCTCATCCCGGACCCCATCCGGAACCATGGTCATCGCAGGGCCTCCGGGAGTACGACGGAGAACTCCGCCCCTCCGTCCGCTGCTTCACCGGCCCGGGCGCTGCCGCCCTGCCGTTCCGCTAGGCGCCGCACCAGGGCGAGCCCCAGCCCGCGCTCGCGGTGCGCCTTGGGCTGCTTGGTGGACCAGCCCTCGGTGAAGATCTCCTCGCGCCGGGCGGCGGGGACTCCGGGGCCGCTGTCGCGCACCCGCAGCACGGCGGCGTGCCCCTCCGCGTGCAGTTCCACCTCGACCCGTGGCTCGGGCGACCCCGCCGAGGCGTCCAGTGCGTTGTCCACAAGGTTTCCGAGGATCGTGACGAGGCCGCCCGGGTCCACCAGGCGGTCGGGCAGCAGGGTGGAGGGGGCCAGCCGCAGGGAGACACCGCGCTCGGCGGCCACCGTGGCCTTGCCCACCAGCAGGGCGGCGAGCAGCGGGTCGTGGACCTTCTCGGTGACCTGTTCGGCGGTGCTGCGGTGCACGCCGACGACCTCGGTCACGTAGTCCACCGCCTCCTCGTGCAGGCCGAGCTCCATCAGGCCGAGGAGGGTGTGCAGCCGGTTGGCGTGCTCGTGGTCCTGCGCGCGCAGGGCGTCGATCAGGCCCCGGGTGGAGTCGAGCTCCCGGCCCAGGTGCTCCAGCTCGGTGCGGTCGCGGAGGGTGGCGACGGCACCGCCGTCCTCGGTGGGCATCCGGTTGGCGACCAGGACCCGGGGGCCCTGGACGGCAAGGAGGTCGTGGCCGGTGACCCGGCCGGTCAGGACGTCGGTGGTGCGGCCGTCGCCCAGGACCTCGTCCAGCCGGCGTCCGGCGAGGGCGCCCGGGTCCAGGCCGAGCAGTCGGGCGGCCTCGTCGTTGACGAGCCGGATGCGGTCGTGGCGGTCGAGGGCCACCACGCCCTCGCGGATGGAGTGCAGCATCGCCTCGCGCTCCGCCAGCAGCCCCGCGATATCGGAGAAGGCCAGGTCGCGGGTCTGCCGCTGGATCCTGCGCGAGATCAGCCAGGCCGCGAGGGCGCCGACGGCCAGGGCTCCGCCGGCGTAGGCGAGCAGGCCGGGGATGGCGCCGAGCAGCCGGTCGCGGACGCTGTCGTAGGCGATGCCGACGGAGACGGCGCCGACGAGCTCCCCGTCCTCGGCGAGCAGTGGCACCTTGCCGCGGGCGGAGCGGCCGAGGGTCCCTTCGTCGATCTCCATCACCTCGTGGCCGGCCAGGGCCTCGCTGGGGTCGGTGGAGACGGGCAGGCCGATCCGCTCGGGGCTGGGGTGGGAGCGCCGGATGCCGTTCCGGTCGAGGACGACGACGTACTCGGCGCCGGTGGCCTGGCGGATGCGTTCGGCGGCGGCCTGGACCGGGGTGTCCGCGGTGGCGGCGGTGGTCAGCAGACCGGCGGAGATGTCCGGGTCGGCGGCCGTGCTCTGGGCGATGGCGAGGGCGCGCCGCATCGCCTGGTCGTCCAGCTGGGCACTGAGCGGGGCCAGGAAGAGTCCGGTGGCCAGCACGGCGACCCCGGCGGCGATGGCCAGCTGGGTCAGCAGGATCTGGGAGACCGCCCGCCGGGGGAGTCGCAGCGCGCGCCGGGTGCTCATGACCGAGAACGGTAAGGCGGCCGGGGCCCGGAGGGAACCGGCCACCGGAATCTCTTCCTCCGGATCTTCCGGCGCCGCAGGGCGCGGGCCGGGTGGCCGGGTGGCCCGGCCGGGCGGGGCGGGCCGGGCGCGTCGGGTCATGGCAGGGGCTGGGGTGGGCGCGGGCCCGTGTACCGGCCGCTCGGGCGCATCCGCAGCGGGCGTTCCCCGTACTCCTCCAGGGCGTGCGCGATCCAGCCGGCCGTGCGGGCGACCGCGAACACCGTCTCGCCGGCCTCCGCGGGCATCCCGCAGGACACCGTCAGCACCGCCAGCGCCAGGTCCACATTGGCGTGCAGCCCGCGGCCCTGCCGGGCCGTCACCGCGACCACGTCCCGCGCGGCGGCCAGCGCCGGGGCGGCCGTGTCCAGCTCGGCGAGCCGGGCGAACAGCGCCCCGGCGCGCGGGTCCTCCCCCGCGTACAGTCGGTGCCCGAGTCCCGGCACCCGGCGGCCGGCGCGCAGGTGCTCCGCCACCACCGGTGCCGCTCCGCCCTGCTCCAGCACGTCCCGCAGCATCCGGTGGGCCAGCCGCCCTGCCGCGCCGTGCAGCGGCCCTTCGAGTGCCCCGAGGCCGGCCGAGACGGCGGCGTACGGATGGGCGCGGGCCGAGGCGGCGACCCGTACGGCGAGGGTGGAGGCGGCCAGGTCGTGGTCGACCAGTAGGCCGAGCGCGAGGTCGAGGACCGCGACCGCGGCGGGATCGGCCGGCCGGGCCGTCAGCCGCGTCCACAGCCGCTCGGCGAGCGGTCCGTCCTCGCCGTTCCTGCCATCCCCGCCGTCCTCGCCGTCCTCGCCGTCTTCGCGTTCAGTCCCGTCCGGCCGTCCCGCCGCGGGCGGCAGCGCGCCGACCAGGGTCGGGATCAGGGCCCGTGCGGAGCCCAGCACGGCCTGCTCCGACAGGTCGTGGCGCAGCGGATCCGCCACCGCCGCCGCGGCCGTGGCCACCCGCAGCCGGTCGACCGGGCCGCTGTGCTCCGGCAGCGCGGACACCGCCCGCCGGGCCGCGGCCAGCAGCTCCGGCGGCGCCGTGAACCGTGCCCCGCGCGGCGGCAGCCCGGTCCAGAGCCACTCGGCGACCTCCTCGTACCTGTACCGGCCGGCCAGCTCCACGGCGTCCACCCCGCGGTACCAGTACCGGTCGGGCTCGATGAGGGTCAGCGCGGTGCGTACGGAGAGCTCCCCGGCCGGGGCCGCCGCCTCCCGGCGGTTGCGCCGGGCCAGCGCGGCGACCTCGGCGGCATCGAGGGTGCTGCCCCGGCCCACCGGGTCGCGGCGGCTGCTGAGCTGGCCGCGGCTGACGTACGCGTACACCGTGGAGGGCTTGACTCCGAGCAGCTCGGCAGCCTCGCGAGTGGTGAGCCGGTCATTCATGCATCCACCCTATACATGTTGATTCGATCAATATTGACAGTGACTCAGTCAAGGATGGATGGTCGGGTCATGAACACAACCGTCGCAGTGCCCCGCGGGCTCGCGGGCGTCGTGGTCACCGAGACCGAACTCGGTGACGTCCGAGGCCGCGAGGGCTTCTACCACTACCGCCAGTACTCCGCCGTCGACCTCGCCGCCCACCGGTCCTTCGAGGACGTCTGGCACCTGATGTTCCGCGGCACCCTGCCCGGGCCCGCCGAGCGCGCCGCCTTCGCCGCCGAGCTGGCCCCCCTCCGCCGGCTGCCCGCAGACGTCCGCGAGGCACTGCCCGCCCTGGCCCGGGCCACCGCGCTCTCCGGGCCCCTGGCGGGCCTGCGCACCGCGCTCTCCCTGCTCGGCGCCTCGGCCGGCTTCCGCCCCGTCTACGACCTCGACCCCGGACGCCGGGCCGCCGATGCGCTGGCGGCCTGTGCGGCGGTGCCGACCCTGCTCACCGCCCTGTACCGGCTCGGGCAGGGGCTCGCCCCGGTGGAGCCGCGCGAGGACCTGCCGTACGCCGCCAACTACCTCTACATGCTGACCGGCGAGGAGCCCGACCCGGTCCGGGCCCGGGCGGTCGAGCGCTACCTGATCTCGACCGTCGACCACGGTTTCAACGCCTCCACCTTCACCGCCCGCGTCATCGCCTCCACCGGCGCCGACGTCACGGCCTGCCTCACTGGTGCGGTCGGCGCGCTCTCCGGACCGCTGCACGGCGGCGCCCCGAGCCGGGCCCTGGACACCCTCGACGCCATCGGCACCGTCGAACGGATCGGCCCGTGGATCCGCGAGCGGGTGGCGGCCGGGGAGCGGATCATGGGATTCGGCCACCCCGTCTACCGCACCGAGGACCCCCGGTCCCGCATGCTGCGGGAGATCGCGGTGCAGCTCGGCGGGCCGCTGGTCGACTTCGCCGTGCAGGTCGAGGCGCAGGTCGAGGCGATCCTCGCCGAGCTCAAGCCGGGCCGCGAGCTGCACACCAATGTCGAGTTCTACGCTGGCGTGGTCATGGAGCTGTGCGGGCTGCCCCGCGAGATGTTCACCCCGACCTTCTGCGTGGCCCGGGTGGTCGGCTGGAGTGCGAACATCCTGGAACAGGCCGCCGACTCGAAGATCATCCGCCCGGCCGCCCGGTACGTCGGCCCCACCCCGCCACAGCCCGTTCCGCCCGCCGCCTGACTACGATCGTCCGGGTGAACAGCAGGCAGCCCATCCCCGTCGTCGTCCTCGCCGGATTCCTCGGATCCGGCAAGACCACCCTCCTCAACCACCTCCTCAAGAGCAGCCGGGGCACCCGGATCGGGGTGGTGGTCAACGATTTCGGATCGATCGAGATCGACGCGATGAAGGTCGCGGGCCAGGTCGGGGACTCGATGGTGTCGCTCGGCAGCGGCTGCCTGTGCTGCGCGGTGGACGGCAGCGAGCTCGACGTCTACCTGGAGCGGCTCTCGCGTCCCGCGAACCGGATCGACGTCATCGTGATCGAGGCCAGCGGACTCGCCGAGCCGCAGGAGCTGATCCGGATGCTGATGGCCGGTGAGAACCCCGCGGTGCGGTACGGCGGGATGGTCGAGGTGGTGGACGCCGCCGAGTTCGACGCCACCCGGGCCAGGCATCCCGAAACCGACCGCCACCTTGCCGTCGCCGACCTGGTCGTCCTCAACAAGACCGACCGGGTGGCGGCGGAGGAGCGGGCGCGGATCGAGACGGTGCTGGCCGGGCTCTGCCCCGGCACCCCGGTGGTCCCTGCGGATCACGGCCGGATCGACCCGGAGCTCCTCTTCGACCGGCGGCCGTGGACCGAGACCCGCGGCCAGCTCTCCTTCGAGGACCTGATGGCCGAATTTGATGATGGCCACGCCGAGCACGCCCACAGCCGGTACGAGAGCACCGAGTTCGTCTCCGAGCAGGCCCTCAGCCCGCGCCGGTTCATCGACTTCCTCGACGCACGGCCCGCCGGCCTCTACCGCATCAAGGGCTACGTCCACTTCGGCGTCCCCGGCCACGACGACCGGTACGAGATCCACGCCGTCGGGCGGTTCCTGCGCTTCACCCCGCAGCCCTGGGGCCGCGCCGAACCCCGCCGGACCCAGCTCGTCCTGATCGGCTCCGGTGCGGACGGCCCCGCGCTGCTCGCCGGGCTCGCGGCGTGCCGCGAGCCCGAGCCGGAACTCCAGAGCCCCGACACCATGTGGGGCGTCCTGCGGTACGTGTCCCGGGAGCCCGAGGAAGCTCAGGCGACCTCGATGCCGTAGTCCGCCAACAGGTCCACCAGCCCGCCCCGGTAGCCCTTGCCGCCCGACACGAAATCCCAGTCTCCGCTCGCCCGGCGCCGGAACGAGCCCAGCACCAGGGCCGTTTCGCCGGGCCGGCCGTCGGAGACGGCGAGCCGGCCGAGTTCCGCTCCCGCCGCGTCGAGCAGCCGGATGCCGGCGTCGGTGAAGCCCGAGAGGTCGGCATCCGGATTGACCTCCGGGTCGATCGCGGCGACCAGGACCAGCCGGTCGGCCGTCTGCGGCAGCGCGTCGAAGGCCACCTCGATCGCGGCCCTGTCCGGCGCCGTGTGCGTCCCGGCCCGGACCGAACCGTCCGGGGTACGCGGATTGTTGAAGTAGACGAAGTGGTCGTCGCCGAGCACCCGGTTGCCGGTGCACACCAGCGCGCACACGTCCAGCGCCACCGCACCCGCCCAGGACAGCCCCAGAACGTTGTGGTCCTCGACCGCACGCCGCTCGGGTATCCCGCCGGTGCCGGCACCACCGTCGGCGTCGGCGCTGGCACCGGCGGTCGCCCCGCCCAGCCGCCCGCGCAGCCCGTGCCGGTGCAGCAGCTCGACCAGCTCCGGCCCGGACACCAGCTCCAGCGGCTTGCCCTCCGCGAACGTCCGCGAACTCGGCCCGAAGGAGGAGGTGGTCACGAGCACGCCCTTGTTCGCCCCCGCGCCCTGGACCGTCCCGTACAGATCACGGACGGCCGTCGGCGGCACCGTGTTCCGGTACCGCTTCACCTGGACCACGATCCGTCCGCCGCGGATCGGCGCCGGGTCCAGCGCCTCGACATCGACCCCGCCGTCGCCCGACCGCTGTGTGGTGACCGCCTGCATGCCCATGGCCCGGAACAGCTCGGCCACCAAGCCCTCGAAGGCGATCGGGTCCATCTCGTACAGATCCGGATCGCCCTCCGCGACCGCCCCGCCATGGGTGACCACGCCGGCGCCCACCTCCTCCGGCATCCGGCCCGGGCGGACGGCGGCCAGCTGGTCGGGGCGCGCGGAAAGCTGCCCGCGGAGCCCCTCCACCAGGCAGTCCACGGCGCTGACCTGCTCCAGGTGCAGTCCGTCGAACACGGAGCGGGCCACCGTCACCGAGGCCAGGACGATCTGCGCCTCCCGTCCCGTCACCGGATCGTGGTCGTCCACGAAACCGTTGACGACGACCGATTCCAGCGCCCGGAACCCGTCCGCCGCATACAGTTCGCGCACCACCAGCAGCAGACACTGCGCCAGTGCGTCCCGGTACAGCGCCCGCCGCTGGGTCACCGGGCGGGCCGTCTCCCTGTCCTGGTCGGCGGTCGGCATGTACCGGACGGCCCTGGCCTCCGGAACGATCCCGTACTTCGGCAGCTGCCAGCTCAGCACCAGCTGCCGGGCCCCGGAGTCGTAGGCCGCGGCCAGCTGCCTGGGCAGTTCCTCCGGCCAGGCCGTGGACGCGTACAACGCGGCGGAGAAGTACTCCACCACCGCCTCCGGATCCCCGGCGCGCAGCGCCCCGCCCAGCTCGGCCAGCCCCTCGTTGTGCCGGCGGATCTCGGCGAGCCGCTCGGCCGCCCACCGGTCGTACTGCGCGCGGTACGCCGCCAGCCGCTGCCGGCGTTCCGTCTCCTCGGCATGGGCCGCCTGCCAAGCCTGGGTGTAGCGGGCGTGGGCCGCCCGCTCGGCCTGCGCCCGGTGGGCGGCGCCCACGCCCCAGCCGCCCGGGTCCTGGAACGACCTGAGCTCCGGCATGGGAACCGGCTGCGCCAGCGTGCCGGGGGCGAACGGCTCGATCTCCTCCGGGCGGTGCATCGTGGCCAGCCGGAACGCGGGCGTCCGGCAGCCGGCCGCCAGCATCCCCTGCAACCGGGCGACCTGCGCCTCGATCTCCTCGGTCCGCCTCCGGGCCTCGGCCTCCCGGTGCTGCCGGTACGCGGCCCGCTGCTCGCGGCGGTCGCGGGCGGCCTCACGCTCGTACGCGCGCTGCCGGCGCTCCAGCTCCCGCTGCTGCATCAGCTGCGCCTGGTGCTGCTGGCGCTGAGCCTCGGCCCAGATGCCGACCAGCCCGCTCGATCGTCGGCTCATCCGCTGTGCCTTCCCCCCGACTTCGGTGCTGTACCGACTGTAATTGAGGGTCGGTCAGGCAGGATCCGGGCGGAAGGAACGGTCCGGGGCGGAACACCGCCCCGGACCTCATCCGACGGGCATCCCCTAGAGCGGGGCTCCCGCCACCACGGCCACCGCCGTCGTCAGCGGCGTGCCCGAGCCGTCGCGGCGCGGGTCCGGCTCCGGGAGGTCCACCGGGGTGCCGTTCGCCGCGGCCCCGCGGGCCGGGGAGTGCCCCGCCCAGGCCAGGGTCAGGATGTCCTCGCCCTTCAGGAACCGCTGGCAGCGCACGCCGCCGGTGGCCCGGCCCTTGCGCGGGTACTGGTCGAACGGGGTGAGCTTGGCCGTGGCCACCGAGTCGTCCAGGGTGCCGTGCGAGCCGGCCACGCTGAACACGTACGCCTCCGCGCCCGGGTCCACCGCCGAGAAATGGATCACCTTGGCGTTCCCGGCGAGCTTGATGCCCGCCATGCCGCCGGCCGGCCGGCCCTGCGGGCGCACCTGCCCGGCCGGGTAGCGCAGCAGCTGGGCATCGTCGGTGATGAAGACCAGGTCCTCCTCACCCGTGCGCAGCTCCACCGCGCCCACGATCCGGTCGCCCTCCTTGAGGGTGATGACTTCCAGCTCGTCCTTGTTCGCCGGATAGTCCGGCACCACCCGCTTGACCACGCCCTGCTCGGTGCCCAGCGCCAGACCCTGCGAGTTCGCCTCGTCCAGGGAGAGCAGGCAGACCACCTTCTCGTCCGGTTCCAGGGCGGACAGGAACTCGGTGATCGGGGCGCCGCCCGCCAGGTTCGGGGCCGCCGCCGTGTCCGGCAGCTGCGGAAGGTCGATCACCGACAGCCGCAGCAGCCGGCCGGCCGAGGTGACCGCACCGACCTCGGCCCGGGCGGTCGCCGCCACCTGCGAGACGATCAGGTCGTGCCGGGTCCGCTTGCCGTCGCCCTCGGGCAGCGGCTCCGCCGTCACCGTACGGGCGAGCAGGCCCGTGGAGGACAGCAGCACCCGGCACGGGTCGTCCGCGACCTCCAGCGGGACCGCGGCCGGCTGGGCACCCGCCGACTCCAGCAGCACCGTACGCCGCTCGGTGCCGAACTTCTTCGCCACCGCGGCCAGTTCCGCCGAGACCAGCTTGCGCAGCTCGCTGTCGGACTCCAGGATGCCGGTCAGCTCGTCGATCTCGCCGGTGAGGCGGTCGCGCTCCGACTCCAGCTCCAGCCGGTCGAACTTGGTGAGCCGGCGCAGCGGGGTGTCCAGGATGTACTGGGTCTGGATCTCGCTCAGCGAGAAGCGCTCGATCAGGCGCTGCTTCGCCTGGGCCGAGTTCTCGCTCTCCCGGATCAGCGCGATGACCTCGTCGATGTCGACCAGCGCCACCAGCAGGCCCTCGACCAGGTGCAGCCGGTCCCGGCGCTTGGTCCGGCGGAACTCGCTGCGCCGCCGCACGACCTCGAAGCGGTGGTCGAGATAGACCTCCAGCAGCTCCTTCAGGCCCAGCGTCAGCGGCTGCCCGTCCACCAGCGCCACATTGTTGATGCCGAAGGACTCCTCCATCGGCGTCAGCTTGTAGAGCTGCTCGAGTACGGCCTCCGGGTGGAAGCCGTTCTTGATCTCGATGACCAGGCGCAGGCCGTGCGAACGGTCGGTGAGGTCCTTGACGTCGGCGATGCCCTGGAGCTTCTTCGAGCCGACCAGGTCCTTGATCTTCGCGATGACCTTCTCGGGACCGACCGTGAAGGGCAGTTCGGTGACGACCAGGCCCTTGCGGCGGGCGGTCACGTTCTCCACCGCCACGGTGGCGCGGATCTTGAAGGTGCCGCGGCCGTTCTCGTACGCGTCCTTGATGCCGGACAGGCCGACGATCCGGCCGCCGGTCGGCAGGTCCGGACCCGGTACGAAGCGCATCAGCGCTTCCAGATCGGCATGCGGGTACCGGATCAGGTGCCGGGCGGCGGCGATGACCTCGCCCAGGTTGTGCGGGGGCATGTTGGTGGCCATGCCGACCGCGATGCCGGAGGCCCCGTTGACCAGCAGGTTCGGGTACGCGGCCGGCAGCGCGACCGGTTCCCGCTCCTGGCCGTCGTAGTTCGGCGTGAAATCGACCGTGTCCTCGTCGATGGACTCGGTCATCAGCGAGGTCGCGTCGGCCATCCGGCACTCGGTGTACCGCATGGCGGCCGGCGGGTCGTCGTTGCCCAGGGAGCCGAAGTTGCCGTGGCCGTCGACCAGCGGCAGCCGCATGGAGAAGGGCTGCGCCATGCGCACCAGCGCGTCGTAGATCGACGCGTCGCCGTGCGGATGCAGCTTGCCCATGACCTCGCCGACGACGCGGGCGCACTTGACGTACCCGCGGTCGGGGCGGAGGCCCATTTCGTTCATCTGGTACACGATCCGGCGGTGCACCGGCTTCATGCCGTCCCGGGCGTCCGGCAGGGCGCGGGAGTAGATCACCGAGTACGCGTACTCGAGGAAGGAGCCCTGCATTTCGTCGACGACGTCGATGTCGAGGATCTTCTCCTCGAAATCCTCCGGCGGCGGGGTCTTCGTGCTGCGGCGGGCCATCGCTGCGGCGCTCCTTATCCAAGTGGACCGGGCTGATCGGGCTGATCGGGCGGGCTGGTCGGGCTGATCGGGCTGGGTCTGACGCGGACCATTGTGGCCCCACGCTCTGACAACGCCGACTCCGACCCTGGGGGTACCCCGGATGGAGTCCCGGGGGAAGTGACCCGGGAACTTCTCCACGGGTCGACGCGCTTGCATACAGTGACAGGTCTGACAGGAATCCCAGCATCGCCATCGAAGGGACCACATGCCCATGGGTCACACGGCCACCGAGCAGACCGCCTCCGGCGGCCTGACAGCGACCGAGCACCGGCTGGCCAACGGCCTGCGCGTGGTGCTTTCCGAGGACCACCTGACCCCGGTCGCCGCGGTCTGCCTCTGGTACGACGTCGGCTCGCGCCACGAAGTCAAGGGCCGTACCGGTCTGGCTCACCTCTTCGAGCACCTGATGTTCCAGGGCTCGGCGAGCGTCCCGGGCAACGGGCACTTCGAACTGGTCCAGGGTGCCGGCGGCTCCCTCAACGGCACCACCAGCTTCGAGCGCACCAACTACTTCGAGACGATGCCCGCCCACCAGGTGGAGCTCGCCCTGTGGCTGGAGGCGGACCGGATGGGCTCGCTGCTGGCCGCCCTGGACGACGAGTCCATGGAGAACCAGCGCGACGTCGTCAAGAACGAGCGCCGCCAGCGGTACGACAACGTTCCGTACGGCACCGCCTTCGAGCGGCTGACGGCCCTGGCCTACCCGGAGGGCCACCCGTACCACCACACCCCGATCGGCTCCATGGCCGACCTGGACGCGGCCTCCCTGGAGGACGCCCGCGCCTTCTTCCGCACGTACTACGCGCCCAACAACGCGGTGCTCTCGGTGGTCGGCGACATCGACCCCGAGCAGACCCTCGCCTGGATCGAGAAGTACTTCGGCAGCATTCCCGGCCACGACGGCAAGCAGCCGCCGCGGGACGGCACGCTGCCCGACATCATCGGCGAGCAGCTGCGCGAGGAGATCGTCGAGAAGGTCCCGGCCCGCGCTCTGATGGCCGCCTACCGGCTGCCCCACGACGGCACCCGCGACTGCGACGCCGCGGACGTGGCCCTGACCATCCTCGGCGGCGGCGAGTCCTCCCGCCTCCACAACCGTCTGGTACGCCGCGACCAGACGGCCGTCGCGGCCGGCTTCGGCATGCTGCGGCTGGCCGGGGCCCCCTCCATGGGCTGGCTGGACGTGAAGACCTCCGGCGGCGTCGAGGTGCCCGACATCGAGGCCGCCGTGGACGAGGAGCTCGCGCGGTTCGCCGCCGAGGGCCCGACCGCGGAGGAGATGGAGCGCGCCCAGGCCCAGCTGGAGCGCGAATGGCTGGACCGGCTGGGCACGGTGGCCGGCCGGGCCGACGAACTGTGCCGGTTCGCCGTGCTGTTCGGCGACCCGCAGCTGGCGCTGACCGCCGTCGGCCGGGTGCTGGACATCACGGCCGAGGAGGTGCAGGCCGTGGCCGCCGCCCGGCTGCGCCCCGACAACCGGGCCGTGCTGGTGTACGAGCCGCTGGCCGAGGAGAACGGCGACGGCGAGAACGACGCGAACGACGCGAACGACGAGAACGAGGGGGCGGAGCAGTGAGCGACACCGCAGCCGTCACGATGACCTTCCACCCGCAGCCGCAGGCCGGCGAGGCCCGCCCGTGGGCCTTCCCGGCCCCCGAGCGCGGCACCCTGGACAACGGCCTGACCGTGCTCCGCTGCCACCGGCCCGGCCAGCAGGTGGTGGCCGTCGAGATCATCCTCGAGGCCCCGCTGGACGCCGAGCCGGCCGGCCTGGACGGGGTGGCCACCATCATGGCCCGGGCGCTGTCCGAGGGCACCGACAAGCACTCCGCCGAGGAGTTCGCCGCGGCGCTGGAGCGCTGCGGAGCCACCCTCGACGCGCATGCCGACCACCCGGGCGTCCGGGTCTCCCTGGAGGTCCCGGCCTCCCGGCTGCCCAAGGCCCTCGCGCTGCTCGCCGAGGCGCTGCGCGCCCCCGCGTTCGCCGACGAGGAGGTGGACCGCCTGGTCCGCAACCGGCTCGACGAGATCCCGCACGAGCTGGCCAACCCGGCGCGCCGGGCCGCCATGCAGCTGTCCAAGGAGCTCTTCCCGGCCGCGCTGCGGATGTCCCGGCCGCGCCAGGGCACCGCGGAGACCGTCGCCCGGATCGACTCCGCGGCCGTACGCGCCTTCTACGAGGCCCACGTACGCCCGGCAGCCGCCACCGCGGTGATCGTCGGCGACTACGCCGGCACGGACCTGAACGCCGTTCTGGCGGACACCCTGGGCGCCTGGACCGGCGGCAGCGCGGCGCGGCGTCCGGCCACCGCGGTGACCGCCGACGACACAGGCCGGGTGGTCATCGTGGACCGGCCCGGTGCGGTCCAGACCCAGCTGCTGATCGGCCGGATCGGTCCGGACCGGCACGACCGCGTCTGGGTGCCGCAGGTGCTCGGCACGTACTGCCTGGGCGGCACCCTCACCTCCCGCCTGGACCGGGTGCTGCGCGAGGAGAAGGGCTACACCTACGGCGTCCGCTCCTTCGGGCAGGTGCTGCGCTCCACCGCCCCGACGGCTCCGGAAGGTGCCACCGGCGCGTCCATGCTCGCCATCAGCGGCTCGGTGGACACCCCGAACACCGGTCCGGCGCTGGAAGACCTCTGGAAGGTGCTGCGGACGCTGGCGGAGGGCGGCCTGACCGATGCCGAACGGGACGTGGCGGTTCAGAACTTGGTGGGCGTGGCCCCGCTGAAGTTCGAGATGGCCGCCTCCGTCGCGGGCACCCTCGCCGACCAGGTCGAGCAGCAGCTCCCGGACGACTTCCAGGCGGAGTTCTACGCGCGGATGGCCGAAACCGGCACGGTGGAGGCGACTTCGGCGGTGGTCAGCGCCTTCCCGGTGGACCGTCTGGTCACCGTCCTGGTGGGCGACGCGGCACAGATCGAGGCCCCGGTGCGGGCGCTCGGCATCGGTGAGGTCACCGTGGTCGCCAACTGACCGTACGGTCGTCAACTGGCCTCCGGACGGCGTCCGGAGGTACGGGTTCCGGCATGGGGTCTGGCACGGGGTCTTGGTGGTTCATCCGCCAAGACCCCTTTTGCTCGCCTAATGTCCGATTAAGTGGAGTGGTTCCCCGTATGCCGTGTGGCGTACGCAACAAAAAGGCGCGTCTGTTTGGCGATTGACTGATGATCCGCCTAGCGTCGGTCCCGCTGCCCGTCAGCTGTAACCGCCGCACCCGCGGCACCGGGCAGCAATCGCCGAGTCCCCGTCAGGCGCGAGCCTGGGGAGCCGGGGACCCACATCAGTCCCTGGGGTGAATCGGTCCGCCTCGCCAGAGGGGGGCCGTAGGAGACCTTCCTGCTCCGAACCCGTCAGCTAACCCGGTAGGCGAGAGGGAAGGAAAGGATCAGCCCCTTCATGGCGTTCGGCAGTCGTGCCGCCGGTTCCGGCAAGCACCGTGGTTCCAGCCGTCTGAGCAAGAAGACCGCCGGCATAGCCGGGATCGCAGCCCTCGCCACCACCGGTGTCGTCGGCTCCTTCGCAGCTCCGGCCTTCGCCGCGGACAACGATCACGCGAATCTCGACACCGGTCTCAACGCCGTCGTGGTCGGCGACGACCTGGCCGGCGACATCGAGACCCAGGCCGCGGCCCAGCAGCACGCCGCCGACGCTGCCGCCGCCAAGGCGCAGGCCGAGGCCGAGGCGCAGCAGCGGGCCGCCGAGGCGAAGCGTCTGGCCGAGGCGAAGGCGAAGGCCGAGCGCGAAGCCAAGGAGCGCGCCGAGCGCGAGGCCGAGCGCAAGCGGCTGAACACCTTCGTCTCCCCGCTGGGCGACTCGTACGTCTCCACCCAGTACAAGGCCGGCGGCGGCATGTGGTCCTCCGGCAGCCACACCGGCATCGACTTCCACGCGGACTCCGGCACCGTGGTCCGCTCGGTGGGTCTCGGCACGGTCGTCGAGGCCGGCTGGGGCGGCGCGTACGGCAACAACGTCGTCATCAAGCACGCCGACGGCACCTACACCCAGTACGGCCACCTCCTCTCCCTGAGCGTCTCCAAGGGACAGCAGGTCACCCCGGGCCAGCAGATCGGCCTGTCCGGGTCCACCGGCAACTCCAGCGGCCCGCACCTGCACTTCGAGGCCCGGACCGGCGCGGACTACGGCTCGGACATCAACCCGATCACCTACCTGCGCAGTCACGGCGTCAGCATCTGACTCTGGTCTGACTCAGGCCCGCAGCACCCGCAGCATCGAAGAAGACCCCCGGCTCACCGAGCCCGGGGGTTTTCTTCTTTTGTTTTCCGTCTCCGCTCGGAAATAATCGTGTGCTGCAATAGAGTCGGGACAATGACACCAGCATTAAGCGGAGGTCCGGTCTTGCGTATTCCTGCGCACGCGGTGTGTACGGCAATCCGCGACGATATCGTCACCGGAGTCTTCGAGCCCGGGAGCAGACTCACCGAGGAACTTCTGGCCCGCCGGTACGGGGTCTCCCGGGTCCCGGTGCGCGAGGCGCTGCGCACGCTGGAGTCCGAGGGCTTCGTCACCACCCGGCGGCACGCGGGCGCCTGCGTGGCCGAGCCGACCGAGCAGGAGGCGGCCGACCTGCTGGAGCTCCGGATGCTGCTGGAGCCGCTGGCCGCCGCGCGGGCGGCCCGGCGCCGCACGGACGCGCACCTCAAGGTGCTCCGCGGCCTGGTCCGGCTGGGCCGGGAGCGGGCCCGGCAGGGCCAGGGCGAGGATCTGCGGGCCCTGGGAGGCTGGTTCCACGAGACCCTGGCCCAGGCCTCCGGCAGCCCCGGGCTGATCGCCCTGCTCACCCAGCTCCGGCACAAGGTGGCCTGGATGTACGCGGTGCAGGTGCCCGCCCAGCCGGTGGAGTCCTGGGCCGAGCACGGGGCGATCGTGGACGCGGTGGCCCGCGGCGACGCGGAACGGGCCCGGGCGCTGACCGCGGCGCATGCGGAGCGGGCCGCCGAGGCGCACCGGATGAGGGGGCGGAGGTCGGGCGCCGGACCGGTGAGGACTTCGCAACCTGCCGTAAACATGTCGAGCGGCCGGCATTAACAGAAGCCGTATACAAAGAGCGGGTGTATTACCGCCCGGGTGTGAGCCGGGTGTGAATTCGGCATCGGCCGGAATTCCCCGTTGCCCGTAATCCGGAATTGCGGAAGCGGGGAAAACGATCGGAGCCGCGGCCCCCGTCCTCCGGGGCCGCGGCTCCGCCACGTGTGCACGACTCGGGACGAACCCGAAGGGTCAGACCGTCTCGGGAAGTTCCTCGAGACCCTCCGCGACCAGCTTCGCCAGGCGGTCGAGCGCCACCTCCGCGCCCTCGGCCTCCGACGCGAGGATGATCTCCTCGCCGCCCTGGGCGCCCAGGCCCAGCACCGCGAGCATGGAACCGGCGTTGACGGGGTTGCCGTCCACCTTCGAGATGGTCACCGGGACGCCGGAAGCGGTCGCCGCACGGACGAAGATCGAGGCGGGACGAGCGTGCAGGCCCTCGGCCCAGCCGACGTTGACGCGGCGCTCTGCCATGGTGATGCCCTTCAGGTTCTTACGGTTGTCTAGACCAGTCTCTCACGACGCCCGGAATGCTCCGACCGACCTCCGACCGACCTTCGGCCCGAGTCTTCTGCCGTTCGGCCTTCCCCAGCTTGCACCGATTTGCCCCTACCCGCCTAACGCGCCGCGCGAGCGCTCCCCGGCCCGTTCGGGCCGTAGGATCAGGCCATGACCACCGCGTCGGATCCTTCGTACCCGGCCCACTGGGAAGCGGACGTCGTACTGCGCGACGGCGGCACCGCCCGGATCAGGCCCATCACCACCGAGGACGCCGGCCGGCTGGTCAGCTTCTACGAACAGGTCTCGGACGAGTCGAAGTACTACCGCTTCTTCGCTCCCCATCCCCGGCTCTCCGACCGCGACGTGTACCGCTTCACGCACCACGACTACGTGGACCGGGTCGGCCTCGCCGCCACCATCGGCGGGGAGTTCATCGGCACCGTCCGCTACGACCGGACCGGCCCCGACGGCCGCCCCGCCTCCGGTACCGCCGACCAGGCCGAGGTCGCCTTCCTCGTCCAGGACGCGCACCAGGGCCGCGGAGTCGCCTCCGCCCTCCTCGAACACATCGGCGCGGTGGCCCGCGAACGCGGCATCCGCCGCTTCGTCGCCGAGGTGCTGCCCGCCAACAGCAAGATGATCAAGGTGTTCAAGGACGTCGGCTACCAGCAGCGCCGCACCTTCGAGGACGGATCCGTCCACCTCACCCTCGACCTCGAACCCACTGCGGAATCCCTCGCCGTCCAGCGCGCCCGCGAGCAGCGGGCCGAGGCCCGCTCGGTGCAGCGGCTGCTCGCCCCCGGCTCGGTCGCGGTGATCGGAGTCAGCCGGTCCGGTGCCGGCGTCGGCGCCGCCGCCCTCCGCAACCTGCGCGACAGCGGCTTCCGCGGCCACCTGTACGCCGTGAACCACGCGCTCGCCCCCGGCATAGCCGGCGACCTCCTCGAAGGGGTCCGCGCCTACCGGACCCTCACCGACATCGGAGCCCCGGTCGACCTCGCCGTGGTCGCCGTCCCCGCCGAGCGGGTCCCCGAAGCAGTCGCGGCCTGCGGCGAACACGGCGTCCAGGGCCTGGTGGTCCTCTCCGCCGGCTACGGGGAGAGCGGGCCCGAGGGCCTCGACCGGCAGCGCGAACTGGTGCGCCAGGCCCGGTCGTACGGCATGCGGATCATCGGCCCCAACGCCTACGGCGTGATCAACACCTCACCCGAGGTGAGCCTGAACGCCTCCCTCACTCCCGCCCCCGCGCCCGCCCGCGGCCGTATCGGCCTGTTCACCCAGTCCGGCGCCATCGGGATCGCCCTGCTCTCCGGTCTGCTGCGGCGCGGCGAAGGCCTGTCCTCCTTCGTCTCGGCCGGCAACCGCGCGGACGTCTCGGGCAACGACATCCTCCAGTACTGGTACGAGGACCCCGACACCGACGTGGCCCTGCTGTACCTCGAAACCCTCGGCAACCCGCGGAAGTTCACCCGGCTCGCGCGCCGCACCTCCGCCGTGAAGCCGGTGGTCGTCGCGAAGGGCGGCCGGCACAGCGGAGCCACCCCCGCCGGACATGCGGTGCCCGGCACCCGGCTGCCCGACGCCACCGTCTCGGCCCTGCTCCGGCAGGCGGGCGTGATCCGCGTGGACACGGTCACCGAACTGGTGGACGCGGGCCTGCTGCTGGCCTCCCAGCCGCTGCCGGCCGGCCCGCGCGTCGGCATCCTCGGCAACTCCGAGTCGCTCGGCGTGCTCACGTACGACGCCTGCCTCTCGGAGCGGCTGCGCCCGCACCCGCCACTCGACCTGACCACGGACGCCACCCCCGCCGACTTCCAGGACGCCCTCACCCGGGCGCTGGCGGACGAGGCCAACGACGCGGTCGTGGTCACCGCCATCCCCTCGGTGGGGGAGCCCGGCCTCGCCGACGACCTCGCGGAGGCACTGCGGGCGGCGGTCGCGGCCGGGCCGGCCAAGCCGGTCCTGGTGGTCCATGTGGAACTGGGCGAGCTGGCGGATGCCCTGTCCGCCGCGCGAAGCGGCGGTTCAGGCCCCCGCCCCCCGGCGTCCCCGGCCCCGGACCTGGCCCCGAACCCGGACCCGGCCCCGCACTCCGCAGACCCGGCCCTCCGGCCCCCGGCCGCGCCCGGAACCGGTCCAGCGGGTGCAGCGGGTGCAGCAGGTGCAGCCGGGTCGGCCGGGCTTGCGTCGCCCGCACCTGCCGGTCCCGCGCGGATCCCCGCCTACCCCGCCGCCGAGCGGGCCGTCCGGGCCCTCGCCCAGGCCGTCCGGTACGCCGACTGGCGCCGCGCCAACGCCGAGGCCGGCAGCGTGCCCGAATACGAGGACATCGACGAGGCCGGGGCCGCCGCCCAGCTGGCCGGCCTGCTCCGCCCGGTCGCCGGCTCCGAGGCCGTCACCCTGACGGACACCGACGCCCGCGAGCTGCTGGCCCGCTACGGGATCACCGTCCTGCCCACCCTCCCCGGGCCCACCCCCGACGCCGCCGCCGAGGGAGCCCGCCGGCTCGGCTACCCGGTGGCCCTCAAGACCACCGCCCCGCACCTGCGCCACCGCGCCGACCTGGGCGGCGTACGGCTGGACATCACCACCGAGGCGGAGCTGCGCCGGTCGTACGAGGAGCTGACCGAGGCCCTCGGCAAGCCCGCCGAGCTCCAGCCCGTGGTCCAGGCGATGGTCCCGCGCGGGGTCGACACCGTCATCCGCTCCGTGATCGACCCCGCCGCCGGCGCGGTCCTCTCCTTCGGTCTCGCCGGGGTCGCCTCCGAGCTCCTCGGCGACACCGCCCACCGGCTCGTCCCCGCCACCGCACGGGACGCTGCCGAACTCATCCGCTCCATCCGGACCGCCCCCCTGCTGTTCGGCTGGCGGGGCAGTGCCCCCGTGGACACGCCCGCCCTGGAGGAACTGCTGCTGCGGCTGTCCCGGCTGGTCGACGACCACCCGGAAGTGGTCGGAGTCACGCTCGAGCCGGTGGTGGTCGCCACCGAGGGCCTCTCCGTATTGAGCGCCACCGTCCGCATCGCCCACCCGCCGGCCCGTACCGACCTCGGCCCGCGCACCCTCCCCAGCTACTGAGCCGCGCACGGCGAGGCCGGGGGAGTCGTCACGGGCCTTAGGATGGACCTCATGGCGAAATCCGGTACGACGACCCAGGGGCTGCGCGCGGCGATCGAGCGCAGCGGCTACTACCCGGCCCTCGTGGCCGAGGCCGTGGAGGCCGCGGTGGGCGGCGAGCCGATCTCGTCGTACCTGGTCCACCAGGAGACCACCTTCGACTCCAACGAGGTCCGCCGGCATGTCACCGTGCTGGTCCTGACCGGCAACCGGTTCATCGTGAGCCACACCGACGAGCAGGCCGCCGACGCCGGATCCCCGTCCCCGTACGCGACCACCTCGACCGAGTCGGTCAAGCTCGCCGGGATCTCCTCGGTGGTGCTCAGCCGCGTCGTCGCCAACCCGGAGTCGTACACGCCCGGCACCCTGCCCCGTGAGGTCGTCCTCACCATCGGCTGGGGCGCCGTCTCCCGCATCGACCTGGAGCCCGCCGCCTGCGGCGACCCGAACTGCGATTCCGACCACGGCTACACCGGCAACTCCACCGCCGACGACCTGAGCTTGCGGGTCAGCGAGGCCGGCGACGGCCCGGAGGCGGTCCGCCAGACCCTGCTCTTCGCCCAGGCGCTGAGCGAGGCCACCGCGGCGACTGCGGCCGGATCGGGTACCGCCCGCTGATGACGTATTCGCCCGCGCAGGACTGGCACGATCCGGAACTGCTGGACCTCGGCGGCGCCCCGGTCCCCGAGTACGGCACCGGCTCGCTCGCCGATCTGCTGCCCACCCTCGTGGCCGGCCAGGGCGTACCGGGGTTCTCCGCAACCCTCGCGGAACTCACCCCGGCCGACCGGAACTGCGTGTTCCTGATCGACGGGCTCGGCTGGGAGCAGATCAAGGCCCACCCGGACGAGGCCCCGTACCTCACCTCCCTCCTCCCCACCTCGCGCGGCGGCACCGGCCGGCCGATCACCGCCGGCTTCCCGGCGACCACCGCCACCTCGCTGGCCTCGGTCGGCACCGGCCTGCCCCCGGCCCGCCACGGCCTGCCCGGCTACACCGTGCGCAACCCTGCCACCGGCGAGCTGATGAATCAGCTCCGCTGGCAGCCCTGGACCTCTCCGCAGGTCTGGCAGCCGTACCCGACCGTCTTCCAGCGCGCCGACGCGGCCGGCATCGCCACCGCCCAGGTGTCCTCCCCGGCCTTCCAGACCACCCCGCTGACGAAGATCGCCCTCAGCGGCGGCACCTTCCACGGCCGGATGACCGGCGAGGAGCGGATGGACCTGGCCGCGGACCGGCTCGCCGCCGGAGACCGCTCGCTGGTCTACACGTACTACAGCGAACTCGACGGCGCCGGCCACCGGCACGGCGTGGACTCCGATGCCTGGCGCGGCCAGCTGATGCACGTGGACCGGCTGGTCCAGCGGCTCGCCGAACAACTGCCGCCGCGCACCGCGCTGTACGTCACCGCCGACCACGGCATGGTGGACATCCCCTTCGACGACGACTCCCGGATCGACTTCGACGAGGACTGGGAACTCGGCGCGGGAGTCGCCCTGCTGGGCGGCGAGGGCCGGGCCCGGCACGTCTACGCGGTGCCCGGCGCGGAGGCGGACGTCCTGACCGTCTGGCGCGAGGTGCTCGGCGACCGCTTCTGGGTCGCGAGCCGCGAAGAGGCCCTGGAGCGGGGCTGGTTCGGTGCCCCCGGCGACTGCGACGAGCGGGTCCTGGGCCGGATCGGCGATGTGGTGGCCGCGGCCCACGCCGATGTCGCCATCACCGCCTCGGTCAACGAGCCGAACGAGTCGGCCCTGACCGGCATGCACGGCTCGCTGACCCCGGCCGAGCAGCTGGTCCCCCTGCTCGAAATCCGCTCGGCCTGACCCGCCTGCCACCTCCCACTCTCCGTTCTCGCCCCCGCCGAAAGGTCCCGTACTTCCCATGCCCGAGCTGGTGTTCTTCTCCGGAACGATGGACTGCGGAAAGAGCACTCTGGCGCTCCAGATCGCGCACAACCGCGACGCGCGGGGTCTCCAGGGCGTGATCTTCACCCGCGACGACCGTGCGGGGGAGGGCAAGCTGTCCTCTCGCCTGGGTCTGGTGACGGAGGCGGTGGAGGCGCCGGAGGGCATGGACCTGTACGCGTACCTGGTGAACCAGCTCTCGCAGGGCGGCAAGGCCGACTACGTGATCGTGGACGAGGCCCAGTTCCTGGCCCCTGCCCAGATCGACCAGCTGGCGCGCATCGTGGACGACCTGGGTCTGGACGTCTTCGCCTTCGGCATCACGACGGACTTCCGCACGAAGCTCTTCCCGGGCTCGCAGCGCCTGATCGAGCTGGCGGACCGCCTGGAACAGCTCCAGGTCGAGGCCCTGTGCTGGTGCGGCGCCCGCGCCACCCACAACGCCCGCACGGTGGGCGGCGAGATGGTGGTCGAAGGCGCCCAGGTCGTGGTCGGCGATGTGAACCGCCCGGCAGAGGAGATCGGCTACGAGGTCCTCTGCCGCCGCCACCACCGCCGCCGCATGACCTCGGCCACGGCCCACGCGAGCGCCCTCTCCCCGGACGTCCTCCCGGTCAACCACGCCTGACCGGCAACCACCCCCAGTGCCGGTGCTTCTCGGGAAACCCGCACGCACGGCGGCACGCCTCGGTAGCTTTGCCGTCCAGGGAAGCTCGTGTGCCGGAGGAGCAGCGTGGGGGCAGCACCGGGAACACCGCGGCTGGGCGTGGTGCTCGTTCATGGATTCAACTCGTCGCCGGACATGTGGGATCCGCTCCGCCGGCTGATCGCCGCCGACCCCGTTCTCGACTTCGTCGAGACCCTTGCCTTCCGCTACGCCACGAAGTTGTGGAGCTTCGACCCGCGCCGGGCCATCCCCTCGTTCGACACGGTCGCGGACAGCCTGAAGGAATACCTCGACACCGAGTCGCGCGCCTTCGGACGCCTGATGCTGGTCTCGCACAGCCAGGGCGGCCTGATCGTCCAGCGCTACCTGACCCGGATGACCGCCGAGGGCCGTGGCGGCGACCTGCGGCGGATAGGCCGGATCGTGCTGCTGGCCTGTCCGAACAACGGCTCCGAGATCGCACTCTCGCTACGGCGTCGCCTGCTGCGGTGCAATCTTCAGGAGCAGCAGCTGCGTCCGCTCAACGAGCAGATCGCCGAGACCCAGCGCGCCGTCCTCCGGGACATCGTCAACGCGGACCAGGTGACCGCGGGCAGCTGCCCGATCCCGTTCTCCGTCTACGCGGGCGAGACCGACAACATCGTTCCGCCGGCCTCTGCGCGCGGAGTCTTCCCCGACGCCGCGGTACTGCCCGGGGACCATTCCGGCATCGCCCGGCCGACGGCTCCCGACCACCGTACGTACACGACCCTCCGACGGCTGATCCTGCTCACCTCCGCAAGCACCGAGCCCCGTGCCGAGCCCAAGGCCGAACCGGTGTCCTCCGCGGCCTTCCCGGACACCTTCGAGGTCGTGGCGGCTGCCGAGCGGGTCTCCGATATGGACGATGCCGCCTTTCGGCTCACGGTCGTCCGGCTGATGCGGAACTCCCTGGCCGCGGACTCCGGTTTCGCTGCCGCCTACAAGGCGCATCCGCGTGACCACCTGGTGGAGATCGTCGAACGGTGCCGCTCGCACCGGGACGCACCGGCCGCGCTGGCCGCCTTCCGTGATGCGGTGACCTTGCTCCGCCCCGACGACGCTGCCACGGCCGATCTGCGAGCAGTGCTCGCGCACCTCCCGTGACACCGGCTGCCGGTATGCCGGACCACGGCGAGCCGGACCCGCCGGGCGCGTCCGGCTGGAGCGTGCAGGACTTGGAAGGGCTCCGCACCGTGCTGGGAGCCTTCTCCGACCTGGACGACCCGCAGGTCTTCCGGCAGGTGAAGGGCCTGATGGGCAGGCAGCTCGGCGAGGGGCGCGGCCCGTTCACCGTGCCGACCTACAGCGATCCGCGCAGCCAGATCGCTGCCCTGGTCGATGCCATGGACCGGCACCAGGACCCCGAGCGGGCGCTGCGGGCACTCGCGGACACCCTGCGGTATCTGCGCAGCGAAGAGGCCGCCATGGCCGAGCTGGACGAGCTGGTCGAGGAACTGGCCCCGTCAGGGCGGCTTCCCCGTTCCCGGCTGCGGGCGGTGGTCGCGGAGCTCGACGCGATGAAGGCCGTCGTGCCGCTGGCCGTGGCGAGCGGTGCACTGGACCGGTCCCTCCTGCCGGGCGAGCCGTCGGGTCTGCGAGGTACCGAGACCGTGTCGGGGATGCTGATGCGGCTGAACGATGCACGGGAGCGGGCCGGGGGCAGAGCCGCCATCGAGGGTCCGCTGGTCCTGCGGTTCCTGGCCGAGCTGTGCGGAGCCCTGTCCGGAGAGCCGGCGGAGCTGCTGCGCAGCCATCTCGTCCTGGCCGGCCGTGAACTGGGGCTTCCGGCGGAGGTGCGGGACGCCCTGACCGGCCGCGGCCGGCCGGCGCTCCGCCCGGCCGGCCGCCGGGTGCTCCAGATCCGGCTGAGCGAGACCTCCCCCGGCAAGCAGGAGTACGAAGTGGACGCCACCCTCTTCGACTGGACCGACGACGGCCTGAGCCGGCCGCACAAGCGCGAGGCCGAACAGCGCTACTCGCTCGGTGACCTCCAGCAGCTCGGGCACACCTGCCTGATCCAGTGGGAAGACCTCGCGGTCCGCCTGGACCGGGCGCACTCGGTCCGGGTGGAGTTCCTGCTGCCGTGGTCACTGCTCGACCACCCGGTCGAGCGGTGGCTGACCGACACCCAGGGATATCTGCTGGGGCACAAGTACCCCGTGGTCATACGGTCGCTGGACCGGATGCGGCAGCAGTCCTGGCACCGGGACTGGGAGCGCCGCTGGCAGGCGTTCCGGTACCCGGGCGCGCCGGACCCACCCGACCACGGGGTCGGCTGGCTGGCCCTGGAGGCCACCGCCTCGCTGGAACGGGGCGGGCACGGCGCCGACGTCCTGCAGCTGCGGGGCCGGGAGGGAGAGGTCAGGGCCTGGCTCGACACCCGTCCGGACAGCGCCGGGATCGCCCTGGCGTTCGCCTACGACCATCGCGACCCCTGCCGGGCGCGTGCCCTCAGGGAAGCCGTGTGCGAGGGAGTGCCGTTCATGGTGTGGCGGCGCGACGGCGGCGACCCGGCCGAGCTCGCCGAGCGGCTACGGGAACCCGCGCGGCAGCGCTTCGCCGATCTGCCGGCCCTCCTGAGGCGGTGGCGGCGCAGCGCGTCCCGTGACGACGCGGCGGACATGCACAACCACCTGACGCTGCTCTGGGACGATCCGCAGTGCGTCCCCCGGGAATCCGTTCTGACCGCTCCTGCACCGGAGGACAAAGCATGACCACTGACGCCGACGCCGAGGCCGAACCCGACTGGTGGATCTACCGCTGCTCCTCCGAGCCGCACAACGGCATCCGGCGGCTGCCCAAGGCACCGCCCTGGCGGTCGTTCTCCGACGGACCGCAGCGCACGGACCTGCTCGACCCTCCGGGTCCGATGTCCGCGGCCGGCCGGCACAGCCGTCGTGGCCGGAATCTGCGCACCTTCCGCTACCAGGCGGAACGCAAGGAGATCCACCTGGTGAACATGGCGCTGATGCTGCGCCGACCGCTGCTGGTGACCGGCCCGCCGGGGGTGGGCAAGTCGACGCTGCCCTACAGCATCGCCGGGGAACTGGGGCTCGGGCCGGTGCTCCGCTGGTCCGTCACCAGCCGTACCACCCTGCAGGACGGCCAGTACGAGTACGACGCCGTCGGACGCCTGCAGGACTCCGGGCTGCTCGGGCGGGGGCGGCAGAAGACGGAACCGCCCGCGATCGGGCACTACCTTCGGCTGGGCCCGCTCGGCACCGCGCTGCTGCCGTGGCGGGTCCCCCGCGTGCTGCTCATCGACGAGATCGACAAGAGCGACGCCGACTTCCCCAACGACCTTCTCCATGTGTTCGAGGAAGGCGAGTTCACCGTCCGTGAACTCGCCCGCCTGCACCGGCCCACCGCCACCGTGATGACCGCGGACGACGAAGGCTGGGTGGAGCTGACGCGCGGCCGGGTCCGCTGCCACGAGTTCCCCCTGGTGGTCATGACGAGCAACGGGGAACGGGAGTTCCCGCCGGCGTTCCTCCGACGCTGCATCCGCCTGGAGATCCACCGACCGGACCGGCGCAAGCTGGCCCGGTTGCTGGCCGCCCACCTGCCGTCGCCCGACGCCCCCTCGACGGCCGCCCACGAGAAGCTCGTCGTCGAATTCCTCCGCAAACAGGACAACGACGGCGCCGAACTCGCCAACGACCAGTTGCTCAACGCGGCACTGCTGGCCCAGCGCCTCTGGGACGACCCCGAGGAGCGTGGTCTGATCGTCGACCACCTGCTGCGTCCGCTCAACGAAGGCTGACCGGTGGACGAGGAGCCGGGCCAAAGCCTGCACCGGCTGCCGGCAGACGACGATGGTCCGTCCGTCGTGGATCTGGCGGACGCGCTGTGGATCGCCCGTTTCCTCGGACGGCCGGAACCGGAAGCCGGGGCCGGGGCCGAGGCCGGGGCTGAAACCGAAGCCGCCGGCCCGACCGGGCCGGAGCCGGAAGCGGGACAGCCGGCCCGCAACCTGCCCGGCGGCCCCGGCCTTCCCGGCCCGCGTCCGGAGACGCCGCTGTACGCGGTTTCGGCCGCCGCACCGGGCGAGTCACCCGGAGCCGCCCCACAGAGGCCGCGGGGTGGCGGAGCCGCTCCGGTGCGGGTGGGCCGGGAGAGCGCGCTGACCGACCCCCTGGCGATATCCCGGGCGCTGAGGCCGCTCAAGCAGCGCGTGCCCGGTCCGGGCACCCCCCTGCTGGACGAGGAGGCGACGGCCAGGGCAAGCGGCGAGAGCCAGATGTTCCTGCCCGCCTGGATGATGCCCACCGAACGCCGGTTCGCGGTCGACCTGGTCGTCGACACCGGTCCATCGATGGCCATGTGGCAGCAACTGGCCACCGATCTGACGACATTGTTCGAGGGGCACGGCGCCTTCCGGGTGACGGACACTTGGTCGCTCGACACCGGCGCCCCCCGGCCGAGGCTGGCACCGTTCCACCGCACTCCCCGCGGCAAGCCGCAGCGCGCCTTCCCGCCCCGGCATCTCGCCGATCCCTCGGGGAGGCGGCTGCTCCTGCTGCTCACCGACGGGGTGGGGCCGCTGTGGCGCGGCCCCGCGCTCATGGACGCGGTCGACCGCTGGTCGCGCACCCGGCCGGTGGCAGTCCTCCAGGTCCTGCCGCACAGCATGTGGCACCGTACGGCCCTCGTTCCGGAGCCGGTCCTCGCGCGCTCCGGCGCACCGGGCCGGGCAACGGCACTGTTCCGCCCGCAGACGCCGTACCGGCGGGCGGCCCGGGGGCAGACCCGGCACCAGCACTGGGTGCCGGTACTGGAACTGCGCCCGGACTGGCTGGCCCCCTGGGCTCGCCTGGTTGCGGGGCAGGCGGGCGACTGGACCCCGATGATGGCCCTCCGGGCCGGCGCCGAACCGCTCCCGCCCTTGCTCCCGGGCCCGGGCCCGGACCAGGACTTCGACCCGGCAAAGCTCGTCGAGTGCTTCCGAGGCGAGGCGTCGGCCGGGGCGTTCGAGCTGGCCGGCTACCTGGCGGCCGTGCCCCTGGTGCTCCCGGTGATGCGCCTGGTCCAACGGGCCATGATGCCCCGGCCGAGCACCGCCCATCTCGCCGAGTTCTTCCTGTCCGGGCTGCTCGTCCAGGTCCCGGACCAGCCCGGATCCGACAGCGACCCGGACCTGACGCTGTACGAGTTCCGGCCCGGCGTCCGCGAGGCCCTGCTGGACACCCTGACCCGGCGTGAGTCGCTGCGGGTCCTGGACGTGGTCAGCCGTGTCTCCGGCCGGGTCGCCAGGCGCCTCGGCGGCACCCTCGACTTCCGGGCCCTCATCCCGGCACCTGGGCTGTCCGAGGGCTGGCGACTCCCGCCGGAAAGCCGGCCCTTCGCCCGGGTCGCCGCCCAGGTCCTGGCGGGGGTCGGCGGGGCGCACCGGACTATGTCGGAGGCGCTGGCCGAGGCAGCGGACGGGCCGGCGGTCGGCAGGCTGCCGGCGTCGCCGCCGGATGGCCGCGGGGACCCCGTAGAGCTGATCAGCCGCCTCATGGCCGAGGCGACCGTCGGCATCCAGAGTGCGCAGGAGGGCGTGAACGGCATTGTGGGGAGTGGTTTCTTCGTCTCGCCGAACCGGGTGCTGACCAGCGCCCATGTCGCCCTGGCCGGATCGGCCGATGCGACGGGCACCGGACTTCGCAGGGTGCGGATCGGCTACGGCGACCAGTTGCTCAGCGGCGTCGTCGAGTGGGCCGGGCCCGACCGCGGCTCCGGAACCGGCAGCGGGTCGGAGCCTGACCTGGCGCTGATCCGGTTGCTCGATCCCGTCGACCATCCCTGCGTATGGGTCACCGAACGTCCTCCCGGCAGTGTCGTCCTCGGTGGGCCGACCGTGTGCTTCGGCTGGAGCATGGTGGACGGCGAGGCCCGGCTCCACAGCTTCCGCTGCACGAGCGACTGGGAATTCAACGAACCGGACGGCGAACGGCTGCTCAGGCTGACCAACGGACCCGAACTCCTGCCGGGCGTGTCCGGCGGCCCGGTGGTGGACCTCACGCACGGCGAGGTCATCGGGGTGCTCAGGAGCATCTCCGGGAAGCAGAACGAGCGTCTTGCCGTGCCGATCCAGGAGCTGCGGCGCCTGCCGGTCACCGACGACCCGCACGAGGACCTGTATCAGCAGGTGTTCACCGCCCACGATCTGCACCACGCCGACCGCCACTCCGCCGACCGCGACCCCGGCACCACCTGGACCGACGTACGCAGCCTGCTCGACGCCACCGCCGCCAACGCCATCTCCGCCGGCCGGCGCACCGAATTGCTCGGCATGCTCGCCCGGCTCCCACCGCCCGCTGCCCCCGGCATTCTGGAGGACATCGTCACGGAACTGCACGGCGATACGATCGGGGACCAGCTGCCTGCGCCCCGCGCCTGGCGGGACGGCCTGGGCATGCTCTACGACGTGCAGCCCGAGGAGATGCTGCGGTACGCCGTCCACGCCGCCACCGCCGCCCGGCCACACGCCGACGAGAACGCGGCCGAACAAGCTCTGTGGGACTGGGCCCGGACCGAAGCAGCAGACATGAGCCGCCCGGTTCGCAGTCTTCTTGCGTCGGACTACGAGTCCCGGAGGCGCGCCCGCGGTAATGCCTCCGCGCGGCGAACCTCCGACGGCCCGCCCCGGCGCGAGGTGGTGCTACTGGAGATCGCCTATACCGGCTATGGACGCAACTACGGCTGGCGGATCGCCATAGTGACGGGCGACGGCGATGTGATGACCGTGCATGCCGACGAGCAGGGCACCGAATCCGGATACCTGCCGCGTGTGGTGGCCCCGGCACTCGCCGAGACGTTGGACCGCTGCGACAGGCCTGGCTATGCGGCCCCCTTGGAGCTCGTGCTGCCTTCCGATCTGTTGCCGGACCTTCCCGTTGAGACTTGGCGCCTCGGCGACCGCATGCTGGGCGCCGACCGCCCTATCGTCACCCGTCTCGGCGGCGCCCGGACCACCGAGGACCTCACCGTCAACGAGCGGCGCCGCGAGCGCTGGCACACCCTCCACGACCGCCCACCGGTCCCGGTGGTCCTGGACGGCGGAGTCCGTACCGAGCTACCGGCCCTGCCGCCCGATGCCCTCCCGGTACTGTCCGGCGGCGACGCCACCTCCGAGGTGCTGCACGACCTGATCGATCTCGGCCACCCGATCGTCCTCTGGCGGCGCGAGCCGGTCGCCGTCGGCGCCTCGGACGCCGACTTCCGGCAGGGTATCGACCGCCTGGTGCGCGAAGCCCGCAGCCCCGAGGACCTCCCCGCCCGCCTTGCCGCGCTCCGCTCACGGCTGGCCGCGGGCGACGCGGACGCCTACTGGTCCGACGGCCTCGCCCTGCTGTACGACGACCCGACCCGCCCCCTGCCCGGCCCCGGCGACCTGCTGGAGGCACCATGAGCCGCGCCGCGCCGCGCCGACCCGGCGGTCAGGGCATGGACTGGACGACCGTGAAGACCGCGCCCTCCGGGTCGGAGACCATGGCCAGGCGGCCCAGCGCGCCCTCGCGGGGCGCCCGGAGCACGTGGCCGCCGAGGTCCGCGACCTGGTCGGCGGCCCGGTCGGCGTCCGCCACCTCGAAGTAGGTCATCCAGTGCGCGCCCCGGTCGTGCGGCAGGGCGCGGCCCACCCCGTGGATCGAGGCCACCGGCAGGCCCCCCACGTGCAGGGTCAGATAGTCGAAGTCGGCCGAGACCACCGCCTCCGCCTCGTGGCCGAACACGGACTGGTAGAACTTGCCGACCATCGTGGTGTCCTGGGTGACCAGCTCGTTCCACACGGGTGTGCCGTGCACCCCGGTCAGCCGGGGCCCGACGGGGGCCCCGGACTGCCAGATCCCGAAGACCGCGCCGGCCGGGTCGGAGCAGATGGCCATCCGTCCGGCCTCGCCAGCGTCCAGCGGGCCCACCGCCACCGTGCCGCCGCAGCAGCGGATCGCCTCCGCCGTCTCGTCCGCGTCGTCGGTGGCGAGGTACGTGGTCCAGGCCACCGGCAGATGGCGGTCCGGGGGCAGCTGGCCGATCCCGGCCACCTCGTGGCCGTCGAGCAGCGCCCGGACGTACGGGCCGAGCGGCTCCGGGCCCGGGATGTACTCCCAGCCGAACAGGGCGCTGTAGAAGTCCTCGGTGGTCCCGAGGCCGTGCACCATCAGGCTCACCCAGCACGGTGCTCCGGTTGTGCGCCGCATTGCTGCCTCGGTCATCGCCGAATCTCCTCCGCGTCTCGGGTGTCTGCTTGCCGCTGTTGATGCTTGCACTCCCCGGGCCGCGGCGCGCCCCGGCCGCGCCGCATTTCGAGCGGCCCCCCAGAGATGACCGAATCAGTGCGGCACGTCGGTGTCCGGCGTGTTAGGCGGGGCCCGCGGAGGGGGAGAGGATGGAGCCATGACTGCGATCCTCTCCGCATCCGAACTGATGGCCGAACTGGCCGGTCCGCGCCCTCCGGTCCTGCTCGACATCCGCTGGCAGCTGGGCGGGCCCGATCTGCGGGCCGAGTACGAGGCCGGGCACCTGCCCGGCGCCGTGTACGTCGACCTCGACCGTGAACTCGCAGGTCCGCCGGGGTCGGGTGGCCGCCACCCGCTGCCGGACGCGGAGGAGTTCGGGGCGGTGATGCGCCGGGCCGGGGTCTCGGCGGACACGCCCGTGGTCGTGTACGACGGCGGGCTGGGGTGGGCCGCGGCCCGGGCCTGGTGGCTGTTGCGCTGGACGGGTCACGGCAACGTCCGGGTCCTCGACGGGGGCCTGGCCGCCTGGACCTCGGCGGGGGGTGGACTGACGATCGAGGAGCCCTCGCGAGAGGGGGGCGATTTCAAGCCAAGTCCGGGAGCGGTGGGACTGCTCGATGCGGATGCGGCGGCTTCGCTCGCCCGGACCGGCGTCCTGCTGGATGCGCGGGCGGGGGAGCGGTATCGGGGCGAAATCGAGCCGATCGACCGGGTCGGAGGCCACATTCCGGGCGCATTGTCGGCACCGACGGCCGAAAACGTGCGGCCCGACGGCAGGCTGCTCCCCGCGGAGGAACTTGCGGCGCGTTTCGCGGGCCTGGGCGCTTCCGGCGAAATCCCGGTGGGTGTGTACTGCGGTTCCGGCGTATCGGGAGCCCATCAGGTGCTGGCGCTCGAGGTCGCGGGCATCCCGGCGGCCCTGTACGCGGGCAGCTGGTCGGAGTGGTCCTCGGACGAGTCCCGCCCGGTGGCGACCGGCCCTGACCCGCAGTAGCGCGGTCCGCTAGCGCGGACCGCTGCGCGCGGCGCCGGGCCCGTGCTCAGTGGCCCGGCGCGGCCGGCTGCGCGCATTCCCGGGGCCGTGCGCGCTGCACGACCCCGGCGTCACGTGACGCCGCGCGTGCCGGGCTGGTACTCGGCGGCCCGCCGCCGTATCCGCCGGCGGGTCGGCCGTACCGGCTTGCGCCGGTGCCTGCACCGGTCCTGCCCGGGTTATTCCTGCTTCTTGCGGCGGGTGCCGAAGACGATCTCGTCCCAGCTGGGGACCGCCGCGCGGCGGCCCGGGCGGACTCCGTCGGCCTCGGCCTGCCGGTCCGTGGTGCCCGTGAGCCGGTCGCGATGGCCGGCCACCGTCCGCGGCATCAGCACGTCCGCATACGCGGCCCCCGCGCCCGCCGAGGCGGCCGGCGAGGCCTCCTCGGCCTCCTCCGGCTCCGACTCGGGCGCGGCGGTGGGCTGCGTCGGGACCACCAGGTCGCCCCGGAAGCTCGGTACCGCCTCCAGCAGGCTGGTCAGGGTGTCCCGCTCCTCTTCCGGCTCCGGCGGGGCCGGGGCCGAGGCGATGGCGGGGAGCTGGCGGTCCAGCGCGCGGTCGAGCGGCCGGTCCCGGGGCAGCCGCGCGATCCGCGGTACGAACGGAAAAGTCGGCTCCGGAGTCGACGGGAGGTCGTCCGACTCGCCGATCAGCGAGCGGGCCTCGTCGTCCACCGCCACCACCAGCCGGCGCGGCGGGTCGTACGTCCAGCTCGCCGAATGCGGTTCACCGGCCACCCGGTAGACCAGCAGGACCTCCCAGGTGCCGTCGTCGCGGCGCCAGGAGTCCCACTGGACGGTTTCCTTCTCGGCCCCGCGCAGCGTCAGCCGCTCCTGCACGGCCTCGCCGAGCTGGGGTCCGGTGTTCTCGCCCGGGCGGCGTACGGGGGTCTTGCGGGCGCGCTCGGCCATGAAGGCACGCTCGGCCAGGACCGGCCCCTCGAAGCGGCGGACCCGGTCGACGGGGATGCCGGCGAGCTGCGCGACCTCCTCCGCGGAGGCACCGGCACGTATCCGGGCCTGGATGTCCCGCGGGCGGAGGTGGCTCTCCACCTCGATCTCGATCTGGTTCAGCCGGGCACGGTCGTTGCGTACCGCCGCGCGCAGCCGTTCGTCGATCGGAAGCGTGTACTCCGTGCTGTCCGCAGCCTTGAGCACCAGTCGTGTGCCGTCATTGGAGACGGCCACGACACGCAGTTCGGGCATGGGGACCTCCCGGGTGGTGCCTGCCGACGTCACGTGCGTCGCTGCTTCCGCTAGTCGAGTGTGGCCTGCCCGGGTGCAGCCTGCCACAACCTTGCCGAGTTAAACCGGCGTGTCGGGCATGCGCCCTTGATCGCCGTTATGGCACGGTTACCTGTTGGCCACAGACAGTGACTGGCCGGTCACTCTGTGCAGCAGAAACCCGTGCGATAGCGCACTCTCGCCGGTTTCGAGCGCCGTTTCTCCATCAACCGGCCCCCTCTCCCGGGTCCGGACATCCGTAAGGACGGACGGCCCCAGGGCTCGCCACAGTACTCCATTCGGGCCACCTGGGTGGACCGCCGCGCCGCCGAACTTGTCCGGCGGCAGGGGAGTTGGGAGACCGACCGGTCGGACGCTCCTGCGCCCGCGGTCGATTTGGGGTGGTGTGCTTCACAGAATCCGCAGAAATGGAACTATCGGTTTCGCTCAGGTGTCAGTAACAGCTGTAGCCGGTCAAGCAGAGGTTGAGGATGGGCCAGAAGACGACGCAGGGCACGAGGCTGATCGGGGAGGCGGAAGAGGCCGGAGAGGCCGGGGAGACGGAGAAGAAGAAGCTCGATCTGAGCGTGACTCAGATCGCGGGGACCTCGCTGGCCACGGTCGCCGCCGCCCTGCTTGCCTCGAAGCTCGGCGTCTACGGCACCATCCTGGGCGCCGGCGTGGTCAGCGTGGTGGCCACCGCCGGCGGCCCCGTCATCCAGCACCTCTTCCGCCGTACCGGCGACCAGCTGCGCGAGGCCGCCGCCCCGAAGGGCCGTCAGGTGCCGGTGGAGGCGTCGGCGTCACCGGCCGAGGCGGGCCCGCCCGCCGTCGGCGAGTTCAGCCCGGCCACCACCCACGGCACCCGGCGCCGGGGCTGGAAGCGCAGCGCGGTCGCCGCCGGACTGGCCTTCGCCCTCGCGATGGGCGGCATAGGAGCGTACGAGGCCTTCGCCGGCTCGCCGGTCAGCAGCGACGGGCGGTCCGTACTGCCCGGCGGCCCCGCCAAACCCAAGGCGGGCGAGGAGGGCAAGGACGGCACGGGCGGCGGCCGGCAGAGGCAGGAGGAACGGTCCGGCACACCCGGGACCGACGGCACCGGCGGGCACTCCGGCACCTCCCCGGCGCCCGGGCACTCCACCGATCCCACCCCGCCGGCCCCGGACCCGGACCCGACGCCGCCGACCCCCGCCCCCACGCCGACCCCCACTCCGACTCCCACCCCGGCGAAGCCGACCCCGACCCCGCCCCCGGCACCGACCCCCGAACCGTCGGCGCCGGGCGGCGACACCGGCCGGGGGGCGGGCAGCGAGCGCGGTCTGGAGAGCACTTCCTGACTGCGCTCGTCGCCCGCCCCCGCCGGGTTCAGTCCCCGAGGATCCGCCGCAGGTAGTCGTTGCCGAACAGCCGGTCCGGGTCCAGCCGGTCCCGCAGCGCGGTGAACTCCCCGAACCTCGGGTAAACCTCGGCGAAGTACCGGGCGTCCCGGGTGTGCACCTTCCCCCAGTGCGGGCGCCCGCCGTGCGCGGTGAAGATCCGCTCGGCGGCCGTGAAGTACGCCTGGTACGGGGTGCCCCGGTACATGTGCACCGCGATGTACGCGGTGTCCCGGCCGGAGGCGGTCGACAGCGTGATGTCGTCCGCCGGGGCCGTCCGGACCTCCACCGGGAAGCTGATCCGCAGGTCCGAGCGGTCCACCATGGCCCGCAGCTCCCGCAGCGCCTCGACCACCCGCTCGCGCGGAAGGGCGTACTCCATCTCCACGAACCGGACCCGGCGCGGGCTGGTGAACACCTTGTACGGGATGTCCGTGTAGGTTCGCGCGGACAGGGCCCGGCTGGCGATCCGGGCGATGCCGGGGATGGCCCCGGGGACCGCGCGGCCCAGCGAGTTGACGGCCTGGAAGAGGCCGTTCGACAGCAACTCGTCCTCCACCCAGGCGCTGACCGCCCCGGGCGGGGCGGCCGGGCCCGTGCTGCGGTTGTTCCGCTTGGTGTTGCAGTTGCCGGTGTGCGGGAACCAGTAGAACTCGAAGTGCTCGTTCTCCGCGACGTGCTGCTCGAATTCGTCCGTCACCTGTTCGAAGCGCATCGGCTCCTCGCGGGCGGTGAGGAAGAACAGCGGCTCCACCGCGAAGGTGATCGCGGTGACCACGCCCAGCGCCCCGATCCCGATCCGGGCCGCCGCGAAGACCTCCGGATTCTCCTTCTCGGAACAGACGAGCAGCCGCCCGTCCGCGGTGACCAGCTCCAACGCGCGGATCTGGGCGGCGATGGAGGCGGAGTCCCGGCCGGTGCCGTGGGTGCCGGTGCCGGTGGCCCCGGAAACCGTCTGCTCCATGATGTCGCCCATGTTGGTGAGCGACAGCCCCTCCCTGGCCAGGGCCTGGTTGAGGTCCTTCAGAACGGTGCCGGCCGCCACCTTCACGGTGCCCGCCGCCCGGTCGATCTCCTGGATCCCGGCGAGTGCCTGCGGCCTGATCAGTACGCCGTCGGTGGCGGCTGCGGCGGTGAAGGAGTGGCCGGTACCGACCGCCTTCACCTTCATCCCCTGCTCGGCGGCCCGCCGGACCGCCTCCTGGATTTCCCCGACCGAGGCCGCTTCCACCACGCGGGCCGGCGTCGCGGACACATTGCCCGCCCAGTTACGCCACGTGCTCCCGGACTTCCTTGCTGTCGCCGTCCCCATCGCCAGAAGTCTCCTCCCCTAGCGCCGGCCTCGTCAGCCGGCGGTAACCCGCGAACGCCACCGCCGCCGCGGCAGCCCCCGCCGAGATGGAGACGACGTACCCGGCCCGCGCACCCGACGAGTCGATGACCCAGCCGGCCACGGAGGACCCGAGCGCGACCCCGACCGCGAGCCCGGTGCTTGTCCAGGTCATGCCCTCGGTCAGCTTCGCGCGTGGTACGTGCGTCTCGATCAGGGCCATCGTCGTGACCATCGTGGGAGCGATGGCGAGACCCGAGACGAAGAGCGCCACGGCCAGAAACGGAAGGTTCCCGGCCAGTAGGAGGGGGATCATACTCACGGCCATCGCACTGACGCCCAGTACCCAGCGGCGTTCGGCCTTGCCCTTGAGGTGCAGCAGGCCGAAGACCACGCCCGCCAGGCAGGAGCCGAGGGCCCAGACCGCCAGCACGATGCTGGCCGCCGACTTGTGCCCCTCCTCCTCGGCGAAGGCCAGGGTGACCACGTCGATGGAACCGAAGATCGCGCCGGTGGCCACGAAGGTGGCCACCAGGACCTGCAGGCCGGGGGAGCGCAGCGCCGAGCCCTTGTCCCCCTCGGTGTGCAGGGCGCGCGGGTGCGGTTCCGGCTCGGTGCCGCGCTGTGCGGTCAGCCACCAGGTGCCCGCCAGCAGGCAGACGGCGGCGACCAGCGGGCCGGCCTCCGGGAACCAGGTGGTGGACAGTCCGATGGCCAGGATCGGGCCGAAAATGAAGCAGATCTCGTCCACCACGGACTCGAAGGAGTACGCGGTGTGCAGCTCGCGCGGGGAGTCCCGGTAGATCGCCGTCCAGCGGGCCCGGATCATCGAGCCGATGCTCGGCACCACGCCGGCACCCACCGCGAAGACGAACCAGGTCCACTCCGGCAGGCCGTTCGCGGCGGCGAGCAGCAGCCCGGACACCGAGGCCACGGCGATGAGGGTGGCGGGCCGCAGCACCCGGCGCTGCCCGTGCTGGTCGACCAGGCGGGAGACCTGAGGGCCCATCACGGCGGCGGAGAGGGCGAGGGTGGCGGTGACCAGCCCGGCCAGCTTGTAGCGGCCGGTGAGCTCGGAAATCATCGTCACGATTCCGATGCCCACCATGGACAGCGGCATCCGTCCGACGAACCCGGCGGCGCTGAACGCCTTGGTGCCGGGGGCGGCGAATATCGCGCGGTAGGGACTGGGCACGCTGCCCTCCGTAAGGGACGTCATTGGCTCATACAGGTTACGGCCGGTGGGAACGCGTCCGCGCGGGGAGGGGAAGGGGGGGCAAGGGGCCACCAAGCCGCCGGCCGGGCGGGGTTCGGAAGGGGTTCGGCCGGGGTGACGAAGTCTTCGGCCGGATTATCGGCTGTCAGCGGCGGGTGGCAGGATTCGAAGCATGTCAGACCAGCTCCCAAGCCCCGTGAGCGGCGCTGCCGGCCCGGCCCGCCCCTACGATGCCCTCCTGCTGCTGTCCTTCGGCGGCCCGGAGGGACCCGACGACGTCGTGCCCTTCCTGGAGAACGTCACCCGCGGCCGGGGCATCCCGCGCGAGCGTCTCAAGGAGGTTGGGCAGCACTACTTCGGCTTCGGCGGCGTCAGCCCGATCAACGCGCAGAACCGGGAGCTGCTGGACGCCCTCCGGAAGGACTTCGCCGATCACGGCCTGGACCTCCCGGTGTACTGGGGCAACCGGAACTGGGCGCCTTACCTGACGGACGTGATGCGTGAGATGGCGGCCGACGGCCGCCGCCGCATCGCCGTGCTGGCCACCAGCGCCTACGCCTCGTACTCGGGCTGCCGCCAGTACCGCGAGAACCTCGCGGACGCGCTGGCCACGCTCGAGGCGGAGGGCGTCGACCTGCCGCGGGTCGACAAGCTGCGGCACTACTTCAACCACCCCGGCTTCGTGCAGCCCATGATCGACGGGGTGCTGGCCGCGCTGGAGTCCCTGCCCGAGGGGGTCCGGGACGGGGCCCGGCTGGCCTTCACCACGCACTCCATCCCGACCGCGGCGGCCGACGCCTCCGGGCCGGCCGAGGAGCACACCACGGGCGGCGAGGGCGGCGCGTACGTCCGCCAGCACCTGGACGTCGCCAGGGTGATCGCCGACGCGGTGCGCGCGGAGACGGGCGTGGAGCGGCCCTGGGAGCTCGTCTACCAGTCGCGCAGCGGCGCCCCGCACATCCCGTGGCTGGAGCCGGACATCTGCGACCACCTGGAGGCGGAGCAGGCCGACGGGGCGCCGGCGGTGGTGATGGTGCCGATCGGCTTCGTCTCGGACCACATGGAGGTCCTGTACGACCTCGACACCGAGGCCACGGCCAAGGCGGCGGAGCTGGGCCTTCCGGTGGCCCGGTCGGCCACCGTGGGCGCCGACCCGCGGTTCGCGGCGGCGGTCCGTGAGCTGGTGCTGGAGCGGGCCGCGAGCGAGCGCGGCGAGCCGGTCGAGCGCTGCGCGCTCGGGATGCTCGGGGCGAGCCAGGACCTGTGCGCGGTGGGCTGCTGCCCGGCGCGCGAGCCGCGGCCGGCAGCCGCCGGCGTGGACAGCCCGTACAAGTGAGGAGCTCTGCCGTGCCGAGCGAGGAGTTGAAGGCGGAACTGCTGGGGCTGGCCCGGGAGGCCGCCCGGCGGGCGGGTGCTCTGCTGCGGGACGGCCGTCCGGCCGATCTGGCCGTGGCCGCCACCAAGACCAGCCCGATCGACGTGGTGACCGAGATGGACATCGCGGCGGAGAAGCTGATCACCGGCTTCCTGGCGGAGCACCGGCCGCAGGACGGGCTGCTCGGCGAGGAGGGCTCGGACAGCGAGGGCACGAGCGGGGTGCGGTGGGTCGTGGACCCGCTGGACGGCACCGTGAACTACCTGTACGGCCTGCCGAGCTGGGCGGTGTCGATCGCGGCCGAGTACCGGGGCGAGACGGTCGTGGGCGTGGTCTGCGCCCCGCTCCGCGGGGAGACGTACCACGCGGTGCTGGGCGGCGGGGCCTGGCTGGGCGACGTACGGCTTGCCTGTCGGCCGGCCGCGCCGCTGGACCAGGCGCTGATCGGCACCGGCTTCGGCTACCTGCAGGAGCGGCGGGCGCACCAAGCGGAGGTCGCGGCGCGGATCATCCCGGTGGTGCGGGACATCCGGCGGGGCGGCTCGGCGGCGATCGACCTGTGCGATGTGGCCTGCGGCCGGCTGGACGGGTACTACGAGCGCGGGCTCAACCCGTGGGACCTGGCGGCGGGGGAGCTGATCGCGCGCGAGGCGGGCGCCCGGACCGGCGGCCGGCCGGGCGCGGCAGCCTCGGGCGAACTGGCGATCGCGGCGAGCCCGGGGGTATTCGAGGCGATCCAGCCCCTACTGGAGGCAGCAGGCGCCTGGCACGACTGACCCGGCCCCGCCACGGCGCGGGGGCCGTCCCCCCCCACCCCGCCCGCACCCGTCCCCGGGGCGGCGCCCCGGAGCTCCGGGACGCGAAGCGGCGCGAGGCTGTCGCCCCACCCCGCCCACACCCGTTGTCCAGGGCTGCGCCGCAGAGCCGGCGCGAAGCGCCCAGGGCTGTGCCCCGGAGCCCCGGGCTGCGAAGCGGGGTGAGGCTGTTGCCCCACCCGGCCCGCGCCCGTTCTCGGGGCTGCGCCCCGGACCCCGGGCGTGCGCCCCGGACCCCGGGCTGTGCCCGGAGCTCCGGGCGCGAGGCGCCCAGGGCGGTGCCCGGCGGAGCCGGGGCACCCCGGGGGTGTGGGGCGCAGCCCCATGAGCGGGGGCCGGGGCCGCAGGCCCCGGTTTTGGGATGGGGGTCCCCCAGCGGAGCCAGGGGGAGGGCGGTGGACGGGCCCCGCGCAGCGGATGGCCCCGCAGGGCTACGCCGCGGTGACGCTGACGCCGTGTTCCGCCGCGAGGCGGTGGAGGTCCTCCAGTTCCGCCTGTTCGACCTCCGCGAGGAAGTCGTCGCCCGTTTGCTGGGCCCGGTTGAGGTCCGACTCGGTGGTGCGAATGCGCTGCAGGAGTCCTGCGGTGAATGCGTCCATGGCGGTTGCGCCCCCTCTTCGTGGCACGGAGGTGTCCGGGAGGTAGGTGATCGGTGGTCGGGTGTTCTGACGTCCTCCCCGGCACCCTGGGCCCAGAAACCTCGAGAAGCGAGGGAATCCTCACTTCCGCCTCCCCGAACGGCCCCCTGGGGCGCCTTACAGCCGGTTTACGGCCGAAACGGGCAGGATGGTTGGCGCAATGGACATGCCCGTCTGGGCTCAGAGGAAGGAAATCGACGTGCGCGTACTCGTCGTCGAGGACGAGCAGCTGCTCGCCGATGCGGTGGCCACCGGACTGCGCCGGGAGGCCATGGCCGTAGACGTCGTGTACGACGGCGCGGCAGCCCTGGAGCGCGTCGGAGTCAACGACTACGACGTGGTCGTGCTCGACCGGGACCTTCCTCTCGTGCACGGCGACGATGTCTGCCGCAAGATCGTCGAGCTGGGCATGCCCACCCGGGTGCTGATGCTGACCGCCTCCGGCGACGTCAGCGACCGGGTCGAGGGCCTGGAGCTGGGCGCGGACGACTACCTGCCGAAGCCCTTCGCCTTCAGCGAGCTGACCGCCCGCGTGCGCGCCCTGGGCCGGCGTACCACCGTCGCGCTGCCGCCCGTACTGGAGCGGGCCGGCATCAAGCTGGACCCGAACCGGCGCGAGGTGTTCCGGGACGGCAAGGAGGTGCAGCTGGCGCCCAAGGAGTTCGCGGTGCTGGAGGTCCTCATGCGCAGCGAGGGCACCGTGGTGTCCGCCGAACAGCTGCTGGAGAAGGCGTGGGACGAGAACACCGACCCGTTCACCAACGTGGTCCGGGTGACCGTGATGACCCTGCGCCGCAAGCTCGGCGAGCCTCCGGTCATCGTGACGGTGCCCGGTTCCGGCTACCGGATCTGACGCGGATGGCCACGACACCGGTGCCACCGGCGGCACCACCACCGAAACCGACCTGGGACCCCGGCCCGCCCGAGGGTCCTTTCCCTTGGCTGAGACCGACCATCCGGATACGGCTCACGCTGCTCTACGGCGGCATGTTCCTGATCGCCGGAATCCTGCTGCTGTCGATCATCTACCTGCTGGCCGCGCAGACCATGCGGGCCGGTCTGCCGCCGCCATTCAAGATCGTCGGCGGTCAGGACGTGCAGGTCACCAGTGAGACCTGCCGGGCCGTGAGCCTGGTCAAGAACGCCGACGAGCTCAACGCGGCCGTGGCCACCTGTATGGACATCCAGCGCAAGCACGCCCTGGACGACCTGCTCAGCCGGTCCCTGATGGCGCTGCTGGGCCTGTCCATCATCGCGTTCGCCTTCGGCTACGCGATGGCCGGCCGGGTGCTCTCGCCGCTGGGCAAGATCACCAGGACGGCCCGGCGGGTGGTCGGCTCCGACCTGACCCGGCGGATCGAGCTGGACGGCCCGGACGACGAGCTGAAGGAGCTCGCCGACACCTTCGACGAGATGCTGGACCGGCTGGAACGGGCCTTCACCGCCCAGCAGCGGTTCGTGGCCAATGCCTCGCACGAGCTGCGGACCCCGCTCGCGATCAACCGGACCCTGCTCGAGGTCCACCTGTCCGATCCCGGCGCCCCGATGGAGCTCCAGCAGCTGGGCAAGACGCTGCTGGCCACCAACGAGCGCAGCGAGCAGCTGGTGGAGGGCCTGCTGCTGCTGGCCCGCAGCGAGAACCAGATCGTCGAGCGCAAGCCGGTGGACCTGGCCGAGGTCGCCTCGCGCGCCATCGACCAGGCGCGGGGCGAGGCCGAAGCGAAGGGCGTGGAGATCCGTGGCGAGCGGGCGCCGGCCGTCGTGCAGGGCAATGGCGTCCTGCTGGAGCGGATCGCCCTCAACCTGGTGCAGAACGCCGTCCGGTACAACGTGCCGGAGGGCGGCTGGGTGGAGGTCACCACCGAGGTCGCCCACGGCCAGGCGGTGCTCGTGGTCTCGAACACGGGTCCCGTGGTTCCCGCGTACGAGATCGACAACCTCTTCGAGCCCTTCAGACGCCTCCGTACGGAGCGAACGGGCAGCGACAAGGGTGTCGGGCTAGGCCTGTCCATCGCGCGCTCTGTGGCGCGCGCACACGGCGGCCGGATCCACGCCGAGCCGCACGAGGGGGGTGGCCTGGTGATGCGCGTCACCCTGCCCATCTGACGGATGCACCTCTGTTCGCTCTCGGCTGAACCCGAGAGCGGCGGGCGTGGACACCTGCTGTGTGATCGATCACAGTGGCGAGTGCCCGCTCCTGTACGGTCCGTGACCCCGGGAGTCCCGGAAAGCCCGGGAAAGTCCGGGTTTCCGGCACCCCGAACAGCGGAAAATACACGGGGTGGCGCTCGTGCACGACGACCTCCGGACCGTGTACGGTCCCGCTCGACATACCGGCCATCGCTCCTTCAGGGGTGCGGCTGGGTGTCGATTGAGTAACAGACCTTGATGTGAGGCAAAATCTCCGCCTCAGGTCGGGCACAAGTCCGGCCTCTCGCGCGTTACGTGCGCTGAGACACCGCTAACACCCAGAGGGGGAGAGCGAACAATGGCAACGGACTACGACACCCCACGCAAGACCGACGACGACGTCGACAACGACAGCATTGAAGAGCTGAAGGCCCGGCGCAACGAGAAGTCGTCCTCGGCAGTAGACGTCGACGACTTTGACGCCGTCGAGGGACTTGAGCTGCCGGGTGCGGACCTCTCCAATGAGGAGCTGGCCGTCCGGGTGCTGCCCAAGCAGGCCGATGAGTTCACCTGCATGAGCTGCTTCCTGGTGCACCACCGCAGCCAGCTGGCCCGCGAGAAGAACGGCCAGCCCATCTGCCGCGACTGCGACTGAGGCAGCAGGCCGTGACAGGCTCGACACCGTTCCGCAAGCGGTTGCTCCGCAGGCAGGGTGAGTCGGTGGCGGCGCACGAGGAGGCAACGGGCCCGGAAACGGGCCCCGCCGCTTCCGGGGCGCCCGCCATCCCCGACGAACCCGGTGTGCCTGCCGGGCCCGATGCGGACGGAGGGCCGGTGCCGGCGGTCGTGGAGACCGGCGGAGCAGCCCGGCGGAAGATCGCCGGGCTTCGGAAGGAAGCCGTGAAACACGGCGTGCGCGTGGGCGGGTACGCCCGGGTGATCGCCCTGTACATCGCCGACCGGGTCATCGAGATCGCCCCGCGCGTTCCCGTACGGGACCTGGCGACGCTGCGCGCACAGTTCCCGGGCCTCGGTCCCGATCAGCTGGCCGACAAGCTGATCGCCGGTGCCGCCCATGGCACCTCGACCGTGGGCGCGGGCATCGGCGCGGCGGCGATGCTTCCGGTACCGCCCGCCATGCCGGCGGAGCTGGCCGCCGAGATCACCGGGGTCGCGGCGATCGAGCTCAAGCTCGTCGCCGAGCTCCACGAGGTCTACGGCCTGCGCCCGCCGGGCAACCTCGCGGAACGCAGCTTCGCGTACCTGACCGCGTGGACCGAAGAGCGCGGCGTCGATCTGACCAAGCCGACCACGCTGAACGCCGCGCTGGGCGGGCAGATGAAGCGGGAGCTGCGCCAGCAGATCATGAAGCGGATGTTCCGCAACCTGCCGATGCTGACCCCGTTCATGGTCGGGGCGGCGGTCGGGGCGGTCATGAACCGCCGCGACACCAAGAAACTTGCAGAGAAGATCCGCGGGGACCTGCGGAAGCGCGCGGTGCCGTGGCACGCGCTGGCGGCCCAGCCGCCCCTGCCCCAGCCCTCCGACCCGCACCCGCTCCCCCCGGCCTGACGCCGTCGCAACGGCCGCTCGGGGCCTTGGGGCCCCGGGTCAGGAGGAGCTGGTCCGGGCAGCGCGGATGGCGGTGGCCAGGGCTTCCGGTTCCCGGGTCGAGACGTACACGTACGGGGTCGGGTCGGACGGGTCCGTGACCTCCACCCGGACCGCCGTCGGGACGTAACTGCGCATCAGCATGAACGCCCGGGTGTCCGCCTTGTACGTGCGCCAGGCGCGCGCCTGCTCCGCGTCCAGGATCTCCGGCTCACCCAGTGCCGACACCGGGATCCGCGCGTCCCCGGCGGCCAGCGAGCCGTTCACCACCCGCACCCGGGCGCTCCCGTACGAGCTCACCAGCAGCCCCGTCAGTGCCGTCCCGCCGACCAGCCCGGCCAGCACGGCCGTCGTCCCCAGCGGTACCAGCATCAGGGCGCAGGCCAGGCCCATCAGCACGGTGATGCCCCACCAGGCGCGGGGGGCAGTCAGGCGTTCGTCATGGTGCGCGGGCGAAAGCTGCATGACTCCAAGCTTGGCACGAGGCGACCGGCGGGTAGCCGCGCGGGTAAGGTCTGCGGCTGTGAGTGGACGAAACACAAGCCTGACGCCCCCGGCCGATGCCGCGGCGCCGGTCCGGCACCCCGACGCGCCGGCCCCCGGCGAACTCCTCGGCGCGCACTACGAGCACTGTTTCGGCTGCGGCGGCGGACAGCCGCACGGGCTCCACCTGGAGGCCCGGGCCGGCGACGGCGTCCGCGTCACCGCCGAGTTCACCGTCAGGCCCGCCCACCAGGGCGCCCCCGGCCTCGCCCACGGCGGAGTCCTCGCCACCGCGCTGGACGAGACCCTCGGCTCCCTGAACTGGCTGCTGCGCGTCATCGCGGTCACCGGCCGGCTGGAGACCGACTTCCTGCGCCCGGTGCCCGTGGACACCGTGCTGTACCTGGAGGCCGAGGTCACCGCCGTGGCCGGACGGAAGATCTTCTGCACCGCCGTCGGACGGATAGGCGGCCCGGACGGCCCGGTCGCCGTCCGCGCCGACGCCCTCTTCATCGAAGTCAAGGTCGACCACTTCATCGAGAACGGCCGGCCCGAGGAGATCCAGGCGGCCATGGCCGACCCGGACCAGGTCAGGCGCGCCCGCGCCTTCGAGGTGAACCCCTGATGGCCATGAACAGCAACCACGCGCCCGTGGACGTACTGATCCGCCGCGTCGATCCCGAGGTGCCCCTTCCGGCGTACGGCCACCCCGGCGACGCCGGCTGCGATCTGGTCACCACCCAGGCCGCGGAGCTCGCCCCCGGTGAGCGGACCGTACTCCCCACCGGGGTGTCCATCGCCCTGCCCGACGGGTACGCCGCCTTCGTGCACCCCCGTTCCGGCCTGGCCGCCCGCTGCGGGCTCGCGCTCGTGAATGCCCCGGGGACGGTGGATGCCGGGTACCGTGGGGAGATCAAGGTGATCGTGGTCAATCTCGACCCTCGCGAGAGCGTCCGGTTCGAGCGCTTCGACCGCATTGCCCAGCTGGTTGTCCAGCGAGTCGAGAAGGTGCGCTTCCACGAGGTGGCGGAACTTCCCGGCTCGGCCCGGGCCGAGGGGGGTTTCGGCTCCACCGGCGGTCATGCGGCTGTGGCCGGAAACGGCGCTGGTCAGCAGGGTGGGAATGGCTACGCTTCGGTCGTATCCGACCGGGAAGGACAGTGACGTGTTCGGACGTCGCAAGAAGAACAGCTCCGTCAAGGACGGTGGCGCGGCCGAGCAGGTCGTCGACGGCGTCGGGGCGGAGGAGCGCGAGTACACCGATGAATCGGACGAGTTCGCCACCGGCTCCCAGCGCCGGGTGAACCTGCCGCCGGCCCCGCGGCCGGACGGCCCCTGGGATGTCTCCGAGGTACCCGGTGATCCGGCCGAGGGCCGGGTCGACCTCGGCGGCATCTTCGTACCGGGTGTCGAGGGCATGGAGCTGCGCGTCGAGGTCGCCGGGGACGCGATCGTCGCCGCGACCGTGGTGCTGCGCGACAGCGCCGTGCAGCTGCAGGCCTTCGCGGCACCCAAGAAGGAAGGCATCTGGGGTGAGGTCCGCGAGGAGATCGCCTCGGGCATCACCCAGCAGGGCGGCATCATCGACGAGGTCCAGGGCCCGCTGGGCTGGGAGCTGCGCGCGCAGGTCCCGGTCCCGCTGCCGGACGGCACCCGCGGCGCGCAGCTGGTGCGCTTCGTGGGCGTCGACGGCCCGCGCTGGTTCCTGCGCGGGGTGATCTCCGGGCAGGGCGCGGTGCAGCCCGAGTCGGCCGGACTGCTGGAGACGATCTTCCGCGACACCGTGGTGGTCCGTGGCGAGGGCCCGATGGCTCCGCGCGACCCGATCGTCCTGAAGCTGCCGAACGACGCCCAGATGGTGCCGGACGGTGTGCAGACGGAGGACGCGGAGGGCTCCCGCTTCTCCGGCGGAATGGGCCAGCTGGAGCGCGGCCCGGAGATCACCGAGGTCCGCTGACCTCTGGATACGTCCCGATGGACCGTGCCGGGCCGTGCTCCCCTGCGGGGAGTACGGCCCGTTTGCGTACGTGAGAATGGGACACATGGGACGCGGCAAGCTTCGGATCTACCTGGGTGCGGCCCCGGGCGTGGGCAAGACGTACGCGATGCTGGCCGAAGGGCACCGGCGTCTGGAGCGTGGCGCCGACTGTGTGGTCGGCTTCGTCGAGCACCACGGCCGACCACGTACGGAGGTGCTGCTGCACGGTCTGGAACTGGTGCCGCGCCGTGAGCTCAGCTACCGGGGCTCCGCGTTCACGGAGATGGACGTGGACGCGGTGCTGGCACGCCGCCCCGCCATAGCGCTGGTCGACGAGCTCGCCCACACCAATGTGCCGGGCTCGCGCAACGCCAAGCGCTGGCAGGACGTCGAAGAGCTGCTCCGGGCCGGCATCGATGTGGTCTCCACCGTCAACATCCAGCACCTGGAGTCGCTGGGGGACGTGGTCGAGGCCATCACCGGGGTGCGGCAGCGCGAGACGGTGCCCGACGAGGTGGTCCGGCGGGCCGATCAGATCGAACTGGTCGACATGTCCCCGCAGGCGCTGCGGCGCCGGATGGCGCACGGCAACATCTACCAGCCGGACAAGGTCGACGCGGCGCTGTCGAACTACTTCCGTCCAGGGAACCTGACCGCACTGCGCGAGCTGGCCCTGCTGTGGGTGGCCGACCGGGTCGACGAGTACCTCCAGCAGTACCGCGGGGAGCACGGCATCCGCTCGCCCTGGCAGGCCCGGGAGCGGATCGTGGTCGGCCTCACCGGGGGACCGGAGGGCCGTACGCTCATCCGCCGGGCGGCGCGGCTGGCGGAGAAGGGCGCGGGCGGCGAGGTGCTCGCCGTCTACATCGCGCGCAGCGACGGGCTGACCGCCGCCTCGCCCAAGGAGCTCGCGATCCAGCGCACGCTGGTCGAAGACCTTGGCGGAACGTTTCACCATGTGATCGGCGACAACATCCCCGATGCGCTGCTCGAATTCGCGCGGGGTGTGAACGCCTCCCAGATCGTGCTCGGATCCAGCCGCCGCAAGACCTGGCAGTACCTGCTCGGGCCGGGCGTCGGAGCCACCGTCGCCCGGGAATCGGGCCCCGACCTGGACGTGCACATCGTCACCCACGAGGAGGTGGCCCGCGGGCGGGGCCGCGGCCGTGGACTGCCGGCGGCACGCGCCGGGGCCCTGCTGGGCCGGACCCGGACCGTGGCCGGCTGGGTGGTCGCCGTGGTGTGCCCGGCCCTGCTGGCCGTGCTGCTCACGCACATCGACGTGGACCCGGGCATCGCCAACGAGATGCTGCTGTTCCTGGGACTCACCGTGGCGGCGGCGCTGCTCGGCGGACTGTTCCCGGCCCTGGCCTCGGCGGCCTTCGGATCCCTGCTGCTCAACTACTACTTCGCCCCGCCCCTGCACCAGTTCACCGTCTCCGACCCCAGGAACATCGTCGCCATCGTGGTGTTCTTCTCGGTGGCGGTGTCCGTGGCCTCGGTGGTGGACCTGGCCGCCCGCCGCACCCAGCAGGCGGCCCGGCTGCGCGCCGAATCGGAGATCCTCTCCTTCCTCGCCGGCAGCGTGCTGCGCGGCGAGACCACCCTTGACGCCCTCCTGGAACGGGTCCGCGAGACCTTCGGCATGGAATCGGTGACCCTGCTGGAACGGCAGAGCGACACCGACCCGTGGACCTCGGCCGGCAGCCTGGGCCCGAACCCGGTGACCCGCCCCGAGGACGCGGACGTGGACATGCCGGTCGGCGAGCACATGGCCCTCGCCCTCTCCGGCCGGGTCCTGCCCGCCGAAGACCGCCGGGTCCTGGGCGCCTTCGCCGCCCAGGCCGCGGTGGTCCTGGACCGGCAGCGCCTGGTCGGGGAGGCCGAGGAGGCCCGCCGGCTGGCCGAGGGCAACAAGATCCGGACCGCCCTGCTGGCCGCGGTCAGCCACGACCTGCGTACCCCGCTCGCCTCCATCAAGGCCTCCGTCTCCTCGCTCCGCTCGGAGGACGTGGACTGGTCCGAGGAGGACCGGGCCGAGCTGCTCGCCGGCATCGAGCAGGGCGCCGACCGGCTCGACCACGTGGTGGGCAACCTCCTGGACATGTCCCGCCTGCAGACCGGCACCGTCACCCCGCTGATCCGCCCCGTCTACCTCGACGAGGTGGTGCCGATGGCGCTGGCCGGCGTACCCGAGGACAGCGTGCAGCTGGACATTCCGGAGACGCTGCCGATGGTCGCCGTGGATCCCGGGCTGCTGGAGCGTACGGTCGCCAATGTGGTCGAGAACGCGGTCAAGTACAGCCCCGACGGGCAGCTCGTCACCGTGGCGGCCAGCGTGCTGGCGGACCGGGTGGAGGTCCGGGTCGTGGACCGGGGTCCAGGCGTCCCCGACGAGGCCAAGGACCGGATCTTCGCCCCCTTCCAGCGGCACGGGGACGCCCCGCGGGGTGCCGGAGTGGGCCTCGGCCTGGCCGTCGCCCGTGGATTCGCCGAGGCCATGGCGGGCACCCTGACCGCGGAGGACACTCCCGGGGGCGGCCTGACCATGGTCCTGAACCTGCCGGCCGCGGACGGGGAGGGCCCCGCACCGGGCGAGGCCGGTGCGCACTCTCCTGAGACCCCTGAGAAGGCTGCCGCTACCGGACCGCAGGACCCAGCCGCACCATCGCAGGACGGCGTACGCATACGAGAGAAAGCAGGACCTCAATGACCCGGGTGCTCGTGGTCGAGGACGAGCCGCAGATCGTCCGTGCCCTCGTGATCAATCTGAAGGCGCGGAGGTACGAGGTCGACGCGGCTGCCGACGGGGCGACCGCCCTGGAGCTGGCCGCCGCCCGCCACCCCGACGTGGTCGTCCTCGACCTCGGGCTGCCCGACATGGACGGGGTCGAGGTGATCAAGGGGCTGCGCGGCTGGACCCGCGTCCCCATCCTGGTGCTCTCCGCCCGCCACAGCTCCGACGAGAAGGTCGAGGCGCTGGACGCGGGCGCCGACGACTACGTCACCAAGCCCTTCGGCATGGACGAGCTGCTGGCCCGGCTGCGCGCCGCCGTCCGCCGGGCCGAGCCGCCCGCCGGCTCCGGCGAGGACGAGGTGATCGTGGAGACTGCCGGGTTCACGGTGGACCTGGCCGCCAAGAAGGCCGTCCGCGAGGGACGCGACGTACGCCTGACCCCGACCGAATGGCACCTGCTGGAGGTCCTGGTCCGCAACGGCGGCAAGCTGGTCAGCCAGAAGCAGCTCCTCCAGGAGGTGTGGGGCCCGTCGTACGGGACCGAGACCAACTACCTCCGGGTGTACATGGCCCAATTGCGCCGCAAACTGGAGGCGGACCCCTCGCACCCCGTGCACTTCATCACCGAACCGGGCATGGGATACCGCTTCGAGAGGTAGTGGGGCCGCCGGTACGCTTCCTGTATGAGTGCTGAACCGCGTCCCGACAAGCCCGCGAAACCGGCCCGGCCGGCGGGCCGGTTCCGCCGGATGATCGAACGGCTGTCCTCCACCCAGGAGGAGCTGCATTCGGCGGAGCTGCAGGAGGACGCAGAAGCCGCGGGGTGCACGCGGATCTGCGACTGCCACGACCGCCAGATAGTGAAGGTGACCGGTACGCTGCGCACCGTCACCCTGCGGCCGAGGGCGGGCGTCCCCGCCCTGGAGGCGGAGCTGTTCGACGGCTCGGCCGCGCTGGACGTGGTGTGGCTCGGCCGTCGCTCGATCGTGGGAATCGAGCCCGGCCGGCGCATGATCGCCTCCGGGCGGATTGCGATGAGCCACGGCCGCCGGGTCCTCTTCAACCCGAAGTACGAACTCCGACCCCTCGGACAGGAGCACTAGCCGGTGACGTCATGGGACAAGCCGAGCCCCGCCGAGGCGGCGGCCTCGACTCCGACATCGACTCCAACCTCGGCGTCGACCTCGACCTCGACCCCGACGGAGGCTGAGCAGAAGGCCGTCACGCAGGCGGCGCTGTTCGACGCCTTCGGCGGGATCCGCGGCACCCTGGAGACGATGCTCCCCGGGCTGCTCTTCGTGATGATCTACACGGTCAACAAGGACGTGAAGATGTCGGCGATCGCGGCGGGCGCGGTCGCCGTGCTGCTGGTGATCGTGCGGCTGGTACGCAGGGACACCGTCAAGCACGCCTTCAGTGGTGTCTTCGGCGTCGGCGTCGGCATCGCCTTCGCCCTCTTCACGGGCAGCGCCAAGGGCTTCTACCTGCCGGGCATGATCTACGGCGCCTGCCTGGGCATCGCGTTCACCCTCTCCGCGCTGGTGGGCTACCCGCTGCTCGGGGTGGTGCTGGGGCCGGTGTTCAAGGAGAACCTGTCCTGGCGCACCCGGAACCCGGGCCGCAAGAAGGCGTACACCAAGGCGAGCCTGGCCTGGGGGCTGATCTTCCTCGCCAAGTACGCGATCCTCTTCCCGCTGTACTGGTGGGGCGACGCCACCCAGCTGGGCTGGCTGCTGATCGCGCTGAAGCTGCCGCCGATGGTGCTGGCCGTGTACTTCACCTGGGTCTTCCTGGCGAAGGCGCCGCCGCCGATCGACGTCTTCGCGGAGATGGAGGCGGAGGAGGAAGCGGAACGCCTCCGCAAGTCGGGCCAAACCCCCTCGCGGGAACCGTAGCCACCACATCCGAGGCCACGAGGGGGGGCAGGTCGACCAAGGTCGCCCTGCCCCCCTCGCCATGCACCCCGGCTGGCCGCTGCAACAGCTCCTCCGGGCGGGCCCCACAGCTGCCCGCCCGCAGACGGGACCCGCGCTGCACGGCCCCAGCGCCACCAGGCCGCGCCCACAGCCGACCGCTCCGCCCGGGCCGGGGCTGCGGGGTGGCCGCAGGCATGGCCGCGCCCGACCGCTGCCCTGGCGAGGCCGGGCCGCGGCGCAGACGCTGGGACCAGCCTGGGAGGCCGGGCCCGCACCGCGGGAAGCGTCACGGCCGGTACGCAGCCGGCCCGGAGCCGACTGCGCGTGCACCCCCTACGACCGCCCCGGCGGGGCGGGCCGGCACGGCTCCGCCCAACCCGGGACGGGCGGGTCACAGCCCCCGCTCAGTGGAGCTGCGGCCAGGGCCGCGGGGCCGGGCCGCGCACAGCCCGGCCGCGCCCTGGGCCGATGCCCGGCCCGCGGGCCCCGGCAGTCAGCCCGGAACGCGGAAGGGGCGGGCCGACCCGTAGGTCGCCCCGCCCCTTGCCGGCCGGCTAGCGCTAGCGCCTTGCCTGGAGGAGGTCCTCCAGTTGTTCCTCACGCGCCTGGGCCGCCACGAACAGCAGTTCGTCGCCCGCCTCCAACGTCTCCTCCGGGCTCGGCGTCAGCACCCGGTTGCCCCGGATGATCGTCACCAGCGAGGTGTCCTCCGGCCACTCGATCTCGCTGATCTGGGTGCCGGTCACCGAGGACTCCGGCGGCAGCGTCAGCTCGACCAGGTTGGCGTCGCCGTGGCTGAAGCGCAGCAGCCGGACCAGGTCGCCGACGCTCACCGCCTCCTCCACCAGCGCCGACATCAGGCGCGGCGTGGAGACGGCGACGTCGACGCCCCAGGACTCGTTGAAGAGCCACTCGTTCTTCGGGTTGTTGACCCGGGCGACCACGCGCGGAACGCCGTACTCGGTCTTCGCGAGCAGCGAGACGACAAGGTTCACCTTGTCGTCACCGGTCGCCGCGATGACCACGTTGCAGCGCTGCAACGCCGCCTCGTCCAGCGAAGTGATCTCGCACGCGTCGGCCAGCAGCCACTCCGCCTGCGGCACCCGCTCCACCGAGATGGCGGTCGGCGCCTTGTCGACCAGCAGCACCTCGTGGCCGTTCTCCAGCAGTTCGCCCGCGATGGAACGTCCCACCGCGCCCGCTCCGGCGATCGCGACCCTCATGCGTGTGCCTCCTCGGGACCTTCGGCGAAGGCTTCCTCGACCTTGGCGATCTCGTCCGTGCGCATCATCACGTGGACGAGGTCGCCCTCCTGCAGAACAGTCTGCGAGGTCGGCAGCATCGCCTCGCCCAGCCGGGTGAGGAACGCGACGCGGACGCCGGTCTCGTCCTGCAGCCGGCTCACCTTGTGTCCGATCCAGGCGGCCGAGGCGTGGACCTCGGCGAGCTGCACGCCGCCGCTCGGGTCGCGCCACAGCGGCTCCGAGCCCGCGGGCAGCAGCCGGCGCAGCATCTGGTCGGCGGTCCACCGTACGGTCGCCACGGTCGGGATGCCCAGCCGCTGGTAGACCTCGGCGCGCCGGGGGTCGTAAATGCGGGCGGCGACGTTCTCGACACCGAACATCTCGCGGGCCACCCGGGCGGCGATGATGTTGGAATTGTCACCACTGGAGACGGCGGCAAAAGCGCCCGCGTCCTCGATTCCGGCCTCGCGGAGGGTGTCCTGGTCGAAGCCGACTCCGGTGACCCGACGGCCGCCGAACCCCGCTCCCAGCCGACGGAACGCGGTGGGGTCCTGGTCGATCACCGCGACCGTATGCCCCTGCTGCTCCAAGGTCTGCGCGAGGGCGGAGCCCACCCTTCCGCAGCCCATAATGACGATGTGCACGGCCGTCCTTCCGGCTGTCAGCGGCTGCTGTTCTCACCAGCCTCATTCATGCTCAGGGTTCACAGGGTCTCAGACCACGGCCCAAGCTACACACGGGCGGTCGCCCGTGGGACCCGTATCGGACCCGTAACCGCACAGTCGCGCCGAATTGCCATACAGCAGGGGTGGTGGTTGGGCAACGGTCTTATCGAACGCTTAACATCCTCTGCGTGTCCAAACTGACCGACGTGCCCAAACGGATCCTGATCGGCCGGGCGCTGCGCAGCGACCGCCTCGGGGAAACGCTTCTTCCCAAGCGGATCGCCCTGCCCGTCTTCGCCTCCGACCCGCTCTCCTCCGTGGCATATGCCCCCGGCGAGGTCCTGCTGGTCCTGTCGATCGCGGGTGTGTCGGCGTACCACTTCAGCCCCTGGATCGCTGCCGCGGTCGTCGTCCTCATGTTCACCGTGGTCGCCTCCTACCGGCAGAACGTCCACGCGTACCCCAGCGGCGGCGGCGACTACGAGGTCGCCAACACCAACCTCGGCCCCAAGGCCGGCCTGACCGTCGCCAGCGCGCTGCTCGTGGACTACGTCCTGACCGTCGCCGTGTCGATCTCCTCTGGCGTCGAGAACCTCGGCTCCGCCGTGGACTTCGTCATCGAGCACAAGGTCCTCTCGGCGATCGTCATGATCCTTCTCCTCACGCTGATGAACCTGCGCGGAGTGAAGGAATCCGGGAAGCTCTTCGCGATCCCGACCTACGTGTTCGTCGCCGCCGTCTTCATCATGATCGCCTGGGGTGCCTGGCAGGGCATCGTCATGGACGAGACCATGTCGGCCCCCACCGCCGACCTGGAGATCAAGCCCGAACACGAGGGGCTGGCCGGTTTCGCGCTGGTCTTCCTGCTGCTCCGGGCCTTCTCCTCCGGCTGTGCGGCCCTCACCGGCGTCGAGGCGATCAGCAACGGCGTCCCCGCCTTCCGCAAGCCCAAGAGCAAGAACGCGGCCACCACCCTGCTGTTCATGGGCATCCTCGCCGTCACCATGTTCTGCGGCATCATCGGCCTGGCCATGGCCACCAATGTCCGGATGGCTGAGCAGCCGGCCACCGACCTCCTCAGGGACGGCGTCCCGGTCGGCGACAGCTACGTCCAGAACCCGGTCATCTCCCAGGTCGCCGAGGCCGTCTTCGGCAACGGCAGCTTCCTCTTCATCCTGCTGGCCACGGCCACCGCACTGGTCCTGTTCCTCGCCGCCAACACGGCGTACAACGGCTTCCCGCTGCTCGGCTCGATCCTCGCCCAGGACCGCTACCTGCCGCGCCAGCTGCACACCCGCGGCGACCGGCTGGCCTTCTCGAACGGCATCGTGCTGCTCTCCGGCGCCGCCATCCTGCTGGTCTGGCTGTACGACGCCGACTCCACCAAGCTGATCCAGCTCTACATCGTCGGCGTCTTCGTCTCCTTCACGCTGAGCCAGATCGGCATGGTCCGGCACTGGAACCGGCACCTGAAGACGGAGCGGGACAAGGCCGTCCGCCGCCGGATGATCCGCTCGCGGGCCATCAACACCTTCGGCGCGGTCTTCACCGGCCTGGTGCTGGTGGTCGTCCTGGCCACCAAGTTCACCCACGGCGCCTGGGTCGCCCTGCTCGGCATGGTGATCTTCTACGGCACCATGACCGCGATCCGGAAGCACTACGACCGGGTGGCCGCCGAGATCGCCGCGGCCGACGGGCCCTCGGACGACAGCGTCCGCCCCTCCCGCGTGCACTCGATCGTCCTGGTCTCGAAGGTCCACAAGCCCACCCTGCGGGCCCTCGCCTTCGCCAAGCTGACCCGCTCGGACACCCTGGAGGCGCTCAGCATCAGCGTGGACGCGGCCGAGACCAAGGCGCTGAAGGAGGAGTGGGAGCGGCGCGGGATCAACGTCCCGCTGAAGATCCTGGACTCGCCGTACCGCGAGATCACCCGGCCGGTCGTGGAGTACGTCAAGGGGCTGCGCAGCGAGAACCCGCGCGACGCCGTCAGCGTGTACATCCCCGAGTACGTGGTGGGCCGCTGGTACGAGCACGTACTCCACAACCAGAGCGCCCTGCGGCTCAAGGGCCGGCTGCTGTTCACCCCCGGTGTGATGGTCACATCGGTGCCCTACCAGCTGGAATCCTCGGAGATCGCCAAGAAGCGGGCGAAGAAGCGCCAGGAGTGGAACGCCCCGGGCGCGGTGCGCCGCGGCCCGGTGACCACCCCGCGCCAAAAGGAATCCAGCAAGCCGTAGCAAGCCGCAGCGAGTCGTTACGGGCCCAGAGGGACACGTAGACTGGTGGGTCGGTCGGTCTTCCGACCCACCAGTCCCTTTCTTCCCTTCCGCCCATCCTCTGGAGCCTCCCCACCATGACCACGCACATCGAGAAGCAGTCACTGGTCGGGGAGGAGTACGAGGTCGAGGTCGGCCCCGTCGCGCACGGCGGTCACTGCATCGCCCGCACCGCCGACGGCCGCGTCCTGTTCGTCCGCCACACCCTCCCCGGCGAGAAGGTGATCGCGAAGATCACGGAGGGCGAGGCGGACTCCCGCTTCCTGCGCGCCGACGCCATCACCGTCCTGGAGGCCTCCAAGGACCGGGTCGAGGCCCCCTGCCCGTACGCCGGCCCCGGCAAGTGCGGCGGCTGCGACTGGCAGCACGCCAAGCCCGGCGCCCAGCGCCGGCTCAAGGGCGAGGTGGTCGCCGAGCAGCTGAAGCGGCTGGCCGGACTCACCCCGGAGGAAGCCGGCTGGGACGGCACGGTCATGCCCGCCGAGGGCGACAAACTGCCCGCCGGACAGGTGCCGCAGTGGCGCACCCGGGTTCAGTACGCGATCGACGACGACGGCCGCGCGGGCCTGCGCAAGCACCGTTCACACGATATCGAGCCGGTCGACCACTGCATGATCGCCGCCCCGGGCGTCTCCGAACTCGGCATCGAGAAGCAGGACTGGCCCCAGATGGCCACCGTCGAGGCCATCGCCGCCTCCGGCTCGGGCGACCGCCAGGTCGTCCTCACCCCCCGCCCCGGCGGCCGGCTCCCCCTGGTCGAACTCGACAAGCCGGTCTCCGTCCTCCGCGTGGAGGAGAAGGACGGCGGCGTCCACCGCGTCCACGGCCGCCCCTTCGTCCGCGAGCGCGCGGACGGCCGCACCTACCGGGTCGGCATGGGCGGCTTCTGGCAGGTCCACCCCCAGGCCGCCGACACCCTGATCAAGGCCGTCATGCAGGGCCTGATGCCGCGCAAGGGCGAGATGGCCCTCGACCTCTACTGCGGCGTCGGCATCTTCGCCGGCGCCCTGGCCGAGCGCCTGGGCGAGAGCGGCGCAGTCCTGGGCATCGAGTCGACGAAGCGCGCGGTGGAGGACGCCCGGCACAACCTGGCGGACTTCCCTCGGGTCCGCATCGAGCAGGGCAAGGTCGAGACGGTCCTCCCGAAGACCGGCATCACGGAGTGCGACCTGGTCGTCCTGGACCCGCCCCGCGCGGGCGCGGGCAAGCAGACGGTCCGCCACATCGCCGGCCTCTCGGCGCGCCGCATCGCGTACGTGGCCTGCGACCCGGCAGCCCTGGCCCGCGACCTGGCGTACTTCCGCGACAACGGCTACAAGCCCCGCACCCTCCGCGTCTTCGACCTCTTCCCGATGACCCACCACGTGGAGTGCGTGGCAATCCTGGAGCCGATCCGCGAGGACGCCTGACCTGTGCTTTCTCGGAAATCGTCAGCTGTTTGACCTGTTTCCGTTCACGCAACGCGTGAAGGCGTGTCGGAGCTGGCGAAAGCTGTCTGACCTGCAGTTTCAGTACGGAATGCGGAGGTCGTCGGTAGCGGTAGCTTGAGACTCCTGAAGCTAGTGACGCTCAAATGACGCACGTTCTGAAAGTCCATCACATGGCCCGGCCGCATCTGTGGATGCGGCCGGGCCGATTGCTTGGGGGTGCTGACTGGTAAGCGGGTAGGTCCTTGCTGTTCCGAACGTGGCAGCAGTTGCCGCTCCGCCTGTTCGTTGGACACTCCCTGCGGCAGGGCGTCCTCGCGGAGGGTGGAGCAGAGGTCAGCCCAAGCCTCGCCCGCCTGTGAAGGGTCCAATCCCCATCGCCCGGGTCGTCGTCCTTATGTGGACGGACGAGGTGAGCGAGGGGTTCGGCCATGCGTCAGGATCTACTGGCGGCTGCGGGCCTGACAGGCGTCGTTCTGGTATGTACGCCGCTCCGAGAGTCTCTGTACCGAGCTAGGGAACTACTCGCCGGCGGCCCGTCCATTGGCAACGGGGCGCCGGAGGCGGTGGACGTAACACCAAGCGCGCCATCCTCTCTACCCCCTTCCCGCCCGCAGGGCGCCGACAGGTCAGCCGTCACCGCAGGACCTGAACCGATCCGGTAGGAGACGCCAGGGCCGATAGCAGTCGGTGTGTGTTCCTTGTAGATCCATCGTCGGTGACCGGCCGTCGGTCTCTGACTGTCGGGATGCCCAACGGTCTCTGGGAGGTGGGTAAGCCTGGTTCGGGGAGTGCCTGGGAGCTACGGGGCCGGTGGCAACACCGGAGCCGCGCTTCAGATCGACTCAACCCGTCACCGCAGTCAGTGCCATCAGGTACACCTGTAGGCATGAGACTTGACGCGTACAAGTTGACCGAGGACGAGACCTGCAAGCAGTTCGTTCGTCCTTCGCTGGCCGCTTCCGGGTGGAAGGACCACCAGATCCGAGGGCAGTACCGGATCAATGACGGCCAGCTTGTGCCGACCAAGAAGCGGCACAGAAGAGGGCAGCCATTGATCGCTGACTATGTCTTGGAGTACATCCCGGACGTTCCCATCGCGGTCGTCGAGGCCAAGCGGTACCGGTTGAGTGCGGACAACGGAGTGGAGCAGGTCAGACGGTACGCCCGGAAGTTGGGGCTGCGGTTCGCGTACGCCACGAACGGCCGTCGGATCGTCGAGATCGACTTCGGTGCCGGCTTCGGTAACGCGAAGAAGCCGGAGATCAAGGACATTGAGCGGTTCCCCACGCCGGAGGAGTTGTGGGGCAGGTTCCTTCAGGAGCAAGGAGTGCAGGGCACCGCTGATGGTGAGGCGTTGCTCTCGGCTCCGTACGACTACACCTTGCGGAACTCCGACAACACCTCCAAGCGCCCCCGTTATTACCAGCGGCTTGCCATCACCCGAGCTCTCGCCGCCTTGGCCCGTGACGAGCTACGCATCCTGCTCGTCCTGGCCACCGGCACGGGTAAGACCATGCTGGCTCTCCAACTGGTGGCCCGGCTCATGAGTGCTCCGGGAAGGTTCGGAGGGCGCAAGCCACGGGTGCTGTATCTCGCGGACCGCAACATGCTGATCGACGACCCGAAGGACCGTTATTTTCTTCCGGTGTTCGGAGAGGACGACGTCCACAAGATTGGCGGGGGCGAGGCCAAGCGCGGCCGGAAGGTTTACTTCGCGCTCTACCAGTCCCTGGAACAGGGCGAGGTGGATTCGGAGCTGTACCGCGAATATCCCGAGAACTACTTCGACGTGGTGATCGTGGACGAATGTCACCGGGGGAGCGCTGCCAGCGACGGTCGCTGGCGCAAGGTGCTTGAGCACTTCGCGCCCGCCATCCAGATCGGGCTGACAGCCACCCCGGTCCGGGAGTCGAAGAAGAAGACCGACACCTATGAGTATTTCGGCGACCCAGTCTATACGTATTCGCTCAAGGACGGCATCGAGGACGGGTTCCTTTCGCCGTACCGGGTGCGCAGGGTCCGGCTGAACGTGGACGTGGAGGGATACCGCCCGCAGCCTGGGGAGAAGGACATCTATGGGCGTGTGATCCCCGACGACGTGTACGGCCCGAAGGACTACGAGCGGGTCATGGTGATCCTGGACCGTACCGACGTGGCGGCGCAGTACGTCCTCGATCATCTGAGGAAGACCGCAGATGACGGCCGGCTCGGCAAGACCCTGGTTTTTTGCGAGAACAACGACCATGCGGCCCGGATGATGAACGCGCTGTACAACGCTGCCTCCGCGGAGGTATCGCGGCTTCCAGACTTCGTCAAACGCATCGTCGCGGCGGACGGTCCGCATGGCAGCGAGGCTTTGGAGGAGTTCCGTAAGGCGGATTCCAGTGAGCCGGTGATCGCTGTGACGTCGAAGCTGCTGTCCACGGGGGTGGACATGCCGCCGGTACGGAACGTGGTGCTGTTCCGGCGGATGGCTTCCATGCCGGAGTTCAAGCAGGTCATCGGGCGTGGCACGAGGCTGTGCCCGGAGATCAGCAAGGAGTCCTTCGACATCATCGACTTTGTGGAGGCGACCCGGCTCTTCGATGATCCGGCCTTCGACGGGCCGCCGCTCAGGGTCGTGCGGGACCTGATGGACAGGCAGGGCGAGGTCACGGACTCCGAAGACGTGACGCCGCTCGCGGAGCCTGGGATAGAGGCGGACGGGCAGACGGTGGCTGAGCCGGAGACGGAGTACGAGCAGCAGGAGGGCGGCCCGTTCGGTGCGGACGGAACGCCAGACGGGGGCGGTGCTGGTGACATCACGGGCGAAGACGAGATCGACAAGGCCCTCTCGAGGGCCCGGCGTTACACGGTGAAGGACGTCGATGTCTTCAAGGTCGGCGAGTTGCGGTACGTACTCGCCGACGACGGGCAGCGCCTTCAGCTGGTGACGATCCAGCAGTGGGTGCACGATCGAGTACTCGAACTCGACCTGGATCCAGCCCAACTGCGTACTCAGTGGGCGCATGCGAAGAGTCGGTCCCTGCTGATGAACGCACTGCGCGAGGCAGACATCGACGTGGAGAAGCTGCCGGAGGAACTGGGCATGCGCGACGTAGACCCGGTGGACCTGCTGGTGAGCACGGCCTGGGAAGGACTGGCTGTGGTGAGCCGGGACGAGCGGCTGACGTGGTTCCGCAGGGAGCACTCGGGTTTCCTGGACTCCTTCGGGGCGCAGGCGAGGGAAGTTCTCGAGGCCATGCTCCTCAAGTTCGAGGAGTCGGGATCGCCGCAGCTGAAGGTGGAGACGCTGAAGGTTCCGCCGTTCAACGAGATGGGCCGGGTGGTGGATCTGACCCGACGGTTCGGAGAGCCAGGGAGGGCGCAGGAAGCGATTGATGGCCTGGCGGCCCGACTGTTGACCGTCGTATAGCGGAAGAGGCGTAAAAGGATAAGATAACTTTAGTTCTGCGTAAGGTGAATCCGTAAAACTAAAGCGTTCTATGCCTTTCATGTCAGTGATAGGGTGTGGGGGTGCTCAGAGACCGTACGGACACTCGCGCCATGCTCTGGCGGGTGGCGGCCGGGCAGCGAGGCTATTTCACGGCCGCCCAGGCCCTGGAGGTCGGGTACTCCTACCAGGCCCAGCGCTATCACGCCCAGCGTGGCAACTGGCTGCTCGTCGACCGGGGGATCTACCGCTTCCGTGAGTTCGCCGATCTGCCGGGCGAAGGTGACGAGCAGTTCGTGCGCTGGTCGCTGTGGAGCAAGGGGCGCGCGGTGATCTCGCACGCCACCGCGTTGGCCGCCCATGACCTGGGCACCGCCAACCCTTCCCGTATCCACCTCACTGTCCCCCGCGGTTTCCGGCAGAAGTCGGACGCAGTGATCCTGCACCGCGCCGACCTCAAGGAGGGCGACACGGAGGCCCGCGCCGGGTACCGGGTGACGACGCCGCTGCGCGCGCTGGCGGAGAGCGCGGCGGCGGACGAGGACCAAGACGTGCTGGAGTCGGCGGTGGCCGAGGCGCTGGAGCGGGGTGTGGTGACCAGGCGCAGACTTCTGCATGCAGCTCAACTCCTCGGTCCGCTCGCAGAGCTCGGCATTGAGCGAGCCCTTGGAGCACTCTCATGACCGGGCGCTATCGCGATGCTGCAGACTTGAGGCGCGCATTGGAGGCGCGCCTTAAGCAGGAGGCCGCCGAGACAGGTACTGACCTGGCGCGCCGTCGTCGGCTCGTCGTCTTCGACCGCATGGCGGCCCGACTGGCTGAGGACCCCGTAGGCGACTGGGTCCTCAAGGGCGGTGCGGTGATGGAGTTCCGGCTCACTGGACGTGCCCGCACCACCAAGGACCTGGACCTGGCGGTGCGGCCGGATGGGGGCGGCGGCCTGGAGGGTGGACCGGTGCGGGAGCTACTCATCGAGGCTCTGGAGGGCGACCTCGATGGGTACGGCTTCCGTTTCCGTGTCGCAGCGCCAGTGGCGTTGAAGGCAGATGTCGCGGGCCGGGGCGGATGGCGGTTCTCCGTCGAGGCCCATCTTGCCGGCAAGCTTTTCGCGGGTGTGCGGGTGGACGTGGTCGACCGGGGAGAGGAGATCTCCCTGACCGAGCGTCTGCCACTTCCTAACACCCTTGATTTCGCCGGCACTCCACCACGCGTGATCGAGGCTGTCGACCGGCGCCAGCACTTCGCCGAGAAGCTGCACGCCCTCACCCGTGACTACGGCGACAGGCCCAATACCCGGGTCAAGGATTTGGTGGACCTGGTGCTGTTGGCGGAGACCGGACTGCTGGGGGACGCAGATCTAGCGAAGGCGGTACGGCATGTCTTCGTCGTGCGCGCCACGCATTCCGTTCCGGACGTCCTTCCGGACCCGCCGCCCAAGTGGCGCGACAGCTACCCCGAGCTGGCCGAGGAACTGGCTACCGACATCCTGCCGACACTCGACGCCGCGATGGCGTTGGTACGGGGATTGTGGGCGCAGGCTTTGGCGAACGACGACAACGAACTCTCCGAACGACACGTACTCCCCGAGCAGGACGAGCAGAAGGACCAGCTGAACTGACATGGCACCGACCAGGAAGAAGGCGGCGGTGAGGGCCCCCGCAACGACACAGGCGCGCCTCGCGTCCCTGATCAAGTCCGCGCGCGACACTATGCGCAAGGACGCCGGAATGAACGGCGACCTGGACCGGCTGCCCCAGCTGTCCTGGCTGCTGTTCCTCAAGGCCTTCGAGGAGCGGGTTGAGGAGGAGGGCGAGGCCCTGAACCCGGAGGGTTATCGGCGGGCCATCGAGAAGCCGTACCGGTGGACGGACTGGGCGACGGACCCGGATCTCAGTGGCGACGAGCTGAAGACGTTCGTCAATGTCCAGCTCATCCCGTACCTGGCCGGTCTCGACAAGAACGCCGACAGAGGCGCGGAGGACCCGCGTAACGTCATTTCGCTCATCTTCAAGGACGTCGTCAACCGTATGCAGTCCGGGACGCTTCTGCGCGACCTGGTCGACATCGTCAACAAGATTCACTTCGTCTCGCACGACGACATCCATACCATGGCCTTCGTCTACGAGTCGATCCTGCGGGAGATGCGCGACGCGGCTGGCGACTCGGGCGAGTTCTACACGCCGAGGCCTGTCAACCGGTTCATGGTCCAGCAGTCCTTCCTCAAGTTGGGTGAGTCGGTGCTCGACCCGGCGTGCGGGACGGGCGGGTTCCTGGTCCAGGCGTACGAGGAACTGAAGGGACAGGTGAAGACGGAGACGCAGCAGCGGCAGCTGCACGCGGGCCTGCGAGGCATCGAGAAGAAGCCCCTGCCTTATCTCCTCGCTTCGATGAACCTGCTGCTGCATGGTGTGGACGCGCCCCGTCTGCGCCGGGAGAACGCGCTGCTCGCGATGAGAAATGCGCAGGCGGCGGAGAAGGTGGACGTGGTCCTCACCAACCCGCCCTTCGGTGGGGAGGAGGAGTCGACGGTCGTCCAGGCGTTCCCAGACGCGTTCCAGACGCAGGAGACGGCGTGGCTGTTCCTGTACTCCATCCTCGATCAGCTGAAGCTGGGGGGACGGTGCGCGATCGTCTTGCCCAACGGCAGCCTGTCTGCCGATGGCGAGAACTCCATCGGCGTGAAGATCAAGAAGAAGCTGATGAAGGACTGCAATCTCCATACGGTGGTGCGTCTCCCGCAGGGTGTGTTCGCGCCGTACACCGCAATCCCGTCCAACATCCTCTTCTTCGAGAAGACTGGCCCGACGCAGGACGTCTGGTTCTACGAGGTTCCATTGCCGGAGGGGCGACGCGGCTACACCAAGACGAAGCCCCAGCGCTTTGAGGAGTACGGCGACTGCGTTGCTTGGTGGGGCGGCGAGAAGCGCGAAGGACGTGAAGTGGGTGAGCGGGCGTGGATGGTTCCGGCGGCGAGGATCATTGGTCAGAGCTTCGACCTGGACATCGCCAACCCGCACGTAGGCGACCAGCTAGCACACCGGACTCCGGAGGAACTGGTGGATGAGCTGGTGAAGACGGAGACGGAAATCCTGGGGCTGCTGGAAGAACTGCGTGTGGGCCTGGAGGAGAGGAAGTGACCAGCTATTCTCAGTATCCACTTTCGTACGTGCTCGTGCCTGTTAGTGATCCAGTGAAGGTTATGGAGGGGGACGAGTATGAGACCGCAGGCATTTATAGTTATGCGCGAGGTCTATTCAAGCGCCCTGTGATCAGCGGATCGGAGACTAAATACCGGCAGTATAACCGCCTGCGGAGTGGTCAGGTTGTGTACAGTAAACTGTTCGGCTGGGAGGGGGCTATTGCGTATGTGACCGAAGAATTCGACGGGGTCCATGTCTCGCACGAGTTCCCGGCATTTTCAATCGATGAAAGTCGCGCAGAGCCACGTTACCTTCGCCACCTCCTTGCCTGGCCCACGTTGCACGCAGCTTTGAGTAAGGAAGCTTCAGGGATGGGCTCCAGGCGGCAGCGGGTGAACCCTGAACGGTTTCTCGGTGCGCACGTGCCACTTCCCGACCTGGTCGAACAGCGCCGCGTAGCCGACAAGCTCGACGCCGCGATGAATCGAATCAACCAAGTCTCCGTGCTGAAGAAGATGGCGGCCGAGCTGGTTCGGCAGCATGCTGACATCATGTTCCGGGCCGTTGAGTCCCAGGCGCCTCTGGCGCAGGTTCTTCGGGAGAGCAGTGACTTCGTTGCAGTAGACCCAGATGCGAGTTACCGAACAGCTGGAATCCTAAATAGGGGCAGGGGCCTCTTCCTGCGGCCGGTAATCATGGGCAGTGAGACGAAGTATCCGCGCTACAACCGTCTCCGGGCAGAGCGGTTTGTGTACAGCAAGCTTTTTGGTTGGGAGGGCTCTCTTGCCGTGGTGCCGGACGATTTCGACGGTATCCATGTGTCCCACGAGTTCCCTACATTCGACATCGACAGGGAAAATGCGGACGTCTCATACATGACGCACATTGCGCGCTGGCGGGGTCTTCACGACAGTCTCAAAGATCAGGGGACTGGTATGGGTTCACGTCGGCAACGCGTCAACGTGAACCGGCTACTGGCCACGAAAATCCCGCTTCCGGCCCTAGCTGAACAGCGCCGCATCGCGGCCGAGCTCACTCTTGCTCGCGAGGTCGCGGAGGCGGGTGCCCAGCAGGTCGCGGACCTGGCCTCGCTGCGGCGAGGGTTGCTCGACGCCGCCTTCGCTGGCCGGTTGTAGGTGGTGGTGTCACTCCGGTGGCACCCGCTGCCACCCTCCATCCGTCACGACCACGTGGTCCAGAAAACGCAGGCCGACCGCCTCTGCCCCCGTCGCCAGGCGGAGCGTCGAGAGGCGGTCGGCCTCGCTCGGGGTCAGGCTGCCGGTCGGGTGGTTGTGGGCGACGCCGAAGGCGGTGCCGCCTGCGGCGAGAGCCAGGGCGAGTACGTCGCGGACGGGGAGGAGGGCGCGATCCGAGGCGCCGTCCGTGAGGATGGCTGTACGGAGGACTGTGCCCGCTCTGTCGCAGACGACCACGACTACGCGTTCGTGGCGCAAGCCGTGAAGGAGTGGGGCGGCCAAAGCCGCCAAGTCGGCTGAGCCAGCGACTCGTTGGCGGTCTTGTGCCGGCGGGGCAGCGACTCGACGCCCTAGTTGGAACGCCGCTGCCACCCGCGCCGCCTTCGCCGGGCCAATTCCCGCCAGACCGGTCGCCATCTCGTGGGCGGGAACCCGGGCCAGCGCATGCAGGCATCCGTGCCGGGCGATCAGACGCCCGGCGAGTTCTACCGCGTCCTGGCCCGCCAGCCCCGACACTAGGAGCAGCGCGAGCAGCTCGCGGTCAGACAGCGCTTCTGCGCCCCGCTCAAGGAGTCGTTCGCGGGGTCTGTCCCGTACCGGGACGTCGTGGATTCGCATTGGCGGCGGGCCTCCTCAGCTGGGTTGCCGGTCCGGTGCACCGGACCTGGCCGCGGGGACCGTCACCGTCATCTGGCCGCCGACCTGTGCCGCAGAGCTGATCAGTTCCATCAGGAGCCGGTGCAGCGTCTCAGACCGCGCCCGCAGGAACTCGTCGTAGTCGTCGCGCAGGGCTGCCTGATATGCGTCTTCCTCGATCAGGTTCGTGCGCAGGCGTGCACGTACCTTCTCCTCGCCGTGCCAGTCGATGTGATCCCGTAGATACACGGACGGCGGGTAGTCGGAGATGTTGTTGTTGGTGATCGCGCTGAGCATCACCAGGTTTCCGCAGGCGTTGGCACGCTGGGCGCTGACGCCGTTGCGGCGGAGGAACGCCTTGGGGAAGAAGTGGTGGAACTGCTTGTCGTTCTGCCCGGCCAGCGCCTTGTCGGTGTCGATGCGGAGCCCGGTGTTCAGGTCCACCGGCTCCTTGTGCGACATCAGGAGAATGAGTAGCTTCGTTGGGGAGTTGCTCCGGGAGAACGGTGTCCGCTGCCACATCACACTGCGCGGCAGCGCCGCGCCGGTCTCGATCTCCGTCGAGCGCCCTGCGGCGAATTCGGAGAGGGCCGTCAGATCAGGGGTCATCTGTGAATCCCGCCAGCCCTTGAAGTACTCACTGCTCGCAGTCAGCCAGAACCACCGGCCGATCGCCGCGTACTGCGCGGCGTTCGGCTTCGGCAACTGCCGGAACAACTCCACCAGGACCGCGAACTGGTTGAAGTACGGCAGCGACTCGGCCCGTGGCGTACGAATCTGGGTGGAGAGGAAATCCACGGCTCGGGCCGCGGCGATGCCGGCCTGCTCGACCGCGATGTGCAACTGCTCGCGGTCCACCCTGCGCAACTCCTGGACGGCCTTGGTGGAGAAGCCGAGCCCTGCTGCTGCCGAGATCGTCCGCAGCATCGTTCTTGCGTCGACCCGGCCGTACTGCTTCCGGTCCAGGATCTGGAGCAGTTGCTCGATCTCCTCCTTGATGTCGAAATCCTTCGACCAAGTGCCGGCGCGCACCAGGTCGACGATGTCCATCTGGGTACCGGTGCTGTTGATCCGCTCGAAGATGCGGGCGGAATCCTCTTCGGTGACGTCGAGTAGAGTCACCACTGGCACTTGGTAGTCGCGGAACTGGTCGCTCAATGCCTCAGCGCGCAGCATGTGCTGCTCGGACGGTCCGTCTTCTCTGACCCAGGCCATCATCGAGCTCGTGGAGTTGAGATTCTGCACCGGAATGACGTGTGGCCCGGTCGGGATGTCCTCGGCGAAGTGCAGGAACTCCTCGCGCTCCAGGTCGTATCCGATCTCCCACAGGTCGCCCCTGCCGTGCAGCGCGCCGACCAGACTGGCGAGGCGCTGTTGGCCGTCGAGCACGTAGTGGACTGGGGCCCCTTCGAGCTGGGGGACTGTTGCGAGGCCCGCGACCTCGTGGCCACTGGCCAGGCGCCGGTCCGGGGTGCGCCACAGGAGCAGGCTGCCGATAGGGTAGTTGCGGCGCACCGAGTCGAGCAGATGGAGCACCTGCTCCGGTCCCCACACAAACGCCCGCTGGTACTTGGGTAAAACGATGTCCCCGGACAACACGCGCTGAGCGAGCGCAGTGATCGGTGCGATCGTCGGTTCAGGCGCCTTGACCCGTCCCGAACTTGCCGGTGGTGACCCCATCTTGACCCCCTGCACTTCAGTGCTCGAACCGTCAGAAGCAGCTATGGGGACGATCGTAAAGGTCGCCACTGACAACGGGCACCGAGCGTCCACTGCACGCGAGGCACTTGTTGGAGTGACGCACCACTCTGGCTGGCGTCGCGGAGAGGGCCATTCAGCGAAGCGGTACTGGCCGAGCAGGGGTCCGTTGCTGGTGCTCGTCCGGACGCCTCAGCAGGAAGCTGCGGCCCGCTCGAGCCACTCCGCCCCATCCGCTGGGACTGGTGTGCAGTCAGCTAGGGCGCGGGCGGGATCACCGGGCGCCGCGACCGAGGTGCGTTCGGCCTTCGTGCGACTGTCAAAGGCTGGTCTTGCCCACGGCCAGCGGTGGCCGGTGTGCTTCCTTGCTCGGGCCCGCAGCGCGCGCCACTCTGTTCTCCGCCGTGACGCTCATTTGGCGCTCTGTGCGCCTGATGACCCCCAGATGGGATGGGAAACCGCTTCTGACCTGTGGTTTTCCTCAGCTGCGACATGGGTGACATGCTTCCGATGACGCACCACGTGGAACGCGTGACAATCCTTGAACCGAACACGAAGGGCGCCTGACCTGCGGATTCAGGCGCGTACGAGCTGGCGGCAAAGCGTGTCCGCTCACGTCTCGGGTTGCTGCCGCGCGTTCTGAAGGCCCGTCACGCAGCCGGATTGCGGTCGGCAGGCAGCGCGAGAGGGGCACATCGCGGGTGTCGACCACCAGCCGTAATCACCGGTGGTCTGATACGAACCGCACGGACTCGGCCAGGGTTCGGCGCGCGCCGTCGAAGTCGGCGAGCCTGGCGGCCAGTGTGGCCGTAGCCAGCCGGGTGGGCAACGCCGTGGAAAACTCGAGACCCTGTACGGCTCGTCGGTCGACATCCGGCAGGACCGGGGCGGAGGCACAGAGCACGCTATCCCTGGCTGCTCGCCAAGCGTGCGGCGTCAGGTCCTCCCGCAGGCGCACGTAGCAGTCGGTCGGTTGCTGGACCGGGTCGGGTGCGATTGATGGCGGCGAGGGTCGCGTTGGTCAGGTAGCCGGCCCAGGTCCACCAGCGGACGTCCCCTTTGTGCCGGTTGATGAGAGTTCCGCCGGGGTGGACCGTCTGGGGCGCTTCCTCGTCATGCGAGTTCCGCAGGGTCACGGCGGCCGCGGGTCAGGGAGACGGGTGGGTCGGCGCCGAGCAGCACGTCCCGCATGGCACGGGCGGGCGCGTACGAGAGGCCGGTGGGCGTGCCGGTCGACCACTTGGCTATGCCTCCGCCCTCCAGGGGTTCGACGAACACACGCTTGCGTCCCCAGTCGGTGAACGTCACCTGCCAGCTGCGCCCCGCCAGGAGCAGTCGGCGAGGCCCCGGCCGTTCCTCGGTGAGGACGGCCGGATCCGCCTGGCCGATCTCAGTGCGCCCGGAAAGCACGGTGAACAGCGGGGGCGCCGTGAGCGAGGCGGTCAGCTCGATGAAATGGCGTCGTTCCGAAGCAGTGTTCCGCTTCCGGGCCGATGAACAGCAGGCACCCGTCGGAGTCGAGGAGCCCCTTGCCCACCAGATGGCGCAGGGTCGGAGCCGTGGAACCGTCGAAGGGCGCCAGTCCGTTCCACTCGTCCGCCCATAGCCCGTCCCCAACTTGTGCTTCTGGAGAGTGACGGCAAGCAGCTGCTGGGCGACCAGGTGCCTAGGCTCAGGCGGTGGGACCACCGGTTCCACCCAGCCCTGGTTCTACAGCAACAGCAGGCCGGCGGCCTGCAGCAGGGAGATCACGCAGTCACGGGCCCCGGTGAGCGGCTGTTCCGACCGGGCCCGTTCTTCGGCGGAGAGAGGCCCGTTCCGTCTTGCACTGCCGGACTTGGCGGAAACTCCGAGTGACGGGGGAGTAGGTCCCCGGTGTGTTGACTGAGCACGGACAGGAGAGGTTTTAGCGGCCGGGTCGCAGGCGGATGTCCTGGGTCCAGGCGTTGGAGCGGCCGGAAGGGGTGGTCTTGCACGCGGTGGTGTAGCAGCGCCAGAACCAGTTGCCGTTCTTCCGCCGGCGGATCTCGATTTCCGTGCCCCGGCACCGGCCGCACTTCGGCGGGCGGGCGAAGGTCTCCGCGTGCTCGTGCGCGAGCAGCTTGCGGGCGAAGTACGCGCCGCGCATCGCGACCATCACCTCCCGGGTCCAGCTCTGGGACAGGGCGTTCAGGCTGCCGAGCAGGACGGTCCGCTCGTCGAAGACCGCGATCTTCTGGTGCATGACGTTCATCGGGATCACGGTGTGGGCCACGGCGCGCAGGTCCGCGATCAGCGCCTGGCTCGCGGGCTTGCGCTGCAACTGGTCCGTGTCGTCGCGGATGAAGACGGTGATCCGTACGCCCCGGTCGGCGGCGGCTGCCAGGGCGGGCAGCAGGGAGCGGAGCCGCTTCGCCACCCACGGCGCCCAGAGCCACAGGGAGTGGTGTGCCCGGTGGATCTCCTCGGTGAAGGTGTCGTAGAAGGTCGTCTCGTCGTGGACGTCGGTCACCTCCACGTGCCGGCCCAGCACCTCCGCCAGGGCCGTGCCGAACTCGCCGCGGAACGGGACCGGGGCCTTCGGTGGGGCGATCAGGTGCTTGGCTTTCAGGACCCGGACGCCCGGGGATCCGATCAGTCCGGCGAGCCTGGCCAGGGCCGTTCCGGGCTTGGCGTTCCTGACGCGGGCCCCGCCGGCGACGACGTACAGCCGGGTCTTCGTCCGGGTCACCGCCACGTTGAACAGGCGGACGCCGTTGCGGTGCCAGGCGTCGGCCCCCGGCTGCCGGTGGGCGAGGGCCATCCACAGCTCGCGGCTGTCCCCGCTGCCCTCCACCGTGTCGAAGACGACGACGTCGAACTCCCGGCCCTGGAAGCGGTGGGCCGTACCGACCTCCGCGAGCGGGCGCCCCGCGCCCTCGACGTCGCGCAGCGCCTCCAGGGTGGCCTCCGCCTGGACGCCGTACGGCGTGACGATGCCGGCCTCCTCACCCTGTTCGCGGTGGAGTTCCACCAGGGCCCGGGCGATGAGGGAGCCGGCCGGCCACCATCCCTTGCGGCTGCCGGTCAGGTGGGGGCGGGCCAGCTCGTGCAGGCCGTCGGTGTCGATGAGGACGATCTCGGGATCGTTGTCCGGCCGCTCCCGCAGCACCTGGGGGCCGCCCGTGAGGACACCGCCGTACGCGAGGTCGTTGGCCAGGCGCATGACGGCGGGGCCGAAACGGTGCTGTTCGGTGAGCGTGACGCAGGACGGGTGCGCCTGGGCGTCGGAGGGTTCCTGGATGCCGCAGTGCTGGAAGACGTCCGGGTGCAGCCACCGCTTCATGTCGGGACGGTCGTTGTTGCCGAGGGACGGCGGGATCACCGGCCCCAGCTGCATGAAGTCCCCGAGCAGGACGGCCGCCCGGTCCGCTTTTCCGGTGGCGAGCAGGACCTCGGGGAGGGTCGCGGCACCCGCCTCGTCGACGAGGACCACGTCGTACGGGCCCTCGAAGACCGTTCGGTTGGTGCGGAACCGGGCCAGGGTGGTGGCGACCAGCTTGGCGGACTTGATGATCTCGCCCTGGGCGTTGCGGGCGAGCCGTTCGTACTCCTCCTGCGCCTGCTGGTACTGCTTCTCCAGCTCCGGTCGGCGGGTGAGGTCGGTGGCCACGGCGGGACGCAGTCGTTCGGCCCGGTCGTGCTGGGCCGGCCAGCCTCGTCCGGCGGCGTGTTCGGTCAGGTCGTGGGCCTGCCGGGCGCGGGCGGCGGTCTCGGAGGCCCGGATCGCCTCCTGTTCGAGGGCGAGCGCGCGCTGCTGCGCCTGCTCGCTCTCGGCCACGAGGGCGACGGCGTCGGCTTCGAGCCGGGCGATCTGGTCCCGGGTGAGCGGGATGGTCTCTGCCAGTGCGTTGATGCGTGCACCGATACGGGCGATGTGCGCGGTCGCGGTGGCGCGGGCCTCCTGGGCTGCCACACGGGCGTCGGTGGCGGCCCGCCGGGCGTCTGCCAGTTCGTCCTGGAGGGCGGTGATCGTGTCGCGCTGTCGCCACCTGCCGACGGCGCCCTTCGTCTCAAGGTCCGTCAGCCTCAGCTCCAGGGCACGGCGGTGGTCGTCCGCGAGCAGAGCGTCGGCCTCGCTGTTCCCGGCCGCTTCCCGCACCCGGGTGATCTCCTCCGAGAGGTCGTCGACTTCGCGCCACCGGTCCTTCGCGGCGTTGGCGGCCTTCCGACGTGCCTGCGCTGTCCCGATGGCCTCCGCGAGGCGAGCCAGGCGCCGGACCGCCTGGCTGAGCCGCTGCTCCGCCTCCGTCGCCCGGGCTTGCGTCGCTGCCACGTCCTGTCCGGGCGTCCGTATGAGCTTCAGTGCCGCGAAGTACGCCGGGGCATCGAATCCCGCAAGGCTGCTTTCCAACACTGCCAACTGCCCCGCCCGGTCCCCGACCGCGACGAGTTCGGCCTCGAGTGCCGCGCGCCGGGCCGTTGCCTCCGTCAGCCGGGCCCGGACCATCAGGGGCAGGGACACGGAAGGGTCCTCGGCCACCTCGCGCAGGTGCGGCGGTCCCACCCGGACGATGTCACCCGGCTCGTGGCGCTTCTCCCGCACCACCCCCAGCAGGGCGTTGTCCACGGCGATATTGGTCGCCGACACCAGCAGCACGCGCCGGCCCTGGGCGATCAGGTCACCGATGGCCCGCTTGAGGACGGTGGTCTTCCCCGTGCCCGGCGGCCCCCACACCAGGTGGACGCCCTCGCCGAGGCAGGCCCGGTAGGCGTCCGCCTGGGCGGGATGGAAGCCCGGCGGGTCGACGGCGTGGGCCGAGGGGCCGCCGATCACGGCGGTCGCGAGAGCCGTGGCGAGGGGATGTTCGCCCAGTCCCGCGATGCCGTCACGCAGGGCCTCGATCAGGAAGGTGGGTGGCTGCTTGAGCATCCACAGGTAGGGGTCGGTGATCTCGGTGAACTCCGGTACCCGCAGCGTGAGCAGGGAGCCGTTCTGCACGGTTTCGGAGACGGCGAAGCCCTTGGTCTCGATGCCGTCGTCGTCCGGTCCGGCCAGCCTCAGGGAGTCCAGCTGTTCCGGTCCGATGTCGGAGCCCCGTAGATCGACCACGTATCGACCGGGATCACCGCTCCGGGCCGCCCTACCGACGCGCTGCCAACGTGGCTGCCTGCCCGCGCCCCCCCTCGACGGCGATCCACTCGCCGAGTGCCGAGGCGATCTCCTCGCGCCATCCCACCTACCGTCCCCCGATCCGTCCGGTCCGGTCGCCGGCCCGCTGCTGCGCCGCACCCTACCCACCTGGTGGTTGTCACATACAGTGAATGTCCGATGGCAGGCGGGCTCAACGCGGTCGGAAGCCGACCGACCGGTGAGATCCGGCCAACTGCTCCAGTCCCTGGCCGCGGTCGCGTCCCGTACGGGAGAATCGCCCGCGATGACCGACAGCACCACCGGCTCGGAAGCGCAGCCCGGCGCGTACGGCCCCTTCGCCCACCTCACTGCGCCGAATGCCGTGCTCTACCGGCACGCGATGCGTGCCTTCGTCACCGCCAAGGAGCGGTTCGCCGTTCATCTGCGGCCCGAGGACGTGTACGCCGCGCTGCCGGCCGAGGCGCGGCCCGACGGAGTGGACGGCGTGGCCAAGGCGCTGGACAGCCTCGTCGGGTGGGGGAACCTGCGGGCCGACCCGGACACCGCCCGGGTCACTGCTGTCGAGGACTTCTACCGGAAGCGGTTCATCTACCAGCTCACGCAGGCGGGGGAAGCCGCCGAGGAAGCGCTGGGCATCTACGACGAGGCGCTCGGGCGGCGCGGTGCGCTCCAGGCCGTGGCCCTGCATGACATCGTCACGCAGCTGCGGGCGCTGTTGGTGCTCGCCGCTGAGGACGAGCCCGATCCGGCCAAGGCGCACCTGGCGCTGGACGCGCTGGCGAGTCGGTTCGGCGCGCTCGCCGACAACGCGCGGGCCTTCATGGGGTCCCTGCAGCGCACCATCGATCTGCACGAGGTGGAGGAAGAGGTCTTCCTCGCCTACAAGGACCGGCTGATCCAGTATCTGGAGCGGTTCATCCAGGACCTCATCACGCTGGGCGGCCGGATCGCCCGGCTGATCCTGGAGCTGGAGGAGGGCGGCCTGATCGAGGGGCTGCTGCGGGCCGCCGCCGCGCGGGAGGCCGCCGACGCCGGTCCCGAGGAGTCGGTGCGGGCCGAGCGGGACGCCCTGGAGCGGTGGGCGGGGCGGTGGGCCGGGCTGGCCGCCTGGTTCATCAGCCGGGACGGCCGCGAATCGCAGGCCCGGCTGCTGCGCGGCCGGGCGCTCGGCGCGATCCCGCAGCTGCTGGCCGTCGTACGGTCGCTGAACGAACGCCGCGCCGGGCGCTCCGACCGGTCCGCGGACTTCCGCACGCTCGCCCGCTGGTTCGCCGAGGCGCCCGATGACGATGCCCGGCACCGGTTGTGGCGGACCGCCTTCGGGCTCTATCCGGCGCGTCACCTCACCATCGACGCGGACACCCTTGCCGCGCGGGTCGCGCGGCCGGTTCCCGCGGGCACGCCGTGGGCCGGGGCGGAGCCGCTCCGGATCAGCCCCCAGCTGCGGCGCACCGGCAGCTACGAGCGGCGCGGCAAGCCGCGCAAGGTCGAGGACCGGGCAGACCGGCGACGGCAGCTTGCCGAGGTGGCCGCCAAGCAGCGGGCCGAGATCGCGGCAGCGCGCGCCCGGCTCGTCACCGACGGGATCACCCGACTCTCCGGGCTCGGCGAACTCGACCCGGTCGCGTTCGGCCTGTTCCTGCACCTGCTCGGCGACGCGCTGGCCACCTGGCGGCCGGGCATGCGCCATACCGTGGCCACGAGCAACGACGGCTCCATGGAGATCCGGCTCAGTGCCCTGGCCGACCCGGCCACGGCCGAGGTCCGCACACCCGGTGGGGTGTTCCGAGGACCCGACCATCTCATAGAGATCATCGACCTGACGGGCGGGGAGGGGGAGCCGTGAACCATCAGCTCGCCGAGGTGCTCGACGGGCAGCACGCCGCCGATCTGCGCAAGGCAGCGCGCGCCCTGTTGAAACAGCCCCTCTTGCTGGCGCGCGGTCGCGCCGCGGAGGAGTTCCGTCTCGTTCGCCGGCACGCCTCCGAACTGCGTGAATGGTTCGACCGGAACACCGGATGGGCGCTCCAGACGGATGCCGGGTCCGCCCGCCTGCGCAAGATCCCCGGTGTGCTCACCGACCCCACGCACCCCGCGCGGGAGGTGAGCCGGGCGGCGGCTCCCTTCACCCGGCGCCGGTATGTGCTGTTCTGCCTTGCCCTCGCCGCTCTCGAACGCGGTGAGGCCCAGATCGCGCTCGGCCGCCTCGCCGACCAGGTGGTCCTCGACGCCGCCGACCCCCACCTGACCGCCGCGGGCATCGAGTTCACCCTCGACCGGCGCGACGAACGCCTCGACCTGGCCGCCGTCGTACGGCTCCTGCTCGGCCTCGGTGTGCTGCGGCGCGTCGCCGGTGACGAGGAGGCGTACGTGAGCGGGGCCGGGGACGTGCTGTACGACGTGGAACGGCGGGTACTGGCCGGACTGCTCGCCGCGCGCCGGGGCCCCTCCACGGTGGACGCCGAAACCCTGGACGACCGGCTCGCCGAACTCGTCGCGGAGACCGCGCTGGACAGCGACGAGCTGCGGTTCCGGGCGCTGCGGCGCACGCTGACCCGACGGCTGCTCGACGACCCGGTGCTCTACTACGCCGAACTCGACGACGCCGAACTCGCCTACCTCACCCGCCAGCGAGGCTTCCTCACCGCCCGTATCACCGAACTGACCGGACTCGTCCCGGAGGTGCGGGCCGAGGGCATCGCCATGGTGGACCCGGATGACGACCTGACCGACCTGCGGATGCCCGAACAGGGCACGTACGGCCATGTCACGCTGCTGCTCGCGGAGCACCTGGCCGCCGCGGACGGGCCCGTCGGCGCCGACGAGCTGGCCGGCCGTGTCCGGGAACTGGCCGCCGAGCACGGCGGGTTCTGGGCCAAGTCCGCCCGGGAACCGGGCATGGAGGCCGAACTCGTCGAGCAGGCCGTGGCCCGGCTCACCGCGCTGCGGCTCGCCTCGCGGACGGACCGCGGCGTGGCGCCGCTCCCCGCCCTCGCCCGGTACGCGGTCGGCCCGGCCGTCGTCATCGAACCCACGACAGCGCGGATGCCCGCGCAGCGAAAGGCCGGCAAGCCGTGACCCGCCTCCCCGTCCCCGAGCGATCCCGCTGGCAGCCCCTGCGCATCGGCCTGGTCGACCTGTTCCACTACGACGTGGAGGAGTTCTGCTTCCGGGACGGCCGGCTGCTGCTCCGCGGGAACAACGGCACCGGCAAGTCCAAGGTGCTCGCCCTGACCCTCCCGTTCCTGCTCGACGGAGACCTCACCTCCCGCCGGGTGGAACCCGACGGCGATCCCGGCAAGCGGATGGAGTGGAACCTCCTCCTCGGCGGTGAGCACCCGCACTCCGAGCGGCTCGGGTACACCTGGATCGAGTTTGGCCGGCGCGACGAGACCAGCGGCGTACCGTACTTCCGTACCCTGCTCTGCGGCCTCAAGGCCGTGAGCGGGCGGGGCATCGCCCGCCACTGGTACGCGCTCACCGACCAGCGCGTCGACCACAGCCGGGACGATCCGGCCGAAGACGCGCTCAGCCTGCTCGACGCCACCGGCACCGCGCTGTCCCGGGACCGGCTCGCCGAGGCCGTCGCCGGCCACGGCATGGTGTACGACCAGGCGAAGACCTACCGCAGGGCGGTCGACGAGGCGCTGTTCGGGCTGGGGGAGCAGCGTTACGGAGCCCTGGTCGACCTGCTGATCCAGCTGCGCCAGCCGCAACTGTCCAAGCGCCCCAACGAGGCTGCCCTCTCCCGGGCCCTGACCGAGGCCCTGCCGCCCGTGGACCAGGCCGTCATCGCCGATGTGGCCGAGGCATTCCGGTCCCTGGACGAGGAGAAGGAGGAGCTGGCAGCCGCCTCCGCAGCCGAGCGGGCCGCCTCCGGCTTCCTGGACCACTACCGCAGGTACGCGCGGATCGCCACGCGGCGCCGTGCCCGCCTCCCGCGCGCCGAACATTCCCGTTACGAGCACCTCCAGCGGGACCTCGTCGGCGCCCAGGAGCAGCGGGTGCGGGCCGAGGAGGAGCGGGAGGCCGCCGAGGAACACCTCGCCGTGCTGGAGGAGACCGAGGCCCGGCTGCAGGCTCAGGATGCGGCCCTGCGCGAGAGGCCGGAGATGCGCAGTGCGCGGGAGCTGGAGCAGGCGGCGCACGCGGTGGAGCGGACCGCCGGGGCCCGGGACCGGTCCCGGGACGACCAAGAGCAGGCCGCAGGGCACCACACCCGGGCGCTGGGCCGCCTCGGGGCCGCCCAGAACAGGCTGCGTGCCGCCGGACTGCTCGCCGAGGACACGTTCCGTGCGGTGCGGGAAGCGGCGGACACGGCCCGGATCGCACTGCCCGGCGACGGGCTCCCCGAGACGGATCTCCGGCGGGCGGCCGAGGAAGCCATGGACCGGGGCCGCCGCGCACTCGCCCACGCGGAGGAGCTCGCCGGGGCCGCCGAACGCGCGGCCGAGCAACGGCGTCAGGCGGCCGTCCGCCTTGACGAGGCGGACTCCGACCTCGACCGGGCCGCCGACGCGCTGGGCCGGGCGGAGGAAGCCGCCGCTGCCGCCGGGCAGGTCCTGCTGGACGACGTACGGGAGTGCGTTCGGGCATGGGCCGAGCTGACCTGCCCCGACGTGGCGGGTCTGCTCGACGAACTCCAGGAGTGGACCGGGCACTGCGACGGCCACTATCCGGTCCGTGGCCACGCCGCCCGGGCACATGGCGAGGCATCGGCGCGGCTCGCCGGGCTCGCGGCGGACACGGCCCGGCGGCTCGCCGACCTGATGGCGCGTACCGGTGAGATCCGTGTGGAGCTCAGCGCACTGGAGGCGGGTGGCCGCCGTGCTCCCCGGCCCCCGCACACCCGCGCACCGGGCCGGCGGGAGCACCTCGCCGGCGCACCGCTGTGGCGGCTGGTGGACTTCCGCGACGGACTGTCGCAGGCGGACCGTGCCGGACTGGAGGCCGCTCTGGAGGCCTCGGGGCTGCTGGACGCCTGGGTCCTGCCCGACGGCACTGCGCTCGCCGCGGACGGATACGACGTACTCCTGTCGCCGGACACCGGGCCGGTGCCTGGTCCCGGGCTCGGCGCGTTGCTGCGCCCCGCCGTGGACGGGGGCGACGCCCAGGCCGCTTCGGTGGGCGAGGACACCGCGGCACGGCTCCTCGCCGCCGTCGGGCTGGGGGAGTGGAGCGGCTCCGGCACCTGGGTGGCGGCCGACGGACGGTTCCGCGTGGGCGTGCTGACCGGCCGCTGGACCAAGCCGGCCGCCGAGTACATCGGCGAGGGCGCACGGGAAGCCGCCCGGCGGGCCCGCGTGGCCGACCTCAGGGCCGAACTCGGCGTGCTCCAGCAAGAGTCGGAGGAGGTCAGGAAGCAGGCGGAGGCAGTGGCCGCGCGCCGCCTGACCCTCGACGCCGAGCTGGCCGGCCTGCCCGATGAGGGCCCGCTCGTTCGCGCCCACGCCCGGATCACGGCTGCCGCCGAGGCGGTACGCGCGGCCCGGCTCCGGCGCGAGGAAAGGGCCGCCGGACTCGCCGAGGCGGCCGAGCTGGCCGAGCGTACGGCCGCCGAGCTCACCGGAACGGCCGCGGATCTGGGTCTGCCCGCCGACCGGCCCGGCCTGGCCGCCGTACGCGCCGCGCACGGTGCCCTCGCCGTGGCCCTGGCCGCCCTGTGGCCCGCACTGCGGGAACGGGCCGAGGCCACCCGTCAGGTGGAGGACGAACAGGCCGAGGCGTCACGGGCGGAAGAGCGCGCCGTCGAACTCGCCCGGCGCGCCGAGGACGCCGGGCGTGAGGCGGCTGCCGCGGAGGAGCGGCACCACACGCTTCGCTCGACCGTCGGCGCGGCCGTCGCCGAACTCCAGCGTCGGCTCACAGAGACCGCCGACGCTTTGCGGCACTGCCTTGCAGACCAGAAGGCGACTCGGCAGCGTCATGCGGTAGCCGACCGGGAGGCCGGCAAGGCCGAAGGACGCATCGAGCAGCTGGAGAAGGGGCTGACCGAAGCCGCCGCGGCCCGGGCAGAAGCCATCGCGGGACTCCAGCGGTTCACCGCCACCGGCCTCATCACGGTCGCCCTGCCCGATCTTCCGGTTCCCGCCGCGGACGACGGTCCGTGGGCCGCGACCCCCGCCGTCGCCCTCGCCCGGGCCATCGAGTCGGGCCTGACGGTCACCGACGATTCCGACAGCGCCTGGGAACGCGTACAGCGCCGGCTGGGCGAGGAGCTCAAGATCCTCCAGGATGCGCTCTCCCGGCACGGCCACACCGCTTCCGCCCGCATGGTGGAGGACGGCATGGTCGTCGACATCGTGTACCAGGGGCGGGAACGGGCCGTACCCGAACTCGCGGAGGCGCTCGCCGCCGAGGTCGGTGAACTCATCCGCATCCTGTCCGCCCACGAACGCGAGATCCTGGAGACCCATCTGGTCACCGAGGTGGCGGGGACCCTCCAGGAACTCATCGGTGCTGCCGAACGGCAGGTCCGGGACATGAACGTCGAGTTGGAGGACCGTCCCACCTCCACCGGCATGAAGCTGCGGCTGGTCTGGCGGGCCTCCCGCAAGGCCCCCGCCGGACTGGCACAGGCCCGTGAGCGGCTGCGCCAGTCCGCCGATGCCTGGACCCCCGAGGACCGTTCGGCGGTGGGCGAGTTCCTCCAGGCACAGATCGCCCGCCAGCAGATCGATGACACCTCGGGCAGCTGGACAGAGCACCTCACCGCCGCACTCGACTACCGCACCTGGCACGAGTTCGGCGTCGAACGCCACCAGCATGGCCACTGGGTCCCCGCGACCGGTCCTGCCTCCGGCGGTGAGCGCGTCCTCGCGGTGTCCGTGCCACTGTTCGCCGCCGCCTCATCGCACTACGCGAGCGCGAGCAGCCCCCACGCACCGCGCCTGGTCACCCTGGACGAGGCGTTCGCCGGCGTGGACGACGACTCACGCGCCAAGTGCCTCGGTCTGCTGCACGCCTTCGACCTGGACGTGGTGATGACCAGCGAACGGGAGTGGGCCTGCTACCCGCAGGTGCCCGGCATCGCCATCGCCCAGCTGTCCCGGATCGACGATGTGGCGGCCGTACTGGTCACGCGATGGGAGTGGGACGGCACACGGCGGATGCGCCGCGATGACCCGGTCCGGAACACGAACACGTCAGCGGCCGATACGACCGTGCCCGGCAGCCGGGAGCCCTTGTGGAGCTGACAGTGGGCACCGGAGCGGCGCCGGTCGACGCAGTACGACTGCGTCGTCTGCTCGGGGTTCCCGAGCTCGCCTGGCTCGTGGAGCGGACACGCCGACGCCTGGCGGCCGAACAGCCGCTCACCGGCGCCGTCACCCTGACCCGGCCCACCCCGGACCAGCGGCGCGGGGCCGAACGACTGCTCGGCCGCGTGCCCGGGGGAGGCCGTTCCCTCACGTTGCGGCTGGAAGCAGTGGACGCCGTACTGCGCCGGTCGGGCATCAGCCCGGACGGGCTCGCCGCGGCGGTCATCGCGCTCACCGGACCGGTCACCCTCCTCGGACCCGCCCGCCGGGCCGAGGAGGACGACTGGCAGGCGGCGTTCGCCCCGATCGAGGAGCTGGCCGCGGAACGTCCGGCCCTGGCGGCGTGGGCCGTCCGCCTCCGCGGGGACGGCCTGGTGCGGCGCCTGGCAGTGACCCCGGCAGCCGCCCGGCTCCTGCTCAGCCACACCGCGACCGTCCTGCGGGCCCTGCCCGCCGATCCGGCGGTTTCACTGCCCGCCTTCGCTGCCCGCGTCCTGGACAGCTCCCACGCGCTGGACGAGCGTACGGCTCTGGCCACTGTCACCCTGTCCGGCATCCGCGCGCTGACCGGCTTCCCCGACGGGACCGGGGCCCAATGGAGAAGGGATGCCTGGGCGTCGGCGGGTCTGCTGCGCGACGAGCTGTCCTCGACCGTTCTCGCCTTGAACCTGCGGGGCACCCCTGCCCTGGACTGGATGGCCGAGGCGGGTGAACCCGCCGTCCTGACCTTGCGGCAGCTCATCCGCTGTCCTCCTGCGTCCACTGCCGATGCCATTCACGTGTGTGAGAATCCGGCCGTGCTCGCGGCGGCGGCCGACACCCACGGACAGGACTGTTCGCCGCTGGTGTGTCTGCAGGGCCAGCCATCCGCCGCCGCTCTCGCCCTGCTGAGCCACCTTCACGAGCGTGGCGCAACGGTCCGCTACCACGGTGACTTCGACTGGGGCGGGCTGCGCATCGCCTCCGCCCTGCTGCGCCGCGTCCCCTGGCTGCCGTGGCGCTTCACGGCTGCCGCATACCGGGCTGCGGCGCTCGCAGGCCCGGTAGGCCAACCCCTTACCGGCCACCCGGCCGAAGCCCCCTGGGACCCGGAGCTGTCCGACGCACTCGCGGAACTCAACATCCGGGTCGAGGAGGAGACGGTCCTCGACCAGTTGTTGTCAGACCTGGTGTGACGACATGCAGCCTTGGTTTGTCAGGACGTTCGTTTGACGCTCCAGGCGCCCCGCGCTTCGAGGTGCGCGTTGCTGTGTGTGGGTGAACCATGGGAAGGGGTTGCGCGTGTTGCGGCTGCATGCGGGGGGGGCGTTATGGCATGGGCCTCGACTTTTAGAGGTGGCGAGCGTGGAATCTTTCGATGCCGTCGTCGTCGGGTCGGGTTTTGGTGGGTCCGTGACGGCCTTTCGTTTGGTCGAGGCCGGGCTGAGTGTATGCCTTCTGGAGCGGGGGAAGGCATTTCCGCCCGGGTCTTTTCCGCGTAGTCCTCATGACGCGGCCAAGAACTTCTGGGATCCGGATTCCCGTCTGTACGGGATGTATGACATGTGGAGCTTCTCGAAGCTCGACGCCCTGGTGTCCAGCGGGCTGGGCGGAGGGTCGTTGATTTATGCGAACGTGCTGATCCGCAAGCCGGAAAGCTGGTTCGTGCACGAGTCGTTCGACGGTGGTTACGAGAGCTGGCCGGTATCGCGTGAGGATCTTGATTCTCATTATGGCGATGTTGAGAAGATGATGGACGCGCAGCCGTACCCGTTCGGGGTGAAGCCGTACCAGGACACGCCGAAGACTGCTGCGATGCAGCAGGCGGCCCAGCGGCTGGGGCTGCCGTGGGAGCTTCCGCTGTTGGCCGTCTCCTTTGGGGAGCCCCCGGTGCCCGGTGTTCCCATCGAGGGTGGTGAGGACAATCTGCACCACAGTCCGCGGTATACCTGCCGATTGGTCGGCGAATGTGACGTGGGCTGCAATTTCGGCAGCAAGAACAGCCTGGATTTCACCTACCTCAGTGCCGCGGACCGGCTCGGGGCGGAGATCAGGACCTGCTGCGAGGTCCGGTCGTTCGAACCCGTCCCGCAGGGGTTTCTCGTCTCGTACATCGAGCACGCCGCCGCGGGCGGGGACCCGCTCCGTCCGCCCGAGCGGCGCACCGTCAAGGCCAGGCGGTTGGTTCTTTCCGCCGGTGCGCTCGGCACCACTTATCTGCTGCTGCGGAACCGCAGCGCCTTTCCGGCACTCAGTCCGGCGCTGGGGAGTCATTTCTCCGGAAACGGGGACTTTCTCGGGCTGGTGTTCAAGGCGCTGGAGAGGCGTGAGAGTGGGGAGACGGTGCCGCGCATGCTGGAGCCGAGTTTCGGGCCGGTTATTACGAGTGCGATGCGTGTGGATCGGGCGGGGGGTGGAGAGGGCAGTCGAGGTTTTTACATCGAGGACGCCGGCTATCCGGAATTTCTCAACTGGCTCGTCGAGCACAATGTCCTGACCCTGTCCAACCGGGTCGCGAGGTTCCTGATGCGCCGAGGGTGGTCGCAGCTGACCCATACCGCCAGAAGCCGGGTGGGGCGACAGCTCGGGGACGCCATGGGCAAGGGGCTGTTCACGGCGACCTCCATCCCGTTGCTGGGCATGGGAAGGGACGTCCCCAACGGCCGGATGTTCCTCCGGGACGGACACTTGGACCTCGACTGGGATCTCGCCGCCTCCGATCAGTACTTCGACCAGATGAACGAGACCATGCAGCGGGTGTCCCACAGTCTGGGCGGGCGCTACGCCTCGAATCCGCTGTGGTGGCTCAACCGGCTCATCACCGTGCATCCCGTGGGCGGCGCGCCGATGGGGCGCAACGCGCAGGAAGGCGTGGTGGATTCCTTCGGGCGGGTGTACGGCTATCCGGGGCTGTCGATCGCCGACGGCTCGGTGATGCCCGGGCCCGTGGGCCCGAATCCTTCGCTCACGATTGCGGCGCTGGCCGATCGGTCGGCCGTACGCATCGTCGAGGATCACCAGAAGGACCGGAAGAACCGTGCGAGGCCCTCATGATGGACGGTCAGGGTGCTGAGTCCCGCAGCGGCTCCAGCGGCTCCAGCGGATCCCCGCGGAGATCTCTTATTCTCGCCGGCGGCGGGCTGAAGGTGGCCTTCCAGGCGGGGGTCCTCCAGGTCCTGCTCGACGAGGCTGAATTGAAGTTCGACCACGTTGACGGTGCCAGTGGAGGTGTGTTCAACCTCGCCATGTACTGCCAGGGGATGTCCGGGCATGAAATTGCGGACAATTGGCGCAACCTTTCTCCGTTGAGGGGCGTTTCTCCGAACTGGCGTGAGTTGCCGAAGGGGCCCTACGCCCGTTCCCTCTTCACGCTGGACGGATATCGTCGGCATGTCTTCCCGGGCTGGGGGCTGGACTGGGAGAAGATCCGGGCCACCGATCGGGAAGCCACCTTCAACCTCTACAACTTCAGCGCCAACGAACTGGAGACGGTGACCGCCGACCGGATGGACGAGGACCGCTTCTGTGCCGGAGTGTCGCTGCCCATGTGGTTCCCGCCGGTCGTCATCGACGGGCAGACCTACATCGACCCGGTCTACCTGACCGACGGAAACGTCGAGGAGGCGATCAGGCGGGGCTGTGACGAGCTGTGGATCATCTGGACGGTCAGCCGCCGGCAACGCTGGCGGGACGGCTTCGTGGCCAACTACTTTCACATCATCGAAACGACGGCCAACGGTCAGTTGCAGTACTGGCTGCGCCGGATCGAGGCCAACAATGCGGCCATCCGCAGCGGGGATCGCGGAGAGTTCGGGCGCCTGATCGAGGTCAGGCTGCTGAGCGCCGAGGTCCCGCTGAACTACCTCATCAACTTCGGCAGGGACCGATTCGCCCAGGCCGTGGAACTCGGAGTCCACCGGGCCCGTCTCTGGTGCACCGCCCAGGGGATTCCCTGGCGGCCCGCCGCTCCTGCGGACCGCCCCGACGACCCGACCCGTATCCGGTTCACCGAACGCATGGTCGGCCGTGTGGCGTTCGGTGAGACCGACGTCCAGGCGGGGGCCTCGGCGGAGGGCGGAGCAGCCGCCGACCTGGCCGTGCACCTGACCGTCGACATCCGGGGCGTGGACCGCTTCATCGTCGGCCCGGAGCACGAAGCCGAACTGCACGGCGAGATCGTCTGCCAGGAGCTGGGCGGACGGCTTCCGGTGGAGCGGGGAACCTTCCGGCTGTTCGTGGAAGAGCCCGATCCGGAACACCTGCGGATGCGGTACCGCCTGTTCTTCACCGACCGGGCCGGTCACCGACTCACCCTCAGCGGCTACAAGGACGTCAGCGAGGACTCCCGGCGGGGCGTCTGGAAGGACACCTCCGTCCTCTATACGCGCATCCTGCGCGGCCACGTCGATGCCGGCGAGGAGTCCGGAGCCGAGGTGGTGGCCTCGGGGGCGGTCCACATCCGCCCGGCCGACTTCCTGAAGCAGCTCACCACCTTCCGGGTCGAAGCGGCAACGCTGCCCGGCAGGGTGGCCGCGTTGGGCCGCTTCGGGCAGTTCTTCTTCGGCAGGCTGTGGGACGTGTACGCGCAGAACGTCCTGCCCTGGTCGCCGCTCTGAGGCAGGTAGGCAGGAGCCATCGTGGACGTCCATGAGTTGCGCAAACACGCGGCGGCGCTCCGGTTCACCCCGCAGGAACCGGTGCGGTGGCTGGCACCGAAGGAGCTGGCCCGTACGGCGGTCAAGGTCGGGCTGGCCGCCGTGTTCGCCGACTACGCGGACAAGCGCGAGATCCAGGGCGCGCTCAAGGCCGGCCTGCTGCGGGCACCCCTGGCGGATCCCGGCTCTGCGGAGATCTGGATCGACTTCGTCGCCGACCTCGGCGACGGCTTCGAGGCGACCTGCTCGGTGGCGTCCGCCCTGGCGGCGGACCGGCAGACCATAGCCGGGGCCGCTGCCGGCGCCGGTGCCGAGCCCGCCGGGCCCGTCTCGTTGCCCCGCGCCTCGCTGCTGGTCCTCGGCGGGGACCAGGTGTACCCGGTGGCCTCCACGACGGCGTACGAGGACCGGATGAAGGGCCCCTACCGTGCCGCGCTCCCGTCGGCGCCGGACCAGCCGCTGATGGTCGCGCTGCCGGGCAACCACGACTGGTACGACGGCCTCACCGCGTTCCTGCGTACGTTCGCCCAGGGACGGCGCATCGGCGGCTGGCAGACCCGGCAGACCCGGAGCTACTTCGCCGTGAAGCTGCCGCAGCGCTGGTGGCTCGTCGGGCTGGACAGCCAGCTCGACTCCTACTTCGACGACCCGCAGCGGCGCTACTTCGAGTCCTACCTCACGCCGCGACTGCTGCCGGGCGACAGCGTGATCGTCTGCTCCGCCGAGCCCACCTGGGTGAAGAGCGACGAGGAGTCCAACGCCTTCAACTCCCTGCACTGGTTCGACCGGAACGTCATCCGAACCCGGTTCGACCGGGCGACCGGGAGGCGCGAGGAAACGGGCGCGTCGATCCGGCTGTGGCTGACCGGCGACGCGCACCACTACGCCCGCTACGCGGAACTCCTGCCCGAGGAGCAGCCCGGATCCGGCGGGACATCCGGCGGAACATCCGACGGGATATCCGGCGCGACCCTGCCGCCCGATCCCCGGCGGCGCCAGATGGTGACCTGCGGCCTGGGCGGCGCCTTCCTGGCGTCCACGCACCGCCTGCCGAAGGTGCTGCCGCTGCCGCCCGCCGCCTCGCGGATGCGGGAGAAGGACGGCCCGCCGGCGCCGTTCGCCCTCGCGCAGCAGACGTATCCCGATGAGAAGGAGTCCCGCTCGCTCGCGCGCGGGATCGCCAAGCCCTGGTCGCGTTACTGGCTGCCGCGGCGCAACCCCGGGTTCGCCGTACTGGCCGGGGTTCTGCAACTGGTGCTCGTGCTGCTGGTGGGTTGCGCGTTCGCGGTGGCGGAAGGAAGCCGCAATCCGGTCGACGCGATACGCCGGGCCGGCACCGACGACCTGGTCGGCCTGCTCTGCACGAGTGTGGCCCTGTTCGGTCTGCCCTTTGTGTTCGGGTGGGGGAGCGGGCTGCTGCCCGGACATCGGCCCAGACCGCCGACCGGCGCGATCACCGCCGTGCTGTTCCAGCTGGCGGTCGCCGTCGCGGCACTGGCGGTCGCCGTCGCCCTGGCCCGTCCGGTCCCACCCTCCTGGAACGGGGGCTGGGTGCTGCTGATGCTGCTGGTCGTCGCTGCGGTGACGGGGGCGTTCCTGGGCTCCGGGCTGTTCGCCCTGTGGGTGCTGTGGACGAACCGGGGCACGGTCGCCGAATGGCAGATGTCCGGTCAGTCCATCGACGACCACAAGGGGTTCCTCCGGATGCACATCGCACCGGACGGCACGCTCACCCTCTACCCCCTGGCGCTTGACGGCACCTGCCGTGACTGGCACCTCGCCGAGGTTGCGGACACCCCGGTTGCATGGGTGCGGCCGATGCCCGGAACGCCGCCGGCCGTGCGGCTGATCGAAGAGCCCGTCGTGATCGCGCGGACGGGCGCTGCGTAGCGACCGGACACGTTTGTTTCGTATCAGCATCACGAACATGTAGACCCCCTGTTGGGCCGGCCGGCCCGGTCGCGTAGGTTGGACGGCCGAGCGAACGGGGGCGTTGCCGTGGAGTTGACCGAAGAGATAGCCCGGGTGCGGGCAGGGGACGGGGATCCGGGGCGGCTCGTGGGGGAGTTCCGGCGGGCGGTGCTGTTGGTGCCGGTCGTGGACGGCGGGCTGATGTCCGGGTTCCAGGGCGGGATCCGCTGGATCTACGCGTTCACCGATGAGGCGGCGCTCGCCCGTTTCGCGGTCAAGCGGGGCATGCCGGCCACCGAGGAGCTGGAGTTCCTGGCCATCCTGGGGGCGCGGCTGGTGGATGGCGTGGTGCCGGGGCTGGACGGGCCGACCGGGGTCGCCGTCGACGTGGCCGACGAGGACGGGGCGATGTTGTTCCCGCCGGTGAGCGGGATCGTGCCGGATGCCGTCGCCGTCGATGCCGGCACGGAGGGGGACGGCCGGTGAGCGGCAATGAAGACCTGGGGATGGACGCATCCGCGGTCAAGAACATCACCGTGGGACTGCGCGGCGCCATCGCCGAACTGCGCGAGATCGGCACGGCCGGCGGCGCCTCGATGGGTGCCGGTTTCGAGTCCCTGTCGATGACGGGGATGGAGGCCGGGCACCCGGGGGTGGCGGACCTGTTCGAGGATTTCTGCGAGCGCTGGGAGTGGGGCGTACGGGCGCTGATCCAGGATGCCAGCACGCTCGCGTCCAATCTGGGCATCGCGGCGGGCACGGTCTGGGAGGAGGACCAGTACATCCAGGGTGCGTTCAAGGTCGGGGTGAACTCCCTCTATGGCAACCCGCACGCCTTGGAGGACGACATCGAGAAGAAGTCCTGGGACGACATCACGCGTCCGCCGTGGGAGGTCTACAAGCCGGACTGGAGCGGCGAGTCCTTCGAGAAGATGCAGAAGGACGTCGCGGAGAACTGGTCGCAGACCGGTGAGACGCTCAAAAACAACGGCCAGATCGGTTCGCTGAACGACCTGCTGCAGCAGACGGCCGGGAACGACGGGGGCAAGGACTGATGAGCTGGCGGGACTTCACCCCGGACTTCATCGAGGACGCCGGCGAGGATGTCGTCGAGGGCATAGGCGACGGCGTCGAGTGGCTCGGCGACAAGACCGCCGATCTCGCCGAGGACGTCGGCTGGGACGACGGCGCGGACTGGGTCCGGGAGAAGAGCCGGTCGCTGGCGAACTCCATGGGGGCGGAGGTCGCCGAGCTGGAGCTCGACCAGACCGAGGACCCCAAGAAGATCATCTACGGCAGTGTGTCGAAGATCCGGTCGAACGCCAAGCACCTCACCGACTTCCGGACCAACTTCGACAAGGTCGGGACGGGCATCAAGGGCTTGAGCGCGGACTCCATCAAGGGCGTGACCGCCGACGCGTACGCCGAGCACGTCGCCAAGCAGCCGCCGAAGTGGTTCAAGGCCGCCGACGCCTTCGAGAAGGCCGAAGGCGCCCTGACCCGGTTCGCCGAGACGGTGGAGTGGGCGCAGAACCAGGCCCGGGACGCCATCGAGGAGTACAAGAAGGCGAAGAAGGCCTCCCAGGACGCGCGGACCGCGTACAACGCGAAGGTCGACGAGTACAACGACGCGGTCAAGGCGAAGAAGGACGACCTGCCGCCCCGCCCCTCGGGCTTCACGGACCCGGGCGAGGCGGGCATCAAGGCCGCCTACGACAAGGTGATCAGCGCCCGCGAGCAGCGCAACGAGGCCGCGGAGACTGCCAAGACGGCCCTGACCGCGGCCCGTGACGCCGCCCCGCCCAAGCCCTCGTACGCGCAGCAGGTCGGCGACGGCTTCGAGGGCATCGCGATCGACGCCAACCACCTGGTCGGCGGCGTCATCAAGGGCACGGCCGGCATCGTCAACTTCGCCCGCTCCGTCAACCCGCTCGACCCCTACAACCTGACCCACCCGGCCGAGTACCTCACCAACCTCAACAACACGGTCACCGGTCTGGCGGTCGCGGCCAACGACCCGCTCGGCACCGCCAAGAACATGATCGACGCCTTCCAGAAGGACCCGGCGGAGGGCCTCGGCAAGCTGATCCCGGAGATCCTCGGCACCAAGGGCCTGGGCATGGCCAAGAAGGCGGCGACCGTCGGCAAGTACGCCGACAACGGCAAGCCCTCACCGCCCCGCCAGCAGGTCGACAGCGACGGCCCGAACACCACCTGCCGCACCCCGAAGGACAAGGTGTGCGTGGACGACCCGGTCGACGTGGCCACGGGCCGGATGGTCCTCCCCCAGACCGACCTGGTTCTGCCGGGTGCCCTGCCCCTGGTGCTCAACCGCACCTTCGAGTCCTCCTACCGGGCGGGCCGCTGGTTCGGTCCCTCCTGGTCCGGAACCCTCGACCAGCGCCTGGAGATCGACGCCGAAGGCGTGATCCTGGTCGGCGAGGACGGCGGCCTGCTGACCTACCCGCACCCCGCCCCCGGCCTCCCCGCACTCCCCACCCACGGCCGGCGCTGGCCGCTGGCCCGCACCCCCGAGGGCGACTACACCGTCACCGACCCCGAATCGGGGCGGACCTGGAGGTACGGAGCCGAGGGCACGCTCCTGCAGCTGGACGACCGCAACGGCAACTGGATCGCGTACGAGTACGACATCGAGGGCGCCCCCACCGGCATCAGCCACAGCGGCGGCTACCGCGTCCGGATCACCAGCGCCCACGGCCGGATCACCTCGCTGTCGCTGGCCGAAGGCACCAGGATCCTCGACTTCGGCTACACCGAGGGCCGACTGACCGAGGTCGTCAACTCCTCGGGCAAGCCGCTCCGCTTCGACTACGACGACCAAGCCCGAATAACCTCCTGGACCGACACCAACGGCCGCCGCTTCGACTACAGCTACGACGACCGGCACCGCTGCATCGCGCAGTCCGGCACCAACGGCCACCTGAACATGCGCTACGCATACGAGGAAGGCCTCACCCTCGCCACGAACGCGCTCGGCCACACCCGCCGGTACACGGTCAACGAGCGCGCCCAGGTGCTCTCCGAGACCGACGCCACGGGTGCCGCGGTCCACACGGAGCGGGACCGGTACAACCGCGTGCTGTCGCACACCGATCAGCTCGGCCATGTCACCCGGCTGACCTACGACGAGGCGGGCCGCGTCACCGCGATCGAGGGTCCGGACGGGCGGACCTCCTCCGCCGAGTACAACGCGCTGGGGCGCCCGGTCCGGGTCGTCGGCGCCGACGGGTCCGTGGTGCGCCAGACCTACGACGAGCGGGGCAACCTCACCGCCATGACGGGCCCTTCGGGGGTCACCACCCGCTTCGGGTACGACGAGCGGGGCAATCTCGCCTCGGTCACCGACGGCCTGGGCCACACCACGACCGTCCGGTGCGACCCGGCGGGACTGCCGGTCGAGCAGACCGATCCGCTGGGCGGGGTCACCCGCTGGACCCGGGACGCCTTCGGCCGCCCGGTGGCGGTCACGGACCCCCTCGGCCACACCACCCGCATGGCGTGGAGCGTGGAAGGGCGGCTTGTCGAACGGGTCGCCGCGGACGGCACCAAGGAGTCCTGGACGTACGACGGCGAGGGCAACTGTGTCCTCTTCACCGACGCGGCCGGGGGCACCACTGTCTCCGAGTACGGCGATTTCGACCTGCTCGCGGCGCGTACCGGACCCGACGGCGTCCGGTACGCCTTCGCCCACGACGCCGAGCTGCGGCTCACCGGTGTCACCAACCCGCAGGGGCTGGCCTGGACGTACTCCCACGATCCGGCCGGCCGCGTGATCAGCGAGACCGATTTCGACGGCCGTACCACCGGGTACACCTATGACCCGGCCGGGCGCCTGACGGAATGCACCACGCCGTCGGGTGCCCGCATGTGCTACGAACGCGACGAGCTGGGCCGGCTGGTCCGCGAGGACGTGAACGGGAAGGTCCGCCACTACGAGTACGACGTGGCCGGTCAGCTGGGCCGCGTGTCGGACTCCGAAGGCGAGGTCCTGCGCCTGTGGGACCGGGCCGGACGTCTCGCCTCGGAGACGGTGAACGGCCGGACCCTGTCGTTCACCTACGACCGGCTGGGCCGCCGGACGAGCCGTACGACACCGACCGGATCCGTCGCCGCATGGACGCACGACGAAGCCGGGCAGCAGGTGCGCATGGACACGTCCGGGCGGACCGTCACCTTTGAACGCGACGCGGTGGGCCGGGTGCTCTCGCGGACGCTCGGCGACGGGACGTCGGTCTCCCACACCTATGACGAACTCGGCCGCCGGACCGGGCAGGCGCTCGTCGGCCGGGACGGCCGGACCCTCCGCCGACGGGGCTACGCCTACCGCGCCGACGGAGCACTCACCGCGATCGACGACTCCGCCACCGGGCAGCGCCGCTTCAGCCTGGACACCGCCGGCCGGGTCACCGCGGTGGATGCCTCCGGCTGGAGCGAGCGGTACGGCTACGACGAAGCCGGGAACCAGACGACGGCCCGGTGGCCGCAGACCCACCCCGGCGCGGAAGCGGTGGGCGAGCGGGTCTACGAGGGCACCCGGGTGCGGCGCGCCGGCTCGGTGCGCTACGAGTACGACGCGGCGGGCCGGGTCATCCTCCGGCAGAAGGTCCGGCTTTCGCGGAAGGCGGACACCTGGCGGTACGCCTGGGACGCCGAGGACCGGCTCGTGGGGGTGGTGACCCCGGACGGTACGGAGTGGCGCTACCGGTACGACCCGCTCGGCCGCCGCACGGCCAAGCAGCGGCTCACCGACACCGGCGAGGTGGCGGAGGAGGTCCTGTTCACCTGGGACGGACCGGTTCTCTGCGAGCAGACCAACGTCTCCGACGAGCTGCCGCACCCGGTCACGCTCACCTGGACGCACCAGGGGATGCACCCGGTCACCCAGACCGAACGCATCACCGCCGAATCACCGCAGTCCGAGGTCGACACCCGGTTCTTCTCGATCGTCACCGACCTCGTCGGGACCCCGACCGAACTCGTCGACGAGGAGGGGGAAGTCGCCTGGCACACCCGGGCGACGGTGTGGGGCACTACTACCTGGAACCGAGACGCGACGGCCTACACGCCGCTCCGCTTCCCGGGCCAGTACTACGACCCGGAGTCGGGTCTCCACCACAATGTCTTCCGCACCTACGACCCCGAGACCGCGCGCTACCTTTCGCCCGACCCCCTCGGGCTGGCCCCGGCGCCCAACCCGGTGGCGTACGTGCACAACCCGCACACCTGGTACGACGCCCTCGGCCTCACTCCCTGCGGCATCGACCTCTCGCAGGCGACGCCGCACCAGGGGCGCTTCCCCAAGACGGCCAATCCCGACGAGATCCTCGTACGCCGCAAGGAGGACGGAACGGTCACGGCGTACGCGGTCTACGGGCCGGACGGGCTGCCGCTCAAGCGGGTGGACGTGGATCCGGACTCCGCACCCCACGGCGGCGTACCGGCACCGCACGTGCTAGAAACCCACAGGAACGTCAACCCCAAAACAGGTCAGGAGTTCCTGACCTGGGACAAAATGCCTCGACCCGCCCGCCCCGATGAACTGCCGAGATGATGACGTGATGGAACCGATGGACGACCCGGACATCAGGGAATGGGTCACCGCTGTGGACGGCGACGTCGACTATCTGGACTTCCTGGCGCAGCGGGTGGGCATCGCCGAGTGGTCGGCGATCGCGCGCGTGTTCCTGCCCCGGTTTGTCGAGGTGGGGGACTGCGTGCTGTGGGACCGCGTCTACGAACCCGGGAACTTCGCACAGTGGCAGACGGAACTCCCCGGGAATCCCACTGCGGTGGAGGCCGTCCTCAACCAGTTCCGGCTGTGGCAGTACCTCGATCTCGATTCCGACTTCGACGCCCAGGCGACGGCCCTGGCCGAGGACATCGCCTTCTGCTGGCGCGGCGCGCTCGCGCGGCAGTTCCCGGCGCGCGAGTTCGAGGTCTCGGTACTGGCCACGGAGGACGGCCCGGTCGTCCGCTGCACGACGATCCGCCCTGTGCCGTCCGGCCCGTGATCGATCTCACCGACCTCGTCGACCTCCGCTTCGAGGAACTGCCCGAGCTGACCGGGGTCCGGCTGCGGTCGGTGCGCATGGACGGGTGGGCTCCGACCGTCACGCTGCGCATCGACCTGCCGTCCCTTGCGGGCCGGTGGGAGGCCGGGCCCGGCGAGACCGTGCAGTGCCACCTGCAGTTCGGGCATGTCGCGGACTTCGAGATGGAGGGCTGGAGGCCGCCCGCGACCGTGGATTTCTCCTTCGAGGAGCTCCCGGACCACCGGCTGGCCGTACGGGTTGCCGGGCCGGGGGTGCGGGTGGCGTTCACCTCGAACGCCTCGCCGCTGGCCGGCCACCTCAGTGTGTTCGCGCAGGATGCCGAGGGTGGGGACGGCGGCCCGCACGCCTTCGTGCGCAAGCTCGACGTCAGGCTGTACGACACCGTCCCGCCGGTCACCGCGAGGACCTTCTATGAACACCTTTGAGTTGAACGACTTGCATGAGCTGTACGAGCTGTATGACAGCCCGCCGGACCTCGGCGGCTGCCTGATGTTCTCCGCGCACATCGACGAGCGGGACACGTCGGTGACGCTGGGCTTCCAGACCGACCGGCTGCCCGACCGGCCCCGCCCGGAGTGGGCGGACACGACGTACAACACCTTCGTGTTCTCGCTGGTGTTCCGTGAGGTGGCCGAGCTCCGCATCCGTGGCATCCTCGCCGAGGCGCAACGTGAGGTGTCCCTCGTACCGGGGCCCGAGGGCCGCATCGCCGTCTCCGTGACCGGCCCGCACCGCTCGATCGCGTTCACCGCCGGGGACTGCGGCGTCACCGGCGTGGGGGTTCGGCTCCAGGGCGGGGTGTGAGCCTGCGCAGGGTGCCGGTCAGCGGTCGACCGGCAGGCCCGTGGGTTCCTTGATGCGCTTCATGATGATCTGGGAATTCACCTCGGTGACCCCCGAGAGCGCGGTGAGCTGCTCGATCCAGAGGCGTTCGTACGCGCGCAGGTCGGCCACCGCGATGCGCAGGAGGCAGCCGGGGCTGCCGAAGAGTCGGTACGCCTCGATGACGTCCGGGATGTCCTGGAGGGCGGCCTCGAAGGTCTCCACCGCCTCCCGGTCCCGCTTGACCTCCACCGACACCAGCACCTCGAAGCCGCGGCCGACCGCCTCCGGGTCGATTACCGCCCGGTAGCCCTGGATCACGCCGTCCTGTTCTAGCTGCCGTACCCGGCGCATGCAGGGGGACGGGGTGAGGCCCACGCGCTGGGCGAGCTCCTGATTGCTGAGCCGGCCGTCCCGTTGCAGCTCACGCAAGATTTCTCGGTCGATCGCGTCCATGAAGCAATGATCCCCCAAGGTTTGTGAACAGCTGGCCGGAATTGGCAATCCGATTGCGCCTGAGACTTCCTATCATTGCTGGATACGTATATGTGTACGAGTCGATGCGAGTCGAAGGGTGGGCAGGGTCGTGGGACGGATCGTCGTCATCAGCACCGGCGGGACGATAGCGAGCCGCTGGCAGGGTTCCGGATTCGCCGCCGACGCGGACGGACGCGAGGTCATGGCCACCGCGCCGGTCCCGGAGGGCGTGACCGTCGAGGTCGTCGACCTGTTCAGCGTGAACAGCCCCCGCCTGACCACGGCACACCAGCTGACCCTGCTGCGCACCGTCCACGAGGTGCTGGCCGACCCCGACGTCGAGGGCGTCGTGGTCACGCACGGCACGGACACCCTGGAGGAATCCGCCTTCCTCGTCGACCTGCACCACCACGACCCGCGGACCGTGGTGTTCACCGGCGCGCAGCTGCCGATGGGCATCGAGGACGGGGACGGCCCGGCCAACCTCTACGACGCGCTGCTGGTCGCCGCCCGCACCCGGGGCCTCGGCGTCCTGGTGTCCTTCGCCGGGCGGGTGCACGGGGCGCGCGGCACCATCAAGACGCAGACCCTGGCGGCGGACGCGTTCGCCGACCCGTCGGGGGAGTGGCTCGGGAAGATCGGCTTCGGGAAGGTGACGGTGCTGCGCGAGCCGCAGCGGCCGAAGCCGCTGCCGCTGCCCGCCATGCCGGACGCCCAGCCGCGGGTCGACATGGTCATGCACCATGCCGACGGCGACCCGGTGCTGCTGAACGCGGCGGTCGAGGCGGGCGCGCGGGGTGTGGTGCTGGTCGCCACCGGCGCGGGCAACGCCACGCCGGAGATCGTGGCGGCGGTCGAGGCGGCGGTGGACCGCGGGGTGCTCGTGGCGCTGACCACGCGGGTGCAGGCCGGTCCGGTGACCGAGATCTACACGCACGGCGGAGCCGTCGACCTGGTCGCGGCGGGCGCGGTCCCGACCGGAACCCTACGCGCCGGGCAGGCGCGGATCGCCGTACTGGCGGCGCTGCTGGCGTCCCCGGAGCGCGACGAGCAGGAGCGGGTGCTGCGGTCCGTGCTGGAGGCCCCGACTCCGTCGGCCTCGGTGCCGGCCGCCGTCTAGGCCCGGTCCGGGTTATCCACAGGCCCGGTGGGGCGTCGGCCCAACCGCCTACGATTTGAGCATCGTTCGGAGCTCATCGGGGGGCGGGTATGGAACCGGGGATCATCGGGATGCGGTTGGCGTCGGCAGCCGTCGCCCCGCTGCTGCGAAAACTGTTCGTCACCGAGGGGCCCGGGGCCGGGGTCGTCGACAAGCCGATCCGGATCTCCGGGTACGTCTCCTTCACGGGGGAGAAGCGCTCCCTCACCGGTGCCGACGTCCGGGACCTCGCCGCCAGGCTGGTCAAACAGGCCCTGCGGACCGGCGGCGAGCGCCCCGTCCCGGCGGACGAGGAACAGGCGGTCGCCGACGCCCTGGCCGCGACCCTGCACGCCCTCGGTGATCTCACCCTCACCGACCTCGAGGCGGTCCGCCTCGGCCACCGGGAGTTCGCCCGGGAACTGCGCCGTGCGGGCGGTCGGCCCGAGCGCGAACTGAGCGCGGACGCCACCTACTTCTACGAGCGGCTGCTCGACGCGGCCTGCCTGCACATCCTGCACTTCTTCACCCAGCGGTCCACGTTCGTGGCGCACACCCTGGTCGAGCAGACGCGGGCGGTCGGCGAGCTGACTGCCAAGGTCGACGAGCTGATCCGCCGCAATCCGCTGCCGGGCGGCGAGGACGCCGCGTTCGAGCAGGGGTACCTGCAGTACGTGGCGAAGAAGCACGGCAAGCTCACGATCTACGGGATCGACCTCAACCGGTCGCCGGCCCGGTGGCCGCTGGATGTCGCCTACCTGAGCCTGGAGGCGACGTCGACCGTGCCGACGCCCTTGCACCGGGAGCTGCTGAAGCGCATCGAGGACCGCGTGGTCGCAGAGGCCGACATGGCGGCCGTGACGCAGGACCAGTGGCTCGCGTATTCGGTCGCCGCCGGTCCGCGCCTCGCGGACCAGGCGCTTGCCGACAGCCCCCGGGTCCTGCTCCGCGGGGAGGCCGGCTCGGGCAAGACGACGTTGGTCCAGTGGCTCGCGGTCACGGCCGCCGGGCAGGAGTTCTCGCCCCGGACTGCCTACCTGCACGACCGCATTCCCTTCGTCCTGCCGCTGCGCAGACTCACCCGGCAGGGCGGACGCCTCCCGATGCCGAAGGACTTCCTGGAGGCGATCGGCTGCAACCTGGCGGGGACCCAGCCGACGGGGGCTGGGAGCACCGGGTGCTCACGGCAGGACGGGGCCTGGTGCTGGTCGACGGCATCGACGAGGTGCCCGAGCGCGAGCGCGAGCGGACCCGCACCTGGCTGAGCGAGCTGATGGACCAGTACGACGGCGACAACCGCTGGCTGGTCACCTCCCGTCCGTCCGCCGTGGGCGAGCAGTGGCTGGCGGAGGCGGAGTTCAGCGAGCTGACCCTGTCCGCGATGGGCCCCGCCGAGGTGGCCACGTTCATCCGGCGCTGGCATGCCGCGGCCCGGCCGGACGCCGAGGACCCCGCCGAGCTCGACGCGTACGAACGGGACCTGCTCACTGCCGTACGCACCAAGCCCGACCTGGGCCGGCTGGCCACCAACCCGTTGATGTGCGGGCTGGTCTGCGCCCTGCACCGGGAGCGGCGCGGCTACCTGCCGCACGGCCGCAAGGAGCTCTACGAGGCCGCGCTCTCGATGCTGCTCAGCCGCCGCGACCGGGAGCGCGACATCGAGGTTCCGGAACTGGGCGAGGACGCTCAGCTCGACCTGCTCCAGCGACTGGCGTACTGGCTGATCAAGAACGGCCGTACGGAGATGGCCCGTCCGAGGGCCGACGACATCATCGGGCGGGCACTGCCCGCCGTTCCCGAGCTGGCCGCGCTGGGGGACGCGGGGGCCGTCTTCGACCACTTCCTGCTGCGCAGCGGGCTGCTCCGGGAACCCGCCCCGGACTCGATCGACTTCGTCCACAAGACCTTCCAGGACTTCCTCGGGGCCCGCGCGGCCGTGGAGGAGGGCGACTTCGGTCTGCTGATCGGCCGCGCCGGGGACGACCAATGGGAGGACGTCATCCGCATGGCGGTCGCCCTGGCCAAGCCGCGCGAGCGTGCGGAGATCCTCCGGGGCCTGCTCGCGGAGGGAGACCGGGCCTCCGACCGGCGGACCCGGTCCCGCGTCTATCTGCTCGCCGCCGCCTGCCTGGAACAGGCCACCGTCCTCGACCCCGCCGTGCGTGACCTGGTGGAGCAGCGGACGGCCGGGCTCATTCCGCCGGGAAACGCGGAAGAGGCACGCGCGCTGGCGGAAGTCGGTCCCCTCATTCTGGGGCTTCTCTCCGGCCCGGAGGGGCTCGACGACAGGTCGGCCTGGAATGTGGCCATCGCGGCCTCGAATGTCGCCTCCGGCGCCGCGATTCCCTTCCTGGCCCAGTTCGCCGAGCATCCTTTCGTCCCCGTACGCTCCCAGCTCGTGTGGGCGTGGTCGCGCTTCGACAGCGCCGAGTACGCCGATGAGGTGATCGCCCACCTGAAGCCGGACAATCTCATGTACACCGTGCAGTCCGATGAACAGCTGGATCAGCTGATCCGTCTTCGGCTGCGGCCCAGTCGCCTGGACATCAGGGGTGGTGTGTCGATCGAAGCGCTGTGTACGTACCTCTCCGGTTCCAGCATCACGGCACTCGAACTGTCCCACGGGGCCGTGCGCGACCTGGAATTCCTGGCAGGGCAGGATGAGTTGCACTCACTGGTGATTCGCGACTGCCCGGCTCTCGTCAGCCTTGCGGGGATCGGCGGGGTGCCGCTCCGCATGCTGGATATCCACATTGCGAGCCCGCAGCTCGACATGGGTCCGGCCTCCGGGCTGGCGAAGCTGGAATTCCTGGCCTTCCGCAGTCCGTCCGACACGGCATGGGACTGCGGAACGATCCTGGCTGGAGACACGCTCCAAGAGCTCCGACTGCTGGGCGGCTTGAGACCCGTGCACGGGCTCACCGGTCTCGGTGCCTGTTCCCGGCTCAGGTACCTCGCCCTGAATCCCGAATTCAGCCCGGGGTCGGCCGAGGACTGGCGCGAGATAAGCAGCCTTCCCCTGCTCAAGAACCTCCGGCTGGACCCCTCGTCGATCGAGAAGCTTCCAGAGGAGGCCACCTTGGCAGGGATCACCGACCTGACTCTGGTCGGCGGCGGGAACGGCGTGCTGCAATCAGTAATTCACCGGCTGCCCGAAGCATTTCCGCAGCTGCACGCCTTGGACATCGGGCGCGTGGTCACGGACGGCCACGTGGATGTCGCTCCGCTGGCCGGACTCGTCTTCCTGAGCGACGTCTTCGTTCCGGTGGGAAGTGACAGCGTCCGGGGGGCCGACGCATTGCCCCCCGTTGTGAAACTGCACCACCTCTTGTGACCCGCCCGGGGGCGGGGGCAGGGGGCATGCGGCGGCCCTCAGGCCCCCGCTGCCCCCGCCGCCTCTCCGAACGCCGCCAGGATCCGGTCCGCCGCCGAGGTGGCGGTCAGGTGTCCGTCGCGGACCGCCGCTTCGAGTTCCGGGGCCACGCCCCGGACCCCCGGGTGCGAGCGCAGCCGGTCCAGCAGCTCCTCCCGCACCATCGACCAGGTCCATTCCACCTGCTGGGCTGCCCGCTTCGCCGCCAGGCGGCCCGTGCCGGACAGCAGTTCGCGGTGGGCCTCCAGGCGGGACCAGACCTCGTCCAGGCCCGTCGACTCCCGGGCGCTGCACGTCAGGACCGGCGGGGTCCAGCCCGCGTCCGCCGGGTGCATCAGGCGCAGGGCACCGGAGAGTTCGCGGGCCGCCGAGCGGGCCTCGCGCTCGTGCGGCCCGTCCGCCTTGTTGACCGCGAGGACGTCCGCCAGCTCCAGGACGCCCTTCTTGATGCCCTGCAACTGGTCGCCCGTACGGGCCAGGGAGAGGAGGAGGAAGGAGTCGACCATGCCGGCCACCGTCGTTTCGGACTGGCCGACGCCGACCGTCTCCACCAGGATCACGTCGTAGCCCGCCGCCTCCATCACGATCATGGATTCGCGGGTGGCCTTCGCGACCCCGCCCAGGGTGCCCGCCGAGGGCGAGGGCCGGACGAACGCCGCCGGGTCCACTGCCAGGCGTTCCATCCGCGTCTTGTCGCCGAGGATGGAGCCGCCCGTACGCGTGGAGGACGGGTCGACGGCGAGGACGGCGACCCGGTGGCCGAGCGCCGTCAGCATCGTGCCGAACGCGTCGATGAAGGTGGACTTGCCCACGCCCGGGACGCCGCTGATCCCGATCCGGCGCGCCGCGCCGGAATGCGGGAGGAGCTGCGTCAACAGGCGTTGGGCCAGCGCCCGGTGGTCCGGGCGGGTGGACTCGACGAGGGTTATGGCGCGCGCCACCAGCGCGCGCTTCCCGTCGAGCACACCCTTCGCGTACGCGTCGATGTCGATTCTCGGGGGCATTCCCTCGGCCTAGAGGTCGTGACCGAGGTCCCCGGCCAGCCGGGTCACCAGGTCGTGCGCCGCGTCCGGAATGATCGTGCCGGGCGGGAAGACCGCCGTCGCACCCATCTCCAGCAGCGTGGGGACGTCCGCCGGCGGGATCACCCCGCCCACCACGATCATGATGTCCTCACGGCCCTCTTCCGCCAGCTGCTCGCGCAGCGCCGGTACGAGGGTCAGGTGGCCGGCCGCCAGCGAGGAGACGCCCACCACGTGGACATCCGCCTCGACGGCCTGGCGGGCCACCTCCGCCGGGGTCTGGAACAGCGGGCCGACGTCCACGTCGAAGCCGAGGTCGGCGAAGGCGGTCGCGATCACCTTCTGGCCGCGGTCGTGCCCGTCCTGGCCCATCTTGGCGACCAGGATACGGGGGCGCCGGCCCTCGGCCTCCTCGAACCGGTCCACCAGTGCGCGGGTGCGCTCCACCGACGGGGACTCCCCTGCTTCGTTGCGGTACACACCGGAGATCGTACGGATCTGGCTCGCGTGCCGCCCGTACACCTTCTCCAGGGCGTCCGAGATCTCGCCCACCGTCGCCTTCGCCCGCGCCGCGTTCACCGCCAGGGCGAGCAGGTTGCCGTCGCCGCGGTCCGCCGCGTTCGTCAGCGCCCGCAGGGTGTCCTGGGTCACCGCCTCGTCGCGCTCCTCGCGCAGCCGCCGCAGCTTGGCGATCTGCTGGGTGCGTACCGAGGAGTTGTCGACCTTGAGGACCTCGATCTGCTCGTCCGAGTCCACCCGGTACTTGTTGACGCCGATCACCGGCTGCCGGCCCGAGTCGATCCGCGCCTGGGTACGGGCCGCGGCCTCCTCCACCCGGAGCTTGGGGATGCCCGCGTCGATGGCCTGCGCCATACCGCCGGCCGCCTCGACCTCCTCGATGTGCTGCCAGGCCCGGCGGGCCAGGTCGTACGTCAGCTTCTCGACGTACGCGCTGCCGCCCCACGGGTCGATGACCCGGCAGGTGCCCGACTCCTGCTGCAGCAGCAGCTGGGTGTTGCGGGCGATGCGGGCGGAGAAGTCCGTCGGCAGGGCGAGGGCCTCGTCGAGGGCGTTGGTGTGCAGCGACTGGGTGTGGCCCTGGGTGGCGGCCATCGCCTCGATACAGGTGCGGGTGACGTTGTTGAACACGTCCTGCGCGGTGAGCGACCAGCCCGAGGTCTGCGAATGCGTGCGCAGGCTCAGCGACTTGCTGTTCTTCGGGTCGAACTGCTTCACCAGCCGCGCCCACAGCAGGCGGGCCGCGCGCAGCTTGGCGACCTCCATGAAGAAGTTCATGCCGATCGCCCAGAAGAACGACAGCCGCGGCGCGAACGCGTCCACGTCCAGCCCGGCACCCTGCCCGGCCCGCAGGTACTCGACCCCGTCCGCGAGGGTGTACGCCAGCTCCAGGTCGGCCGTGGCCCCCGCCTCCTGGATGTGGTACCCGGAGATCGAGATGGAGTTGTAGCGCGGCATGTTCTGCGAGGTGAAGGCGAAGATGTCGGAGATGATCCGCATCGACGGCTTCGGCGGGTAGATGTAGGTGTTGCGGACCATGAACTCCTTGAGGATGTCGTTCTGAATGGTCCCGGCCAGCTTGTCGGGGGAGACGCCCTGCTCCTCCGCCGCCACGATGTAGAGCGCCAGGACCGGCAGCACCGCGCCGTTCATGGTCATCGAGACGGACATCTTGTCCAGCGGAATGCCGTCGAACAGCTGCCGCATGTCGTAGATGGAGTCGATCGCCACACCCGCCATGCCGACATCGCCGGTCACCCGCGGGTGGTCGCTGTCGTAGCCGCGGTGGGTCGGCAGGTCGAAGGCGACCGACAGGCCCTTCTGGCCGGCCGCGAGGTTGCGCCGGTAGAAGGCGTTGGACTCCTCGGCGGTGGAGAAGCCGGCGTACTGCCGGATCGTCCAGGGCTGGTTGACGTACATCGTCGGGTACGGGCCGCGCAGGTACGGCGCCACGCCCGGGTAGGTGCCCAGGAAGTCCAGGCCCTCCAGGTCCCGCCCGGTGTACAGCGGCTGCACGCCGATGCCCTCGGGGGTCTCCCACAGCAGGTCTGAGGCGGCGGTGCCGGTGGACTCCTTGACGGCCGCCCGCCACTGGTCCTCGGTGGCCCCGGACACAGCGCCCGGGCTGCCGAGCGACAGCTCGGAGAAATCGGGGATGCTCATCGGGCAATTCCCATCCGGTCGAGTACGGAGGACAGCACGGCGACCGCGTCGCAGCCGGCGAAGACGTACTCGTCCACGGCCGCCTCGGCGGTGCCGGGCCGGCCGGCGAGGAACACGGTCGTCGCGCCCGCCGCCCGCAGGGCCGCCGACACGGCAGCGGCCTGCTCCTCGTACAGGGCGTCGCTGGAGCAGATCACGGCCATTCCGCCGTCCGCACCGCTCGCGGCGAAGGCCGGGCCGGCCGTCTCCGGGTCCACCGACACCGGGTCGTGCACGGCCTCGATGCCGCCCGCCTGGAACAGGTTCGCGGCGAAGGTGGCGCGTGCGGTGTGTGCGGCGGCCGGGCCGAGCGCGGCCAGGAAGATCCGCGGCCGGGCGCCGGTGGCCGCGAGGTGCGCGTCCGAGCGGGCGCGCAGCGCCTCGTACGCCTCGTCCCGGCGGACCCGGGGGAGACCGCCGGAGGCCGCTTGGGGGGCCGGCTCGCGGGCCGGCAGCTTCTCGGAGAGCAGCGGGAACTCGCTGACCCCGGTGACGGGCTCGCGGCGGGTGGCCAGCTTCTTCGACCGGGCGGCCCAGGTGGCGGCGAGCCGCTCGGCGACCAGGCCGGAGCGCAGGGCGGCGGCCTGGCCGCCGGCCTGCTCGATGCTCCGGAAGAAGTCCCAGGCGGCGTGGGCGAGTTCGTCGGTGAGCTGTTCCACGTACCAGGAGCCGCCGGCCGGGTCGATCACCCGGGCCAGGTGGGACTCCTCCAGCAGCACGGTGGAGGTGTTGCGGGCGATCCGGCGGGCGAAGGCGTCCGGCAGGCCCAGCTCGTGGTCGAAGGGGAGCACGGTGACGGAGTCCGCGCCGCCCACCCCGGCGGCCATGCAGGCCACGGTGGTGCGCAGCATGTTCACCCACGGGTCGCGGCGGGTCATCATCACCGGCGAGGTCACCGCGTGCTGCCGCTGGGCGCCCGCCTCCGGGGCCCCCGAGACCTCGGCGATGCGGGCCCACAGCCGGCGGGCGGCGCGCAGCTTGGCGATGGTCAGGAACTGGTCGGCGGTGGCCGCGTAGCGGAACTCCAGCTGCCCGAAGGCCGCTTCGGTGCTGAGGCCGGCCTCGGTGAGGGCGCGCAGGTAGGCCACGCCGGTGGCCAGGGACAGGCCCAGTTCCTCGGCGGCCGAACCGCCCGCCTCGTGGTACGGCAGCGCATCCACGGTGAGGGCGCGCAGGCCGGGCCAGCCGGCGGCGGTCTGCCGGGCCAGGGCCAGGGCCGGAGCCGGGTCGAGGGCCTCGCCGGTGCGGGCCTCGTGGCCCAGCGGGTCGGCGCCGAGGCTGCCGTGCGCCGCCTCGGCGGGCACGCCGCGCTCGGCGTATAGGTGCAGCAACTCGGCTGCGGCCTCGGGGTATTCGGCGCCGGCGTCCAGGGCCACCGGGGCCAGGTCGAGGTAGACCCCGTCGAGTGCGCGGGCGAGACCGGAGACCGGGATTCCGCCCTGGCCCACGGTGATCCACAGCGAGGTGACCCCGTTCTCCAGGTCGGCCAGGACCGCCTCGTTGAGCCGGGCCGGATCGGTGTGCACGAGCCGCTGCCGTACGTCCCAACCGGAAGCCACGTTGCCGGCCGCCCGGCCGCCGCGGACGAAGGGCGCGAAACCGGGCAGTCCGGTCTCGGCCCGGCCGTCGGCGGCGCTGGGCGTGGCCGAGGCGGCCGTGGTGGCCGTGGTGGCCGCGGTGTAGAGCGGGCGGGTGCGGAGCCCGTCCTCGAGCTGGGTGGACAACGCGTCTTCCGCGGCCGTGCCGGAGGCTTCCTTGCCCGACTTGCGCAGTACGCCTTCTACCAGGCGCTGCCACTGCTCATGTGTCGCGTCAGGGAACTCGGCGGCCAGGGAGAGCCCGTCGTCAGGCAGGACCGTCATGGCTCGAATGCTAGGGGGGTCACTCAGGCGAGACCATAAGCGCTGGATGTGATCTCGCCCTCGCAGGTGAAAGAGGACGGATCGGATGGAACGTGAGTTCCGGTTGACTTCGACGGATCGCTGACCAGCGGTCCGAGCGATACGGCCGCGGCGACCCCGGACAGCACCGCCGGGCCCGCATACGGAACGCCGACCCGCGCCGGCTCGGCGCAGACGCGCCTCGGGGCGCAGGTCTACCGGGATCCGGGGCCGGCCGATGCCACCGGTGCGCCGTCCGGGCCGTCCGGGCCGTCCGGGCCCGTCCGTTCCGAGCAGCTCGCGCAGCACGGCGGCGTTCGCTGCGTGGCGGTCGCATTGCGGGGCCGTGAAATCCCCCGGCGGGACCGACCGGTTGGTCAGCACGGCCTGTGGGCGCTCGTGCAAACCGCCGAATCGGCAGGTCAGAGCGGGTTCGACGGGACGGTGCGAACGTCCGTGCGGGCAATGGTTCCCTCGGTACCCGCCGCTCCGGGCCGCCCGTGCTGCCCGGCACGGACCTTGACCGGCCCCGGGTGCGCTGCCACGCTCCGAGCCATGTCCGCGACCGAAACCTTCGCTCCGCGGCTCCACACGTCCGGCCAGGTCCTCGTACCGGCCGGGTGTCCGGGCCGCTGTTGTCCGGCCCCCGCCTGCCGCTAGCGGCTCGCACCGCCCGCTGACCCCGGTTCTGCCCGCCTTCCCCCGGGCCTGCCGCCCGGGGCCGGGCCGTCGCGTCTTCGATCGCATCACCCCGCCGAGCCGTCGGCGCGGGCTCCCCACACCCCTGGCGCCCGCGCCGGCACCGGCTCCGGCTCCGCGCCCGGAGCCATGCCCGCACCCCCTCTTCCTTCCTCCCCAAGGAGTGCTCCCATGTCCACGGCCACCCGCACCCATCTCACCGTCACCAGGATCGGCGGCCGGATCGGCGCCGAGATCGGCGGCGTACGCCTCGGCGGCGACCTCGCCCCCGCGACCGTCGCCGGCATCCGCGCCGCCCTGCTCGCCCACAAGGTCGTCTTCTTCCGAGGCCAGGACCACCTCGACGAGGCGGGCCACGAAGCCTTCGCCCGCCTGCTCGGCACCCCCGTCGCCCACCCCACCGTCCCTTCCGCCGACGGCCGTTACGCCCTGGGCATCGACTCCCACCACGGCGCCCGCGCCAACCAGTGGCACACCGACGTGACCTTCGTCCCCGCCTACCCGGCCTTCTCCATCCTCCGCGCCGTCACCCTCCCGCCCTACGGCGGCAACACCCTCTGGGCCAACACCGCCACCGCCTACGAGCACCTTCCCGAGCCGCTCCGGGCCCTCGCCGACAGCCTGCGCGCCGTCCACTCCAACGAGTACGACTACGCCGCCCTCAAGCCCGAGGCCCTGCCCGAGGCGCTCGCCCAGTACCGCGAGGTGTTCACCTCCACCACGTTCCTGACCGAGCACCCGGTGGTCCGCGTCCACCCCGAGACCGGCGAACGCACCCTGCTCCTCGGCAACTTCGTCCAGCGCATCCAGGGCCTCACCGGCCGCGACTCCCGCACCCTGCTGAACCTCTTCCAGGACCACATCGAGAGCCCGGAGAACACCGTCCGCCACCAGTGGCAGCCCGGTGACGTGGCCATCTGGGACAACCGCGCCACCCAGCACTACGGCGTCGACGACTCCGACGACCACGAGCGCACCCTGCGCCGGGTCACCGTCGACGGTGACATCCCGGTCGGCCCGGACGGGCGCCCCTCCGTACTGCTCAGCCCCGCGACCGTGCCCGACCCCTCCTTCGGCATCCCCTCCGGCGCCTCCACGGCCACGGCCACCGCCACCGCCACCGACACCGCCACCGCAACCTCGGTCTGAAAGAGAACCCGTGCCCAGCATCCTCGCCCTCACCGGCAGCCCCTCCCTCCACTCCCGCACCGCCGTCGTCGCCGACCACGCCCTGCGCCGCCTGGCCCACGCCGGCCTCGACACCGCCCACCTGGCCGTACGCGAGCTCCCCGCGGCCGACCTGCTCGCCGCCCGCACCGGTCAGCCCGAATTGCGCCGCGCCCTGGCCGCCGTCGCCGAAGCCGACGGCCTGGTCATCGCCACGCCCGTCTACAAGGCCGCGTACACCGGGATCCTCAAGGCCTTCCTCGACCTGCTCCCGCAGGACGGCCTGGCCGGCAAGACCGTCCTGCCGCTCACCACCGGCGGCAGCATCGCCCACGTCCTCACCATCGACTACGCCCTGCGCCCGGTCCTCGCCGCGCTCGGCGCCCGCCATGTCACCGCCGGACGCTTCCTCCTCGACTCCACGATCGAGCGCGAGAACGGGCAGCGGCCGGACCGGCTGCGCCCCGAAGCCGAACTCGACCTCTACCAGGCCGTCGACGAGTTCGCGTACGCCGTGAACGCAGGCGCCGTCACAGCCGCCGCCACCGCTGCCACCGCCGCCGCTGTCGGCACCTCCTGACCGACCTCCGCCCCGACAAGGAACCACCACCATGCCCGCAGCACTCACCCCGCCCACCACCTCCCGGCGCCAGTTCCTCACCCTGCTCGGCATCTCGGCGGCAGCGGTGAGCTGCGGCACGGCCACCGCCACGGGCGGCGGGTCCGGAGACCAGGTCAAGACCCTCAAGTACCAGGGGTCCGTCGGCCAGGTCACCCTCCCCGAGCTCGCCGCCGACCTCGGGTACCTGAAGGACCTGAAGCTCGAATGGGTCGGCAACACCATCAGCGGCCCCCAGGACATCCAGTCGGCCGCCACCGGCCAGATCCACTTCGGCGGCGCGTTCAACGGCGCGATCGTCAAGCTCGCCTCCGCCAAGGCCCCCATCAAGGCGGTGATCTCCTACTACGGCAGCGACCAGTACTCCTACGGCGGCTACTACGTCCTGGAGGACAGCCCCATCCGCTCCGCCCGGGACCTCATCGGCAAGAAGGTCGGCATGAACACCCTGGGCGCGCACGCCCAGGCCCTGCTGGAGATCTACCTCGGCCGCAACGGCCTGTCGAAGTCCGAGGCCGCCAAGGTCGAATCCCTCGTGGTCCCGCCCGTCAACACCGAACAGGCCCTTCGCCAGGGCCAGATCCAGGTCGGCGTGCTCGGCGGGGTGCTGCGCGACAAGGCCCTCGCGGCCGGCGGCATCCGGCCGCTGTTCACCGACTTCGAGCTGCTGGGCGCCTTCAGCGCAGGCTCGTACGTCATGACCCAGCGCTTCCTGAAGGAGAACCCGGACACCGCCCGCACCTTCGTCACCGGCGTGGCCCAGGCCATCGAGTGGTCCCGCACCACCCCCCGGGACCAGGTGATCGCCCGGATGACGGAGATCGTCACGAAGCGCGGGCGCAACGAGGACACCGCGGTGCTGAAGTACTGGCGGTCCTACGGCGTCGCCGAGACCGGCGGGCGCATCGAGGACAAGGGGTTCCAGCTCTGGCTCGACTGGCTGGGCGACCGCGGCGAGGTGAAGAAGGGGCAGCTGACCGCGGCCGGCCTCTACACCAACGAGTTCAACGCACACGCACACACACCCGGAAAGGGGTGAGGAGCGGCCATGGCGCACATCGTGTTCGACGGCGTACGCAAGACCTTCGGGGAGTTCACCGCTCTCGACGGGATCGACCTGGAGATCGCCGACGGCGAGTTCACCGTGGTCGTCGGCCCGAGCGGCTGCGGCAAGTCCACCCTGCTGGACCTGCTCGGCGGCCTGGCCCGCCCCAGCGGCGGACGGATCCTCCTCAACGGGCGCCCGGTGACCGGGCCGGGCCTGGACCGGGGCATCGTCTTCCAGCAGTACGCGCTGCTGCCGTGGCGCACGGCGCAGGGCAACGTCGAGTTCGGGCTGGAGGCCACGGGCGTGCCGAGGCGGCAGCGCGCCGCGCGGGCGCGGGAGTTCCTCGATCTGGTCGGCTTGACGGGGTTCGAGGGGCGGCACCCGCACGAGCTGTCCGGCGGCATGCGCCAGCGGGTCGCGATCGCCCGCTCGCTTGCGTACGACCCGGACGTGCTGCTGATGGACGAGCCGTTCGCGGCGCTGGACGCCCAGACCAGGGAATCGCTCCAGGACGAGCTGCGGCGGATCTGGCAGAGCACCGGGAAGACGGTCGTCTTCATCACGCACGGCATCGAGGAGGCCGTCTACCTCGGGCAGCGGGTGGCGGTCATGACCTCCCGGCCCGGCCGCATCAAGGAGGTCGTACCGGTGTCGTTCGGCGACCGCTCCGGACTGCTGGGCGAAGACCTGCGCTCCAGCCCGGAATTCGCCCGCTACCGCCATGAGATCTGGACCCTCCTCCACGACGAGGTGGCCCGGGCCCAGCAACAGGAGAAGGAGGCGGCAGCCATATGACCAGCGGAACCGACACCACCGCCCTGGCCGCAGCGGGCCTCGCCATCCCGCCGACCCCGGCCCCCACTGCGACCGGCACCGCGCCGCAGCGCGAGCAGAGGCCCGCGGCTCCCGCGGAAGCCACGGCCACGGCTCCGGCCTCGGCCGCGGCCGTGGTTACGGTGGACGGCAAGGCCAGGACCGCCGAGCCCGAGGTCGAGCAGGGTGAAGACGGCGGTTCCGGCGCCGCGCCGGAGCGCGAGCCCGCTGTTCCGGCGAAAGCCCCCGCCCCCGCCCTGGCCGCCGCCGAGGCGGACGGCAGGGCCGGCACCGCCGAGGCCGAGCGGGACGGAGCCGCCGGAGCCCCCGCGTCCGACGTCAAGGCGCCGCCGGTGCCGATCGTACGGGCGCGCACCCGGCGGGGCCACGCCATCGCCCGGGCCGCCGGACGGGCCCTGCGGGCCGTTGTGCTTCGGTCCGCCGCCATTCTTGCCCTGCTCGCCCTGTGGGAGATCGCCCCGCGCGCCGGCCTGGCCGATCCCACCTTCCTCCCGCCGGTCAGCGAGGTGGCGGTCGCCTGGTGGGAGCTGCTCCGCGACGGACAGCTCGCCGAGCATGTCCGGGCCAGTCTGATCCGCTCCTTCGGCGGCTTCGGCATCGCCGTCGCCGTCGCCGTCCCGCTCGGCCTGCTGATCGGCTGGTACCGCCCGGTCGCCGAGCTGCTCGGCCCGCTGCTGGAGGTCTTCCGCAACACCGCCGCCCTCGCCCTGCTGCCGGTCTTTGTCCTGCTCCTCGGCATCGGCGAGACCTCGAAGGTCTCCATCGTCGTCTACGCCTGCGTCTGGCCCATCCTGCTGAACACCATCAGCGCGGTCCGCAACGCCGACCCGACCCTCGTCCGCCTCGCCCGCTCGATGGACCTCTCCACGCCCCGGCTGTTCCAGAAGGTGATCCTGCCGTCCTCGGTGCCCGCCGTCTTCACCGGCATCCGGCTGGCCGGAGCGGTCTCCATCCTCGTGCTGGTGGCCGCCGAGATGATCGGCGCCAAAGCCGGCCTCGGCTATCTGATCAACGCCTCGCAGTTCAACTTCGCCATCCCGCAGATGTACGCGGGAATCATCACCATCTCCGCCATCGGCGTCGGCTTCAACCAGCTGCTCGTCACCATCGAACGCCGCCTGAGCCTCTGGCGCGTCCCCGCTTTCGCCTAGGGAACCGGAACCGACATGACCACCCAGCCGCCCCACACGCCCCGCCCGCCCCACACGCCCCACACGCCCCGCACCCTGCACCTCAACGCGTTCCTGATGAACGCCGGCCACCACGACGCCGCCTGGCGCCACCCGGACAGCAGCCCCGAGCGCGTCACCGACCTCGCCTACTTCCAGGAACTGGCCCGGATCGCCGAGCGCGGAAAGCTCGACTCCATCTTCTTCGCCGACGGCCTCGCCCTCTGGGGCAAGGCCCGCTACAACGCCCTCGGCGGCTTCGAGCCGCTCACCCTGCTCGCCGCGATCGCCGCCGTCACCGAGCACATCGGCCTGATCGCCACCGTCTCCACCACCTTCAACGAGCCCTACCACCTCGCCCGGAAGTTCGCCTCCCTCGACCACCTCAGCGGCGGCCGGGCCGGCTGGAACATCGTCACCTCCGGCACCGTCGACGAGGCCCGCAACTTCAACCGGGAGGAGCACCTGGAGCACCGGATCCGCTACGAGCGGGCCCACGAGTTCCTCGACGTCGCCACCAAGCTCTGGGACAGCTGGGAGGACGATGCCGTCGTCCTCGACAAGGAGCGTGGCATCTACGCCGACACCGACCGGCTGCACCCGGCCGCGCACCGCGGCGAACACTTCCAGGTGGCCGGCCCGCTCAACGTGCCCCGCTCCCCGCAGGGCTACCCGCTGCTCGTCCAGGCCGGATCCTCCGAGGACGGCAAGGAGTTCGCCGCCCGCCACGCGGAGGCCGTCTTCACCGCCCAGCAGACCCTCGCCGACGCCCAGACCTTCTACAAGGACCTCAAGTCCCGGCTGCCCCGCTACGGGCGCACCGAACGGGACCTGCTGGTGCTCCCCGGCATCGCCCCCGTCCTCGGCTCCACCGAGGCCGAGGCAAAGGCGCTGGAACGGCAGCTCACCGACCTCCAGGTGCCGGAATACGGCCTCGCCCAGCTCTCCGGCATGCTCGGCACCGACCTGAGCGGCCTGCCGCTGGACGGCCCGCTGCCCGACCTCCCGGAGGAGCGGGACATCAACGGCAACAAGAGCAGGTTCACGCTGGTCGCCGAGCTGGCCCGGCGGGACGGGCTCACCCTGCGCGAGCTGATCGCCCGGCTCGGTGCGGGCCGCGGCCACCGGGTGGTCGCCGGCACCCCCGAGCAGATCGCCGACCAGCTCCAGGAGTGGTTCACCCGGGGTGCCGCCGACGGCTTCAACATCATGGCGCCGGTCCTGCCCACGGGGCTCGCCGACTTCGTCGACCAGGTGGTGCCGATCCTCCGGCAGCGCGGCCTGTTCCGCACCGAGTACACCGGCCGCACCCTGCGCGAGCACTACGGCCTCCCGCGGCCGGCCAACCGCCACGCGCGGGCGGCGGTATGACCGTCCGCCGGCGGGGGCAGGACCTCACACGGTGAGGACGATCTTGCCGCGGGTCCGGCCGGAGGCGCTGAGCTCCCAGGCCTTCGCGGCCTCCTCGAGCGGCAGCGCGTGCGCGACGCTGACGGTCAGCTTTCCGGCGTCGGCGAGTTCGGCCAGGAAGGTGAGGCCGGCCGTGTCGGGCCGCACCCACAGCTGGTGGGCGCCCTTGGCGGCAGCCTCGTAGTCGGCGATGGAGACCACCCGGTCGCGCTGCCGGACCAGCGGCTGCAGGATGTCCACCCCGTCCCCGAAGAAGTCGAGGCCGGCGTCGATGCCCTCGGGGGCCAGCTCGCGGATCCGGTCCGCGAGCCCCTCGCCGTACAGGACCGGCTCGGCGCCGAGCGAGCGCAGGTAGTCGTGGTTGTGGGCACCGGCCGTGCCGATGACGCGCAGCCCGAGGGCGACCGCGATCTGCACGCCCAGGGAGCCGGTCCCGCCGGCCGCCGAGTGGATCACCACGGTCTCGCCGGCCTTCAGGCCCGCCCGGGTGAGGGACTGGTACGCGGTGAGGCCGGCCAGGGGTATGCCCGCTGCCTGCTCGAAGCTCAGCGAGCGCGGCTTCCGGGCGAGGGTGCGGACGGGGGCGGAGACCAGCTCGGCGTAGGTGCCGAGTTCCACCCACTCCTTGCGGAGATATCCGAAGACCTCGTCGCCGACGGCGTAGTCGAAGGTGTCCTCGCCGACCGCCTCGACGACACCGGCCACGTCCCAGCCGGGGATCACGGGGTAACGGACTTCCAGGATGGGGTCGAGGTAGCCGGCGGCCAGCTTCCAGTCCACCGGGTTGACCCCGGCGGCCTTCACCCTGATCAGTACCTCGTCGGGTCCGACCTTGGGCTGTGGGGCATCAACGAGTCGGAGGGAAGCGGGAGTTCCGTATGCGTCGTACGTGATTGCCTTCATGGTCACGGCAACCGGCGCCCAGCTCCGGCTATTCCGGTATTCCGGGATCAGGCGGGCAGGGTGTTGCGGTGCGAACGCCTGCGGGCGGCGCTGAGCAGGGCCTGGATCTGGGCGCCGGACTGCTCGACGTCGTCCAGCGGGGAGGGGAAGGGCAGCCGGAGGTCGCGGTGGCCGTGCCGCGTCTCCAGGCGCAGGGTGATCCCGTACCGGTCCATGGCGAGCGGCAGCGCGCGCAGGACGGAGCCGGCCGGCTGCTGCGGGATCAGCCGGAGCAGCAGGGTGACCAGTTCGGGGTGGTCGTCGAGGAGGTGGGTGAGCATGCCCGCCTCGTACGGGGCGAGCGGGTCGGGGTAGGCCTCGTCCAGCTCGTCGAGGCCGATGTACGAGCGGCCCTCGGCGGTCTCCAGGACGGCCTGGGCGTACTCGACGCAGGTGCTCTCCGACAGGTCCGGCGCGCCGCCCTGGGCCGGGAACGGGGTGAGCAGGTGGCCCAGGATGGTGACCCGGGCGCGCACCCGGTCGCGGACCGGGGCGGGGGAGACGTCGGTGAACTCCAGCCGGATCGCCGGGCGGCCGTCCTGGGGGAGGGTGCGGGCCGGGGTGGGGTGGAGGTGGAACCGGCCGAGCACATCGGAGCCGTCCATCTGGCGGACCTCGGTCCGCAGTCCGTCGGTGACCACGGTCATGGAGTGGGCGGCGGCGAGGATCGACCGGACCCGCTCGGCGTCGGTGGGCCGTGTGGGGGCGGCGGTGCTGGTCGCCGGGGTGCCTGGGGCGCCGGACATGCGCATGCGGATCTCTCCATCATCCCGAGGAGGCGTGGTTAGGTATGCCTAACCTAACCCATCCCGGTCCGGGTGGGTAGCGGCCCCGCTGAGCACCGTGCGGGCCAGCGCGCCGAGGGCGTGGACGATCCGTTCGGGGCCGAGCCCCAGGGTGTGCCGCTGGTGCTGGTACGCCTCCGGGGCCAGCGGGCTGAGGGCGATGTCCGCGCAGGCGTCCGGGTCCGCCACCCCGGCCTCCGCCAGCAGCGCCCGGACATGGCGGCGCCAGTGCCGGTACGCATCGGTGGTGAACCGGGCCGGCCCCGCCCCGGCCCCCAGGGCCAGCGGAAGGTGACGTTCCAGCAGCTCCACGGCTGCCGCATAGAAGGCGGCGAGCCGCTCGGCGGCCGGCGCCCCGGGTCCCAGGGGCGGCGGACCGTACGCCAGCCGGCCCTGGAGGAGCCGCTCGTGCTCCTCGAGGAGGGCGGCGGCGACCGACCGGGGATCGGGAAACCGGCGGTACAGGGTGGCCCGGCCCACCCCGGCCGCCCTGGCTATCTGGTCCATCGTGACCGTTCGCGGATCCTGCTCGGCGAACAACCGGTCGGCCGCGGCGAGGATCTGCTCGTGGTTGCGCACCGCGTCGATCCGCCGGGGCCGCGGAACGGGCAGTGGCGGAAGGGGCAGTGTACGAAGCTCATCGCGACTGCTCATGGCCGCGACCCTACGTCGTTCGTGTCGGTGTTGGGCTGAACGGGTGAAACGCGAGAGGATGGGGGGATGCACATGAAGCGTGGGGCCGAGGTGGGCCGGTGAGCAGGTACGACGTCACCGACGAACAGTGGGAGGGGCTCGCACAGGTCGTGCCCCTGCGCAGTCGCAACGAGTGGCCGTCGAGGGTGGACCACCGCACCATCCCCACGGCTCACCAGGCGGCGGCAGCCGAGCAGCGACGGTTCGTCGTGCTCAGAGTCCAGATCTTCGCGGACGCGCGCGAGGTCGCCGAGTACCTGGTCGCGCAGATCCCGGTGCTGCTGGATCTGACCGGGGCCGACAGCGAAGTGGCCAAGCGGATCCTGGACTTCAGCAGCGGGGTGGTCTTCGGGCTGGGCAGCGGGATGCACCGGGTCGACCGGAACGTCTTCCTGCTCGCACCGGTCGGCACCGAAGTGGAGGGGATCGCGGCGGCGGCCGTCCCCCGATCGTAGGAAGGTCCGGACGGCGGAACGGTTCGGCGGCGGCCCGCTCCTGCGGGCCGGCCGTACCGTCCGCCGCATGGACGCCACCACCGCCACCGCCACAACTGCCACCACCGCCCTCGACGCCGTGCGCACCCGGGTCCCGGACCCGCGCACCTACGCCTGGCCCACGACCACCGCCCCCACTCCGCCTGTTCCGGCTTCGGCTCCGGCTTCGGCCGTGTCGGAGCCTCCGGTGGAGGGCGGGCCGCAGTTGCGGGCCGGGGTGAGTGAGCTGAGGCTGTCCGCCTTCGGGCCGCACCGGGGCGTCGGGGTCGCCTTAGGGCCCGTCACCCTGCTGGCCGGGCCCAGTGGGAGCGGCAAGTCCCAGGTGCTGGCCGCCTATGCAGCCCTGGCCGGTCTCGGGGGCGGGGCGGAGCTGGCCGAGGTGTTTCCCGAACCAGCCGCCTGCGTGCCCGACCGGGCCCTGCCCGACGCCGCCGGAAGGCGCGGGTTCCGGATCGGCTGTACGGTCGACGGCCCGGCCGGGCCGGTCCGCCTCGACCTCGCCGTACAGGCCGAACCCGGCCTGCGGATCGTCGGCGAACGGCTCAGCGCGGGCGGCCGGACCCTGCTCGCCACCGCCCTGCGCGATCCCGGCCGGCCGGTGGTCCAGGCCGCCTGGCTGAGCGGCGGCGCCGGCGGGGTCACCCGCGCCCCGCTGCCCGACGACCGGCTCGGCACCGCCCTGCTGGCCCTCCGGGTGGCCGGGCGGACCGAGGCCGAGCGCCGGGTGCTGGCGGCTGCCGAGCAGGTGGTGGTCGCCCTGCGCTCGGTGTACGCCTGCGACCCGCGCCCGGACCGGATGCGTGCGCCCGCCGCGCCCGGCGAGGGCCGGCTGGCCGGCGACTGTGGCAACCTCGCCGACGTACTGCGCCGGACCCGCCACGAGTGCGGCACCCGGCACGCCCTCCTGGTGCACGCCGCCCGGGCCGGCTGCGCCGGTCCCGTGCAGGACCTGGCCGCCCGGACGCTGGCCGACGGCCGGGTGGCCGCCGAGCTGCTGCGCGGCACCGGCCCGGCCACCGCCCTCGGCCGGCTCGGCGACGGGGAGCTCCGCTTCCTCGCGCTCGCCCTGGTGCTGCTGACCGGCCCCGGGGTGCTCGCGGTGGACCCCGCCGCCGAACTGCCCTCGGCCCGGCAGACGCTGACCGTGCTCGCCGACGGCTTCGAGCGCGCCCTGGATGCCCGGCAGCGGGCCGAGCTGGTGCGGCTGGCCCGGCTGTCCGGCGGGCGGGGGCACCTGCGGCTGGTGGCCGCGGTGGGGGAGGAGGCCGTGGGTGCGCGCGGGCTGCCGGGGGTGTCGGTGGTAGACCTGGTGCCGTGAGTGGAGAAGAGAAGTGCGATGAAAGGCTCGGGCAACTGCAGCGGAGGCTGGCCGAGTTTGCGGCGGCCCGCGGCTGGGAGCCGTACCACACCCCGAAGAACCTGGCGGTGGCGCTGAGCGTGGAGGCCGCCGAACTGGTCGAGATCTTCCAGTGGCTGACCCCGGAACAGTCGGCGCGGGTGATGGAGGAGCCGGACACCGCGCACCGGGTGGCCGACGAAGTGGCCGATGTCCTGGCGTATCTGCTGCAGTTCTGTGAGGTCCTCGGGGTGGATGTGCTGGATGCGCTCGCAGCGAAGATCGAGAGGAACGAGCTCCGCTTCCCCCGGCCCGGCACTCCGGGGCCGGATCGTCACTCTTCGGAGTGACGGCGATATCCACACCCCTGATTCTGTCCACATTTTCCGAATACCCCTGGCTTTACTGGCTCATTGCCTTCACTCTGGGTAGTGATGAGTACGGGGTGTCGTGCGGACGGGGGACGGCATATGGATGCGGTGCGGCTGATCGCGGCCGGCCGGCATGCGCTGGCACAGAGCGGGGCGGCGATGGACATCGTCGGCGAGGCCTGGCAGGCCCAGGCACTGGCCCAGGGGATCGGCAGCTGGCTGTCGGTCACTGGGCCGCGAGAGCTGAGAGCGGAGGCAAGGGGCCTCGGCGAGGCGGGGAGCAGAGGCTGCGGCGTGCTCGACCGGGCGCAGCTGAGCGGGGAGGGCAGAGTGCCCGACCATCCGCCACGGGCGGCCCAGTTGACGGAGGTTTCGGATGTGCGACAGGCCCTGCTGGGCTTGCAGGCGCTGCTGGGCGAGGTCGGCATAGCGCTGGTCGGAGTGGCCTGTGCCACCGATGACGACGCTCTGTACTGGCCGTGCATAGAGGCCATTGACGCGGCCGACGAGTCCAGCGACCGGGTCCGGGCGATCCTGCGCCGGCTCTCGGTCCGCGAGCGGGGCTCCGCCTCCGGGGTCGCCTGAGCGCCGGCGGCAGGGCGGGTCCCGCCGCGCGCGGGGCGGCGGGACCGGGGGGCGGTTCAGCTGGGGAAGGGGGAGGGGCTCCCGTTGTCGGGGGTGCGCTCCGCGGAGGACTGGAGGTCGGCGTCGAGCTGGGAGAGGTCGGCGTTGAGGGCGGCCATCAGCTCTTCCATCTGCTGGAGGAGTCCCTTCGGTGCGCCGTTCTGCGCGAGTACCGGAGGCTCCTGTCCAATGTGCTCGGGCACGGACTCCTGGGACATGGCGGCGGCCTCCTCGGCCCGGGCCCTTCCGATGCGGAAGGGTGCGGTGGACGTACCGGCATGGGGCCGCCGGCGCGCGGGCCGGGCGGTCCGGCTCCGTCCGAGCCAACGATCTCCATCGGCGCCGGGGCACGATGTTGACGGAGATTCACCCGGCAGGGGCGGGAAGGGCAGGATGGGAGGTATGGATCTTCGCATTTTCACCGAACCCCAGCAGGGCGCCGACTACGACACCCTGCTGACCGTGGCCCGGGCCACCGAGGACCTGGGCTTTGACGCCTTCTTCCGCTCGGACCACTACCTGAAGATGGGCTCCGTCGACGGGCTGCCCGGCCCCACCGACGCCTGGATCACCCTCGCGGGCCTGGCCCGCGAGACCAAGCGGATCCGGCTCGGCACCCTGATGACGGCCGGCACGTTCCGGCTGCCGGGGGTGCTGGCCATCCAGGTGGCGCAGGTGGACCGGATGTCCGGCGGCCGGATCGAGCTGGGGCTGGGCGCCGGCTGGTTCGAGCAGGAGCACAAGGCGTACGGGATCCCCTTCCCCGCGGAGCGGATCGCCCGGCTGGAGGAACAGCTGGCCATCGTCACCGGCCTGTGGGCCACCGAGATCGGGAAGACCTTCGACTACGCCGGCGCCCACTACCGGATCGAGGACTCGCCGGCGCTGCCCAAGCCCGCGCAGGCCAAGGTGCCGGTCCTGATCGGCGGGCACGGGGCCAAGCGGACCCCGGCGCTGGCGGCGCGGTATGCGGACGAATTCAACATGCCCTTCGCCTCCGTCGCCGACAGCGAGCGGCAGTTCGGCCGGGTCCGGGCCGCCGCGGAGGCGGCCGGCCGCAGCGCCGACGAGCTCGTGTACTCCAATGCGCTGGTCGTGTGTGTCGGCCGGAACGACGCCGAGGTGGCCCGCCGGGCCGCCGCCATCGGCCGGGAGGTCGACGAGCTCAAGGCCAACGGACTGGCCGGGTCCCCCGCCGAAGTGGTGGAGAAGATCGGCACCTACGGGGCGATCGGATCCTCCCGGATCTACCTCCAGATGCTCGACCTCGACGATCTGGACCACCTGGAGCTGATCTCCTCCCAGGTCCTGCCCCAGCTCGGCTGACCGCCCGATGACCCGCGCATCCGGCCCGCTCGCCGAGGCCCTGGCCCGCCGCACCGTCCTGCTCGACGGCGGGCTCAGCAACCAGCTCGCCGACCAGGGCTGCGACCTGTCCGGCGGCTGGTGGACCGGCCGGGTGCTCGACGAGGCCCCGGAGGAGGTACTGGCCGCCCACACCGCCTACGTCCGCTCCGGGGCCGAGGTGCTGATCACCGCGAGCTACCAGGTCCCGGCCGAGCCCGCGCTGCTGCACCGCAGCGTCGACCTGGCCGCGCGGGCCGCCGAGGCCGCGGACCACGAGGTGTGGGTGGCCGCCTCGGTCGGACCGTACGGGGCGCTGCTCGCGGACGGCTCCGAGTACCGCGGGCGGTACGGGCTGAGCGTGCCGGCGCTCGCCGCCTGGCACCGTCCCCGGATCGAGGCCCTGCTGGCCGCCGGCCCCGACGTCCTCGCCCTGGAAACCGTCCCCGACACCGACGAGGCCGAGGCGATGCTGTCCGTCCTGGCCGGGACGGGTGCCCGGGCCTGGCTGTCGTACACGGTGCAGGGCGGCCGGACCCGGGCCGGCCAGCCCCTCACCGAGGCCTTCGCCCTGGCCGCGGAGACCCCGGAGGTGATCGCGGTCGGGGTCAACTGCTGCGACCCCGCCGAGGTCCTCGCCGCGATCGGCCCGGCCGCGGCGGCCACCGGCAAACCCGTGGTCGCCTACCCCAACGACGGCTCCGTCTGGGACGCCGAAGCCCACCTCTGGCACCCACCGGACACCCCGACACCCTGGCCGACCACCGCCTGGCAGACCGCCGGCGCCCGCCTGATCGGCGGCTGCTGCCGCGTCGGCCCCGCCCACATCACAGGCCTGTCCCGCAGACTGCGACCCCCGACCCCGCCCGGCGCCGGGTGACGGCTGAATGCTGGGGGCGGGGGGCACAGGAAATGGGGGCTGCGGTAGGGGTCAGATCAGGGACGGCAAGGTGCCGCGCTGCCAGTGCCCGAGCCAGAAGGCCATGACCGACGGCTGGTCCTGGTCTTCGGTGGAGCCGTCGTGCAGCAGGTACTCCGTGGGGGCGATGTAGCCCTCGCCGGGCGCGAGACGGATCCGGACGCACCGGATGGGTTGGCCCGCGGCGACGTGGGCGCGGTAGTCGTCAGTGCTGGGGTAGCGGTACTCGTAATCCTCTGGGTGGACGGCCCGGCAGACGGCTTGGGCGTCGAGGGTGCCCAGCAGGATGTACCGGCTTCCCGGGCCCAGGTTGAGGGCGAGGCGGCGCCGGCCGGTCGCTTTCTCCCCGTAATGGAGCTTGTCCCAGTTGTCGAGGTGGAGGCCGATGCGGCGGCCGTCCTGGTAGTTGTCGGTGGTGGTGAGCATGTCGGGCTTGGCGAGGGCCTGACCCAGGTACTGGGCCTGTTCGTCGCCCATCTGCTGTGCCAGGTCTTCCAGGTTTCCGGCGGTGGGTGCCGGCGGCCGGACGATCTCCACCAGCGTGCTCGGCGGGGTCCACGGCGGGGCGGCCAGCCCTTGGGCGGCGGCCTCGCTGAGCGGCTGCCACTGCCCGGACGGTACGACCGCCCCGTCTTCGAGGGCGGGATCCCCGCTGACGGTGCGGACCGCGGCGAAGTCGCACCGCTCCCGCAAGGCGCCCTGGTCGGTGAAGGCTACGCGTAAGGGCACTGGTCCTCCTGGGTCAGTCGTCGCCGATGGTCATGTCGAGTTCGTTCACGAGGGCCTCGGCGAGGTCACTCTGCTGGCCGTGATCGATGCGGACCTTGGACAGATTGACGACGCCGCGGACGGTCGAGAGATCGTTGCCGCGCAGGTCGGTGTCCCGGTAGCGGCCGGTGCCGAACTCGGTGAGCCTGAGCGTGCAGTCGGAGAACACGACGTCGGACAGGTCGCACTCGGTGAACGTGGCCTCGGTGAAGGTGCAGCCGACGAAGGCGACGGGCCCTGTGGCACGGACCTTTTCGAAGCTGGCGTAATCGAACTTGCAGCCCTCGAACAGCACGTCATCGAGTACCAGGCCGTCCAGGGCGGCCCCCATCAGCTTGCAGTCGCGGAGGACCACACGGGTCAGCTTGCTGTCGCCCCAGCGGGTGGCGCCGAGGTCGCTGCTGGCGATCTCCACACCGTGCAGGTTCAGGCCCTCGAACTCGACACGCTTGGACCGCAAGCCCGTGATGCGGCCGGTGATGAGCTGGGTGTCTATGAGGTCGAGCGACCGCAGGTCGGCCTCACCAAAGGCGAAGTCCTGGACGGTGCCGCGCGGGCTGTCGAGGGTGTCGACGGCCGAGAGGTACAGGCCGAGCTCGTCCAGGTCGGGGGTGGTGACGGTGACGTGGCCGAACGTGCGGGTGGTCATGGGGTGCTCCGTTCTGTGAGGTGCCGCGGCGGTCCCGCGCGGTTGGCTGGACCGCCGCGGCAGGCCGCTACTTGTTCTTCCAGTTGTCCCAGGTCGGCCGGTTGTCGAAGGTGGTGGCGGTCTGGAAGGCGGACTGGTTGTTCCAGACGGCGGTGGTCCAGGCGTTCTCCCAGCGGGCGACGACCTGAGATCCGGCGGCCTCCAGCAGAGATGTGAATCCCGGTGCCGAGTCCATCACGAGCGTGGTGGCGTCAGGGGCGGTGTGCGCGGACATGTCGCGTGACTCCCTCGAGTAGGGCGATCTTGGAGGTGGTGCAGTACGAGGTGCGGGTGCCGTCCATGCGGCCCCCGTGTTCGAAATACCGATTCGCGGGATGCGCCCCTCCGCAGAAGGAGAAGGTGGGGCAGGTGGCGAGGCAGTTGTCCACGCCGTCCCAGAACTCGGTGATCCAGGGAGTGCGTTCCTCGGCTTCGGCGACCAGGACGTCCAGACCGCTTTTGAGTACGTTGCCGGTGGTGAAGTCGCCGAACCGGGGATCGGTGAACCCGGCCAGCTCGGGGGAGAGCATGACCACGCCGCCGTCGTAGGCGACGGTCGGCAGCGGGTCCCACGGCGAGGACGCGGGCAGGGGGGCGGTCTCGTGACCCGTGAGGACGGCACCGGCGAAGTTGAGAACGCGCTGCACCTCGCGCAGCCGTACGACGGGGTTGCCGCGCCAGGCATCCGCCAGGGCCGCCCAGAACTCGGCCGCCCGCACGGGGTCGGCGGCCTTGGAGCCGGTGTTGACGCCCTCCTCTTCTTCGACGTTGACGCCGAGGGTGGTCACACCCAGCTCGGCGAAGACCTCGTAGAAGCGGGCGGCGTCGGCCGGGTCGGGGTCAGAGACCACGGCGATGGCGGAGTAGGGGATGCCGCGGTGCCGTAGTCGCTCGATCCCCCGTAGGGTGACGCGAAATCCCGGGTGGCCGGCGAGGGTGACGCGGTGGGTGTTCATGTCCTCGGGGCCGTCGATGCTGACGCCCACGTGTACGTCGTGCTCCAGCGGGAACTCGCACCACGCGTCATCCACGAGTGCGGCGTTCGTCTGCACGCTGTGCTTGACGTCCTTGAAGGGGGTCATGAGGGCCGCAAGGTGCTCGCGGCCGGTGGCCAGTGGCTCCCCGCCGTGCCACACGACCTCGAACACCGGATTGTCGGCCGCCCACGGATTGACGGCCGCGGCTACGGCTTCGGCGACGGCAGCCGACATCAGGTGCTTCGTTTTCCGGAACGGTAGGTAGCAATACGTGCAGTCCATGGGGAGGCACTGCGTGGTCGGCTGCATGATCACGGACCGGGGAATGGTCGCTAGCCGTAAGGCACTGTGCATCGTGCTCCTTTCGGTGTGAGCGAGTGGTGCCTGGTTGCGCCGCGGGTGCGTGGGGGCTTAACCCCCGGCGTCGCCGTGTTCGGCCTGTGCCGACTACAGGCAGAGCGGGCGGAGTGGTGCCCCCGCCCGGGTGGCGCCTGCGAGACCACCAGGGCGGGGAGACTGTGAGCCCGTCAGCGGCCCTGCAGCTCGGGACGTCCTTGCGGCTCACCGCTGCGGCTCCTCACGCTGGTTGATGGTCGGGCCGGCGCCCAGCGTGAATTTCTCCAACCCCCGGGCGGCGCGGCCCTGGAGGGCGGGGCTGGGGTCCGGGCTGTCGAAGGCGTCGCCCTGGGGGGGGCGAACTCGGGCTCGTCCTGAAGCTGACGGACGAGCGGGCGACGGCGAGGCAGCTTGGTCATGACGCACTCCTCGGTGGGAGGGGGACGCAGCGGGACGCAGGGACCGGGGAGGAACGACTGCGCCCCGCTGCCGGGGGTGCGGCGTCAACCTCGGGCCCGGGTACTGAGCCTGGTCGATCGTGCAAGATGAACGTACGGTCGCGCTGTGTGCGGTAGGACTGACTGCGGGTACGTGTTTAGGCAGGGGGCCGCACCGGGGAGCGCGAGCGATGGCGACGAGACCAACCACCGTCACGATTGCGGGCTTTGTGCTGCGTACGGCGCGGGAGTCGGTACCGCTCACGCAGGCGGCGATGGCCGAGGCCCTAGGCGTGGACCTGGCCACGGTGCAGGGGTGGGAGTCGGGTCGGCGGCCGGTCGCACATATGAGGGCGGTGGATCTCCTGGGACTTCGGCGGCGGCTGGCCGGGCTCGGTGCGGACGCGGCGGTCGTGGGGATGCTCGACGCGGCGATGGACGCGGACCGGATCACCAGCGCCACCCTCACTGGCAGCGACGGACCGCACCCCCTGGCTGAGTGGGTGCACACCCGGGACACCGCCCACATGCTCGCCTGGGCGCTCACAGGTACCCGGCCGCCTTCCCTTGCCGGGATTCCGTCCCCCCGCCGGAGAGGGCCGGCAGCAGCCTCGCCACTCCTCCCTGCGGCGGACCGGGCCGCGTTCTTCGAGCAACTGCGGACCACAGCGGAGGCGGCGCCCAGGACCGACCCCCAGGGCGTGCTCCTGCACCGCCAGGCTCTGTATCTGACCTCGTACGACAAGACGCCAGAGGCGGTGGCGTGGACCGCGCAGGCCCTCCATGCCCGACGCGGTCTGCTCGCGCGGCGCGGCTGGACTCCGCAGTGGGCGGAGGCGCGTTCGACGGCCACTGCCCTCGCCCGGCTCGGGGACCCGGTGCCGCTGCTGGACTTCATTGAGCGGGCGGTGGTGGACGACGACGCGGGCGAGGCCGCGAACCTGAACTACTGGGCCTATTGGCTGGGTGGGACCCCACTGCCGCAGTCCGACGACCTGTTCATGCGGGACCGGCAGCTGACCGGATGGGACCCTGTCACGCTGCTGCGCGGGCTGACGTACGGCCTGCACGACGCCCCCGGGTACGTCGACCTGTACGCGCACACCATGTGGGCCCTGCTGACGGCCCACCCGTGGTTGCCGCAGGCGTCGGGCATGCTGGTGCGGGACCTCGCGGAGCGTACCGGGCACCTGTTGGACGGGGGTGGCATCTCGGAAAGATCCCGCCGCGAACTCAGCCACGTGAACTACGTTTTACGTGATCGCACCTGACAGACCGGAGGGTCACCACATGGCAGACGAGACGGCGAACGCCCAGGGCACGGCCGGGTTCCTCTTCGAGATGGGCGTGCTCAAGAACGCGAAGCGGACCGGGTGGTGGTTTACCGGGAACAGCAACCCCGAGTCGATCGCAGAGCACTCCTTCCGCGTCGGCATCGTCGGCGCTGTCCTGGCCATGATGGAAGGCGTGGACCCCGCCAAGGTCGCGCTGATGTGCCTCTTCCACGACACGCAAGAAACCCGGATCGGGGACATCCCGCACATCGGACGCCGGTACATCGATGCGGCGACGAACGAGACCGTCACCGCGGATCAGGTCTCTGCTGCGCACCCGGCGGTCAAAGCCGGGGTGCAGCGGGTCGTGGGCGAGTACGAGAGTGGCGACACCCCCGAGGCGATCGTGGCGAAGGACGCGGACAAGCTCGAATGCCTGGTGCAGGCCGTGGAGTACCGCGCTCAGGGCTACACGCTCGTACAGGACTGGATCGACACGTCGTTGAACAGCCTCAAGACGGCGTCGGCGCAGGCCCTCGCGGAGGCCGCGCTGACCATGTCGCCGCTGGAGTGGCGGAAGACCTTTCTGGGGCAGTAGCCGGGCCTGGGAACGCGGAAGTCCCCGCTGGCCGGCTCCACCAGCTTGACGACGTGCCGCACGATGGACGCGCGTTCGGCGGCGGCTGTGCCGGAATCCTCACGGCCGTGTCGGCGTACATCGGGTCGCCGCGCCGAAATCTGGTCGCCCGGCCGGGGATGGTCAGCCCATACTCGAGTGCATGTTCCTGACGATCACCACGACCGGTACCGCCGAGAATCCGGCCACTGACCTGGGCTTTCTGCTGCACAAGCACCCGGGCAAGGCCCAGGGGTTCAACACCTCCCACGGCACGGCCCATGTCCTCTACCCCGAGGCAACGGCCGAGCGCTGCACTGCCGCGCTGCTGCTGGAGGTCGACCCCGTGGCGCTGGTTCGGCGAGGTCAGGGCAAGGGGCGCGGCGGGGCGCCCGATGCTGCGCTGGCCCAGTACGTCAACGACCGGCCGTACGCCGCCTCCTCGCTGCTCGCCGTCGCCCTCGGCAGTGTCTTCCGCAGCGCTCTGAAGGGGCAGTGCACCGCCCGGCCCGAACTGCCGGAGCGGGCGCTGCCGCTGCGGGTGGAGATCCCGGTGCTGCCGGCCCGTGGTGGGCCGGAGCTGGTGCAGCGGCTGTTCGGCCCGCTCGGCTGGGCGTCCGTGGAGGCCGTCCCGGTCCGGCTGGACGAGAAGTTCCCGGAGTGGGGCGACTCGCGCTACGTACGGCTCGTGCTCGAAGGCGAGCTCAGGCTCGCCGACGCGCTGCGGCAGCTCTACGTCCTGCTGCCCGTGCTGGATGACGCCAAGCACTACTGGGTGGCTCCCGACGAGGTGGACAAGCTGCTGCGCGCCGGAGAGGGCTGGCTGGCCGGACACCCCGAGCACCAGCTCATCACCGCCCGCTACCTGGCCCGCCGCTGGGGCCTGACCCGGGAGGCCATGGCCCGGCTGGAACTGGTCCGGCTCGCCGAGGCCGACGGCAGCGAGGTCGAGGAGATCGACAACGCGGTGGACGAGACACAGGACACCGAGGAGCGGCCGGTGCCGCTGGCCGTGCAGCGCCGCGAGGCCGTGCTCGCCGCGCTGCGGGCGGCCGGCGCGCAGCGCGTGCTGGACCTCGGTTGCGGGCAGGGGCAGCTGGTGCAGGAACTGCTCAAGGACGTCGCGTTCACCGAGATCGTCGGCGTGGACGTGTCCATGCGGGCCCTGTCGATCGCGGCCAAGCGGCTCCGGTTGGACCGCCTGGGCGAGCGGCAGGCTGCCCGGGTGACCCTGCTCCAGGGTTCCCTCGCCTACACCGACAAGCGGCTGGCCGGCTACGACGCCGCCGTGCTCAGCGAGGTCATCGAGCACCTGGACCTGCCCCGGCTGCCCGCCCTGGAGTACGCGGTGTTCGGCGCGGCCCGCCCCCGCACGGTCCTCGTCACCACCCCCAACGTCGAATACAACGTCCGCTGGGAGTCGCTGCCCGCCGGCCACGTCCGGCACGGCGACCACCGCTTCGAGTGGACCCGCGAGGAGTTCCGCGGCTGGGCGGCGGACGTGGCCGCCCGGTACGGGTACGAGGCCGCGTTCCTGCCCGTCGGCCCCGACGACCCGGAGGTCGGGCCGCCCACCCAGATGGCCGTCTTCACCCTGAATAGTGCTGATGGCACTGCCGAGATCCCGAAGGAGGGCCGGGCCGCATGAGCAGCAACGAGACCGAGCACAGCGCGAGGAAGCGCAGCCTGCCCGTCACCGACCTGTCCCTCGTCGTCCTGATCGGGGCCACCGGCTCGGGCAAGTCCACCTTCGCCCGCAAGCACTTCAAGCCGACCGAGATCCTCTCCTCCGACTACTGCCGGGGCCTGGTCGCCGACGACGAGAACGACCAGAGCGCCAGCAAGGACGCCTTCGACGTCCTCCACTACATCGCCGGCAAGCGGCTGGCCGCCGGCCGGCTCACCGTCGTCGACGCCACCAGCGTCCAGCAGGAGGCCCGCCGCCAGCTGGTCCAGCTGGCCCGCGCCCACGACGTCCTGCCCATCGCGATCGTCCTCGACCTGCCCGAGGAGGTGTGCGCCGCGCGCAACGCGACCCGCCCCGACCGGGCCGGACTGCCCCGCCAGGTCATCCAGCGGCACCGCCGCGACCTGCGCCGCTCCCTGCGCGGCCTGGAGCGCGAGGGCTTCCGCAAGGTGCACGTGCTGCGCAGCGTCGAGGAGGTCGACGCCGCCGAGGTGGTACGGGAGAAGCGCTTCAACGACCTCACCCACCTCACCGGCCCCTTCGACATCATCGGTGACATCCACGGCTGCTCCTCCGAGCTGGAGACCCTGCTCGCCAAGCTGGGCTACCGCGACGGCGTCCACCCGGCCGGCCGTACCGCCGTGTTCGTCGGCGACCTCGTCGACCGCGGCCCGGACAGCCCCGGAGTGCTGCGCCGCGTGATGGGCATGGTCAAGTCCGGCAACGCCCTGTGCGTGCCCGGAAACCACGAGAACAAGCTCGGCCGGCACCTCAAGGGCCGCACGGTGCAGCAGACCCACGGCCTCGCCGAGACCGTCGAGCAGCTCGCCCGCGAGGACGAGGAGTTCGTCACCGAGGTGCGGGAGTTCATCGACGGGCTGGTCAGCCACTACCTCCTCGACGGCGGGAAGCTGGTGGTCTGCCACGCCGGCCTGCCGGAGAAGTACCACGGCCGCACCTCCGGCCGGGTCCGCTCGCACGCCCTCTACGGGGACACCACCGGCGAGACCGACGAGTTCGGCCTGCCGGTGCGCTACCCGTGGGCCGAGGACTACCGCGGCAAGGCGGTCGTGGTCTACGGGCACACCCCGGTCCCGGACACCTCGTGGATCAACAACACCATCTGCCTGGACACCGGAGCCGTCTTCGGCGGGAAGATGACCGCGCTGCGCTGGCCGGAGCGCGAACTGGTCGACGTACCGGCCGAGAAGGTCTGGTACGAGCCGGTCAAGCCGCTGGCCGCCGAGGCGCCCGGGGGCCTGGAGGGGCGCCCGCTCGACCTGGCCGACGTCCACGGGAAGCGGATCGTCGAGACCCGGCACCTGGGCAACGTCACCGTGCGCGAGGAGAACGCGGCGGCGGCCCTGGAGGTCATGAGCCGGTTCGCGGTCGACCCGCGGCTGGTCCCGTACCTGCCGCCGACCATGGCCCCGACCGCCACCTCGAGCGAGGAAGGCTACCTGGAGCACCCGGCCCAGGCGTTCGAGCAGTACCGCAAGGACGGCATCGCACAGGTCGTGTGCGAGGAGAAGCACATGGGCTCCCGCGCGGTCGTGCTGCTCTGCAAGGACGCGGGCGTGGCCGGCGAGCGCTTCGGGGTGACCGGAGTCACCGGATCCGTCTACACCCGGACCGGGCGGCCCTTCTTCGACGACCCGGCCGTCACCGAGGAGGTCCTCACCCGGCTGCGCGACGCGGTCGCCGGCGCCGGCCTGTGGGAGGAACTCGCCACCGACTGGCTGCTGTTCGACGGGGAGCTGCTGCCCTGGTCGCTGAAGTCCACCGGACTGCTGCGCCACCAGTACGCGGCAGTGGGTGCCGCCGCCGGCGCGGTGTTCCCGCAGGCCCTGGCCGCCCTCGAGGCAGCCGCCGCCCGCGGGGTCGACACGGGTGAACTGCTCGCCCGGCAGCGCGGCCGGGCCGAGGACGCAGCCGCGTTCACCGACGCGTACCGGCGCTACTGCTGGACCACCGACGGCCTGGACGGGGTCCGGTTCGCGCCGTTCCAGCTGCTGGCGGCCGACGGGCGGAGCCTGGCCGCGGTCCCGCACGACGAGCAGCTGGCCTGGCTGGACCGGCTGGTCGAGGCGGACGAGAAGAGCGGCACCGGGCTGCTGCGCCGCACCGGCCGGGTGCTGGTCGACACCACGGACCCGGAATCGGTCCGGGCGGGCACCGAATGGTGGCTGGAGCTGACCGCGGCGGGCGGCGAGGGCATGGTGGTCAAGCCGCTCCGGGCGTACGAGCGCGGGGCGGACGGGCGGCTGGTCCAGCCGGGCGTCAAGGTGCGCGGACGCGAGTACCTCCGGATCATCTACGGCCCGGAGTACACCCGTCCGGAGAACCTGGAGCGGCTGCGGCAGCGCTTCCTCGGGCACAAGCGGTCGCTGGCCCTGCGGGAGTACGCGCTGGGGCTGGAGGCCCTGGACCGGCTGGCGGCGGGGGAGCCGCTCTGGCGGATCCACGAGGCGGTGTTCGCGGTGCTGGCGCTGGAGTCGGAGCCGGTGGACCCGCGGCTCTGAGCTCCGGCCGTACCCGTGACGCCGGGCGCACCCGTGACGGCAGGGCGGTGACCACCGGCGCGCGGGATCGTTCTTCCAGGGCAGCGGTGTGTATGCCACGGATATGCCACGGATGCGCCACGCATGTGCCACGGACGGAAGGACGGAACGTCAGATATGAAGATGACCGCGCGCGGAAGCATTGCGGCGCTCATGACCTGTATGGCCGCTGCCGGAGCGGCGGCCCCGGCCGTCGCCGGCGGGGTCCCGGTGGGGGTGCCGCTGGATGCGGTCGAAGGCGCGCTGGGGGTGGACGCCCCGCGCCTGGGCACCGGCGTGCCGCTGCCGGTGGTCGGCGCGATCGAGCCGCCCGTGCACCACCAGGGCGACATGCTGCCCACCCCGGTGCTGCCGGCGATCCCGGTCGGCACCGAGCTCGGCGACACCCTGGTCAGCTCCCCGGTGCCCAACCTGCTCGGCAGCAAGGAAACGGACGGCGAGGGCTCGCTCGACGCCCCCGCCACCACCCTGCTGGCCCGCAGCCCGGGTGCGGTCCTCGGCTCGCCGCTGACCATGCCGGATGCCTCCAACTCCGGGCTGCCGAACGTGGTGGCCCCGAAGCTCGGAGTGATCGGCCCGGAGCTGACCGGCGCACCCACGGCACTCCTCGGCCTGCGCTGAGGAAACAGGACATCAAAACGCCGCCCGGTCTGCGAACGTGTACGACATGGGATTCCATGTCGACTCCGAGACCGGGCGGCTGCGCCGCGTCATACTGCACCGGCCCGACCTGGAGCTGAAGCGGCTCACCCCGAGCAACAAGGACGCGTTGCTCTTCGACGACGTGCTGTGGGTCCGGCGGGCCCGGCAGGAGCACGACGGCTTCGCCGATGTGCTGCGGGACCGGGGGGTGGAGGTCCACCTGTTCGGCGATCTGCTCGCCGAGGCGCTGGACGTTCCGGAGGCCCGCCGCCTCGTCCTGGACCGGGTCTTCGACGAGAAGGAGTACGGGCCGCTCGCCACCGACCATCTGCGGGCCGTGTTCGACGAGTTGCCCTCGACGGAACTCGCCGAGGCGCTGGTGGGCGGGATGACCAAGCGGGAGTTCCTGGAGCGGCACGCCGAGCCGGTGTCGGTCCGCTTCCACGCCCTGGAGCTGGACGGCTTCCTGCTGGGACCGCTGCCCAACCACCTGTTCACCCGGGACACCTCCGCCTGGATCTACGACGGGGTCTCCATCAACGCCATGCGCTGGCCGGCCCGGCAGCGGGAGACCGTGCACTTCGAGGCCATCTACAAGCACCATCCGCTGTTCACCGCCTCCGGGGCCTTCCACTACTGGTCCCAGGGCCAGGCCGACTACCCCTCCACCATCGAGGGCGGGGACGTCCTGGTCATCGGCAACGGTGCGGTGCTGATCGGGATGAGCGAGCGGACCACCCCGCAGGCGGTGGAGATGCTGGCCCGCGGACTGTTCGCGGCCGGTTCGGCGCGCACCATCGTGGCGCTGGACATGCCGAAGAGCCGGGCCTTCATGCACCTCGACACGGTGATGACGATGGTCGACGCCGACACCTTCACCCAGTACGCGGGCCTGGGCATGCTGCGCTCCTACACGATCGAGCCGGGCAGCGCGGACCAGGAGCTGAAGGTCACCGACCATCCGCCGGAGCACATGCACCGGGCCATCGCAGCGGCCCTCGGGCTGGATGCCATCCGGGTGCTGACGGCCACCCAGGACGTGCATTCCGCGGAGCGGGAGCAGTGGGACGACGGGTGCAATGTGCTCGCCGTGGAGCCGGGCGTGGTGATCGCGTACGAGCGGAACGTCACCACCAACACCCATCTGCGCAAGGAGGGGATCGAGGTGATCGAGATCCCGGGGAGCGAGCTGGGGCGGGGCCGGGGCGGGCCGCGGTGCATGAGCTGCCCGGTGGAACGCGATCCGGTCTGAGCCGCAGCCGGGCTGCAGCCGGGGTACAGGGGGGGCAGGCGGGCAGTGGTGCGCGCCGCAGTGTGAGACTGCACACCAGTACTGAATAGCGATGCAGTGGATCGTATAGACTTCCAGCATCCCCTGTTCGTGTGATCCAGGAGCGCCCCCATGGCCATCGACCTCGCCGGCCGCAGTTTCCTCAAGGAGCTCGACTTCACCGCCGCCGAGTTCCGCGGCCTGATCGAGCTGGCCGCGGAACTCAAGGCGGCCAAGCGGGCGGGTGCCGAGGTGCGCCGGCTCCAGGGCCGCAATATCGCGCTGATCTTCGAGAAGACCTCGACCCGCACCCGCTGCGCGTTCGAGGTGGCCGCCGCCGACCAGGGCGCCCACACCACCTATCTGGACCCCTCCGGTTCCCAGATCGGGCACAAGGAGTCGGTCCGGGACACCGCCCGGGTGCTCGGCCGGATGTTCGACGCCATCCAGTACCGGGGCGACAGCCAGGAGGCCGTAGAGGCCCTCGCCGCGTCCGCGGGCGTGCCGGTCTACAACGGGCTGACCGACGACTGGCACCCCACCCAGATGCTGGCCGACGTGCTCACCATGGCCGAGCACACGGCCAAGCCGCTGGAGCGGATCTCCTTCGCCTACCTCGGCGACGCCCGGTTCAACATGGGCAACTCCTACCTGGTGACCGGGGCGCTGCTCGGCATGGACGTACGGATCGTCGCGCCGAAGGCCTACTGGCCCGCCGGGCAGGTGGTGGCCCGGGCCCGGGCCGTCGCCGAGTCCTCCGGGGCCCGGATCACCCTCACCGAGAACGTGGCGGAGGGGGTCGCGCAGGCCGACTTCGTCGCCACCGACGTGTGGGTGTCCATGGGGGAGCCCAAGGAGGTCTGGGACGAGCGGATCCGGGCGCTGGCCGGCTATGCCGTCACCATGGACGTGCTGCGCGCCACCGGAAATCCCGGGGTGAAGTTCCTGCACTGCCTGCCGGCCTTCCACGACCTGGACACCAAGGTCGGGCGGGAGATCTACGACCGGCACGGGCTGGACTCCCTGGAGGTCACCGACGAGGTGTTCGAGTCGGCGCACTCGGTGGTCTTCGACGAGGCCGAGAACCGGCTGCACACCATCAAGGCCGTGCTGGTCGCCACCCTCGACCGCACCCGCGCATAGTCATACGCCGGGCCGCGCGGGCAGGGTGAACCACACCGCCTTGCCCCGCGCGGTCGGCCGGTGGCCGCAGGCGGAGCTGAGCGCGCGGATCAGCAGCAGCCCGCGGCCGTGCTCCTGCCAGGGGTCGGGGCAGGCATCGCCCGGCTGCGCCGCCAGATCGCCGGGCGGGCGCGGATCGCCGTCGTGCACCTCGACCTGACACCCGTTCGGCAGCAGCTCCACCACCAGCTCGACGGGCCCGCCGGCGTGCTCCACCGCGTTCGCGACCAGCTCCGCGGTCAGCAGCTCGGCAGTGCCGCGGTCGGCCGGCGCCTCGACGTCGGCGAGCGCGGTACGCACCAGGGCGCGGGCCATCGGCACGGCCGCGGTGGTGTGCGGCAGGGCGATCCGCCAGGAGGCGTCGGGCAAGGCGGGACCGTCCGTTCCGTTGTTCCGTCGTCGGGGGCCGGCTCGTGAAGAAGCCGTGGAGAAATCCTACTTTCAACGATGCAGTCCGCGCGTGGCTGTCCTTGCGTGCTCCCGTGTCGCGCTTCTGTGACGGCAGTCACCAAACAGTGTTACCGTCGGAGACGTGAGCCCCTTCACTGGTTCTGCAGCCGGCACCGAACGGTGGCGCCACCTCCGGGTCACCCGGCAGGACGGCGTGGCCACCGTCACCCTCGACCGTCCAGAAAAGCTGAACGCGCTCACCTTCGGCGCCTACGCCGACCTGCGCGATCTGCTCGCCGAACTCTCCCGCGAACGCTCCGTCCGGGCCCTCGTCCTCGGCGGCGAAGGCCGCGGCTTCTGCTCCGGCGGAGACGTGGACGAGATCATCGGCGCCACCCTCGCCATGGACACCGCCCAACTCCTCGACTTCAACCGGATGACCGGCCAGGTGGTCCGGGCCGTCCGCGAATGCCCTTTTCCCGTCATCGCCGCCGTGCACGGGGTGGCGGCCGGCGCCGGGGCGGTCCTCGCCCTCGCCGCCGACTTCCGCATCGCCGACCCCACCGCCCGGTTCGCCTTCCTCTTCACCCGGGTCGGCCTCTCCGGCGGCGACATGGGCGCCGCCTACCTGCTGCCCCGCGTGGTGGGACTCGGCCACGCCACCCGGCTGCTGATGCTCGGCGAGCCCGTCCACGCCGCCGAGGCCGAGCGGATCGGGCTGCTCAGCGAGGTCACCGAGGAGGGCAAGGCCGCCACCCGCGCCGCCGAACTCGCCGCCCGGCTGGCCGCCGGACCGGCCCTCGCCTACGCCCAGACCAAGGCCCTGCTCACCGCCGAGCTCGACATGCCGCTCGCCGCCTCGGTGGAACTGGACGCCGCCACCCAGGCCCTGCTGATGAACGGTGAGGACTACGCCGAGTTCCATGCGGCCTTCACCGGGAAACGGCCGCCCGACTGGCGGGGACGGTAGCGCCATGCGCGGCGCTCTGCGGGTCGCGGTAGCCGGCGGCGGGCCCGGCGGCCTCTACGCGGCAGCCCTGCTGGCCCGCCAGGGCCACCGGGTGGACGTATGGGAACGCAACGCTCCTGACGACACCTTCGGTTTCGGCGTCGTCCTCTCCGACGAGACCCTCGGCGGCATCGAAAGCGCCGACCCGGAGGTGTACCGGGCGCTGTGCGCCGAGTTCGTCCGCTGGGACGACGTCGACATCGTGCACCGCGGCCGGCTCCTCACCTCCGGCGGCCACGGCTTCGCGGCACTCGGCCGGCGCCGGCTGCTGGAGATCCTGCACGAGCGCTGCACCGGCCTCGGCGTCACCCTCCGGTTCCGCGCCGAGGCACCGGAGGCAGCAGTACTCAGCTCCTCGTACGACCTGGTGGTGGCCGCGGATGGGGTGCACAGCGCCCTCCGCACCGCCGGGGCCGAACACTTCCGCCCCACCCTCACCCCCGGCCGCTGCCGCTACATCTGGCTGTCCGCCGACTTCGCCTTCGAAGCCTTCCGCTTCGAGATCGCCGAGACCGAACACGGCGTCATGCAACTGCACGCCTACCCCTATGCCCGCCCGTCGCCCGACCACCACCCCTCAACGAGGCCCTCCGGGCCGCAGAACGATTCCGGCGCCTCCACCGTCATCGTCGAGATGCGCGAGGAAGTGTGGCGGGCCGCCGGATTCGACCTCTGCGACGAGACCGAATCGGCCGCCCGCTGCGCCAAGATCTTCAGCGAGGCGCTGCGCGGTCGCGGGCTCACCGGCAACCGCTCGGCCTGGACCGCCTTCCGTACGGTGACCAACGAGCGGTGGTCGCACGGCAACATCACCCTGCTCGGCGATGCCGCCCACACCGCGCACTTCTCCATCGGCTCGGGCACCAAGCTCGCCGTCGAGGACGCCCTGGCCCTCGCCGAGGCGGTGACCGCCGTACCCGACGACGTGCCCGCCGCCCTCGCCGCGTACGAGGAGACCCGGCGCCCCGCGGTGGCCTCCACCCAGCGCGCCGCAGCCGCCAGCATGCGCTGGTTCGAGAACCTCGCCGGATACACCGGCCAGCCCGCCCGGCAGTTCGCCTTCAACCTGCTCACCCGCAGCCGCCGGGTCACCCACGACAACCTGCGGCTGCGCGACGCCCGCTTCACCCGCACCGTCGAACGCGACTTCGGCTGCCCGGACGAGGCCACCCCGCCCATGTTCACCCCGTACCGGCTGCGCGGGCTGACCCTGCGCAACCGGGTGGTGGTCTCCCCGATGGACCTCTACTCCGCCCGCGACGGACTGCCCGGGGACCTGCACCTGGTCCACCTCGGCGCGCGGGCCCTCGGCGGAGCGGGCCTGGTGATGACCGAGATGGTCTGCGTCTCGCCCGAGGGCCGGATCACCCCCGGCTGCGCCGGCCTGTACACGGACGAGCAGGCCGCCGCCTGGAGGCGGATCGCGGAGTTCGTGCACACCTCCGCACCCGGCACCGCCCTCGGCGTCCAGCTCGGCCACTCCGGTCGCAAGGGCTCCACCCGGCTGATGTGGGAGGGCATCGACGAGCCCCTGCCGGCCGGCAACTGGCCGGTGGCAGCCGCCTCCCCACTGCCCTACCGGCCCGGAGTCAACCAGACACCCCGCGCCCTGACGGCGGAGGAACTCTCGGGCATCCGCGAGGAGTTCACCGCAGCCGCGGTCCGGGCCGCCCGCTGCGGCTTCGACCTCCTCGAACTGCACTGCGCCCACGGCTACCTGCTGTCCGGCTTCCTCTCCCCCCTCACCAACCGGCGGACCGACACCTACGGCGGCACCCTGGAGAACCGCCTCCGCTTCCCGCTGGAGGTCTTCGACGCGGTCCGCACGGTCTGGCCGCCGGAGCGGCCGATGACGGTCCGGATCTCGGCCACCGACTGGGCGCCCGGCGGCACCACCGAGGAGGACGCGGTGGCCATCGCCGCCGCCTTCGCCGCCCACGGCGCCGACGCGATCGACGTCTCCACCGGCCAGGTGGTGGCGGACGAAACCCCCGAGTACGGCCGCTCGTACCAGACCCCATACGCCGACCGGATCCGCAACGCCCTCGGGGTCCCGGTGATCGCGGTCGGGGCCATCTCCTCCTGGGACGACGTCAACTCCCTGCTGCTGGCGGGCCGCGCCGACCTCTGCGCACTGGCCCGCCCCCACCTGTACGACCCGCACTGGACCCTGCACGCGGCGGCCGACCAGGACTATCAGGGCCCCGGCGCCCCCTGGCCGGCCCCCTACCGGGCCGGCAGCCGCAAGCCCCCGACGGGCAAGGGGTGAAGCCGGTGAAGCTCAGCCGGCCGACGCGAGGATGACCCGGTCCTCCACCGGCCGGTACCCCAGCCGCCCGTAGATGCCGTTGCTGGTGGGGTTGGCGAGGTCGGTGAAGAGCAGCACCTCCGCGGCCCCCAGGGCCTGGGCCGCCACGGTGGCCGCATGGGTCACCCCGGCGGCGTACCCGCGGCCCCGGAGCTCGGGCGGGGTGTACACCGGGCCCACCCGGGCGGCGCCGCCCAGCACGGGGGAGAAGGAGGCCAGCGACACGGGCACACCGGCGTCCTCCCACAGCCGGATGCCCTGGTAGCCCATCCGGTCGCGCAGGGCGGCCTCGGTGGGAGGGGCCGGCTCCCCGAGTTCGGTGGTGTAGGCGGTCAGCCAGTCCAGCAGCAGCGGCAGATCGGCCTCCACCGCCGGGCGGGCGCGGCCCGCCGGTGCCGGATCCGGCGGCAGCAGCTCCTCCAGCCGGTGCAGCCGGAGCTCCTCCTCGACCTTCGCCGGCCGCCCCCAGGCCGCGGCCAGCAGCTCGGCGTCCGCCCGCCGCGCGTTGAAGCCGCTCAGCCCGGCCAGCAGCGGCTCGGAGTCCAGGGCCGCGCCCAGCTCCCGTACCGCCTGCTCCGGCAGCGCGCCCAGCACCAGCGGGTACGGCGGGGTGCAGACCAGCCCGCCCGCCACCGACCCGTCGGGGCCGGTCCACCAGCCGAAGCGGGGACTGCCGTCGCCGAAGGTGCCGGGGCCGCGCCGCTCCAGGGCGTCCGCCACGGTCAGCAGCAGGGTGTTGACCACGGGCTGCGCGGCCACGGCGGGCCCGGCGGTGGTCAGGTACGCGGTCAGGTCACGTGTAAAGGTCCAGGTCATAGTCCATGGTTGCGGACCCGCCCGTCCCGCCGCACGCAGGTTTTTCAGAGCTCAGAGCTCCGTGAACTTCGCCCCGGTGTCCCGCAGCCGGGTGTGCAGCTCCCGGAACACCGCCGCCGAGCGGTCGCCCGGCCAGCCCGACGGCAGCAGGGTGCGGGGCAGGCCGGGGTCCGCGTACGGCAGCCGCCGCCAGCTGTCCAGGGCCAGGAGATAGTCGCGGTAGGCGGCCTCCGGTTCCGGTGCCGGGCCCGACTGGAGGGCCCGGAGCACCGGTTCGTGCAGGTCCAGGAACTCCTCGTGCTGCTTGGCCAGCGCGGTCAGGTCCCACCAGCGGGCCACCGCCTCCGCCGTCGGGGCGAAACCGAGATGGCCGCCGCGGAACAGTTCCACGTACGAGGTGAGCTGGAGCCGGTCCAGGGTGTGCCGGGTCTCGCCCTCCAGATGGGCCGGGGCGATCCAGACACCCGGAGCGACCGTCCCGAAGCCGAGCCGGGCCAGCCGGGAGCGCAGCAGGTGGCGCTTGTGCCGTTCCTGCTCCGGCACCGAGAAGGTGGCCAGCAGCCAGGCCGGCTCCTGCCCGCCGTCCGGCGGCTGCGCGTAGATCCGCCGGTCCCCGTCCTCCAGCAGCTCGCGGGCCTCGTCCGACAGGGCGTACCCGGCCGAGCCGTCCGCCGCCCGGGCGGGCAGCAGGAATCCGCGCCGCTTGAGCCGGGACACCGAGGAGCGGACCGAGGGGGCGTCCACCCCGGCCGCGCCCAGCAGGCGGATCAGCGCGGACACGGGGACGGGCCCCTCGGCGGACCTTCCGTAGGCGCCGTAGAAGGTGACGATCAGGGAACGCGGGGTGTGCTGCTCGGCCACGGGTTCACTCTAGATCGCGCAGCCGGAACCGTTGCAGTTTGCCGGTGGCGGTCCGGGGCAGGGCGGGCAGGAAGACGAAGGACCGCGGGCACTTGTGCGGGGCGAGTTCGGCCTTCATGAAGGCCCGCAGGATGTCCTCCGAGACGCCCGCCCCCTCCCGGGTCACCGTGTACGCCACCACGATCTGGCCCCGGTCCGGATCCGGGCGGCCCACCACGGCCGCCTCCACCACGTCCGGGTGACGCAGCAGCGCCTCCTCGACCTCCGGTCCGGCGATGTTGTACCCGGACGAGACGATCATGTCGTCGGCGCGGGCGACATAGGTGAAGTAGCCGTCGGGGTCGCGGATGTAGGTGTCACCCGTGAGGTTCCAGCCGTCCCGGACGTATTCGCCCTGCCGGGGGTCGGCCAGATACCGGCAGCCCACCGGACCGCGCACCGCCAGCAGCCCCGGCTGGTTGTCCGCCACCGGCCGGCCCTCCCGGTCCACCACCCGGGCCTGCCAGCCCGGCACCGCCCGGCCGGTGGTGCCGGGGCGGATGTCCTCGTCGGCGGCGGAGATGAAGATGTGCAGCAGCTCGGTGGCGCCGATGCCGTTGATGATCCGCAGACCGGTCCGGCCGTACCAGGCCTCCCAGGTCGCGGCGGGCAGGTTCTCGCCCGCCGAGACACAGCGGCGCAGGGCGGACAGGTCGTGCCCGTCGAGCTCCCCGAGCATGGCCCGGTAGGCGGTGGGGGCGGTGAACAGGACGGTCACCCGGTGCTCGGCCAGGGCCGGCAGCAGCTGCTTGGGGCCGGCCTGCTCCAGCAGCAGCGCCGAGGCCCCGGCCCGCAGCGGGAAGACCACCAGTCCGCCCAGGCCGAAGGTGAAGCCGAGCGGCGGACTGCCCGCGAACACGTCGTCGGGGCGGGGGCGCAGCACCTCGCGGGAGAAGGTGTCGGCGACGGCCAGCACGTCCCGGTGGAAGTGCATGCAGCCCTTGGGGCGCCCGGTGGTCCCGGAGGTGAAGGCGATCAGCGCCACATCGTCGGCGGAGGTGTCCACGGCCGGGAAGGGGCGGCTGCGGTGTTTGTCGGCCAGCCGCAGCAGGTCCTCGGGGCCGTCCCCGCCGTACGGGGTGATCCGCAGGTCCGGCACCCCGGCCCGCTCCAGGTCGTCCAGGGCGGAGGCGTGGCAGAGGGCGTGTTTGACCCGGGCCATCGCGCAGACCGTGGCGAGTTCCTGGGCGCGCTGTCGGTCCAGCACGGTGACGGCCACCGCGCCCGCCTTCATCACCGCCAGCCAGCAGGCGGCCAGCCAGGGGCCGGTCGGCCCGCGCAGCAGCACCCGGTTGCCGGGTACCACCCCCAGGTCGGCGGTGAGTACATGGGCGATGCGGTCCACCCGCTCCCGGAGTTCGCCGTAGTTCCACACCTCCCCGTCGGCGGTACGGAAGGCCGGGCGGTCGGTGCCGAACCGCGCGACCGTGCCGTCCAGCAGCTCGGAGCCGCAGTTCAGCCGGTCCGGATAGGCCAGTCCGGGCAACTGGAAGAGCAGTTCCGGCCATGCGTGGGCGGGTGGCAGGTGGTCGCGCGCGAAAGTGTCGGTGTGGGCGGAAGGCATGAGCTCCAAGGCGGGATCGCCCCCTTGCAACGGTCCGGAATGTGGGGTGGAGCCGGCCGTGCGGTCGCGGAACGAGCGTATCGTGTTGGTTACGACAGTCAACTGAACGCGATAAAACAGGGGACCGGATGCCCGTATTCGCGCTTGAGACCGAACAAGAGGAATGGGCCGGGCGGCTGCGCGCCCTGGCGGTCGACCGGCTGCGGCCCCTCGCCGAGAAGGGTGAGCCCGGCCGCGTCAACCGGCCGCTGCTGGCCGCCCTGGGGGAACTGGGCCTGCTGGAGCGGCTCTTCGGCTCCGGGGCGCTGGAGCTGTGCCTGCTGCGCGAGTCGCTGGCCTACGGGTGCACCGAGGCGGAGACCGCACTGGCCCTGCAGGGCTTGGGCGCACACCCGGTGCTGACCGCCGGCAACGCTGCCCAGCAGGAGCGCTGGCTGCCGGCCGTACGGCAGGGCACGGCGGTGGCCGCGTTCGCGCTGAGCGAGCCGGGTGCCGGGTCCGATGCGGCGGCGCTGGCCCTGCGGGCGGAGCCGGACGGCGGGGGCTGGCGGCTGTCCGGCGAGAAGCGGTGGATCTCCAATGCGCCGGAGGCCGATTTCTACACCGTGTTCGCCCGGACGGGGGAGGCGGCGGGCGCCCGCGGGGTCACCGCCTTCCTGGTGCCGGCCGACCGCCCCGGGCTGACCGGCGAGCCGCTGGACATGCTCTCGCCGCATCCGATCGGCTCGCTGGCCTTCGACCGGGTGCCGGTCGGCCCCGAGGACCTGCTGGGGGAGCCCGGCCGCGGCTTTGCGGTGGCCATGAACACCCTCAACCTGTTCCGGCCGAGCGTGGGCGCCTTCGCCGTCGGCATGGCCCGGGCGGCCCTGGACGCGGCCCTGGCGCACACCGCCCGGCGGGAGGCCTTCGGCGGGGTGCTGGGCGACCTCCAGGCGGTGGCCCACCGGATCGCCGAGATGGCCACCCGCACCGAGGCGGCCCGGCTGCTGGTGTACGCGGCGGCCGGAGCGTACGACCGCGGCTCGCCGGAGGTGCCGCGGCGGGCGGCGATGGCGAAGCTGCTGGCCACCGAGACCGCGCAGTACGTGGTGGACCACGCGGTCCAGCTGCACGGGGCGCACGCCCTGCAGCGCGGCCATCTGCTCGAGCACCTGTACAGGGAGGTGCGGGCGCCGCGCATCTACGAGGGGGCGAGCGAGGTGCAGCGCACGGTCATCGCCCGGGAGCTGTACCGCGACGCGGCGGGCGCGGCCGGGGTGGCGGGGGTGGCCCGGTGAGCCTGGAACGCGTCAATCCGGCCGAACTGTCCCCGCCGGCCGGTTTTTCGCACGCCGTGGTGGCGGCGGCCGGCTCGCGTCTGGTGCTGCTGGCCGGGCAGACCGCGCTGGACGGGGCGGGCGCGGTGGTGGGGTCGACCCTGCCCGAGCAGTTCGAGCGTGCACTGGCCAATCTGCTCGGCGCCCTGGCGGCGGCGGGCGGCACGCCGGACCGGCTCGCCCGGGTCACCGTGTACGCCGTCGACGTCGCCGACTACCGCGCGCACGCGGCCGAACTGGGGCGGATCTGGCGGCGGTTGGCGGGCCGGGACTATCCGGCCATGGCGGTGATCGGTGTGGTCCGGCTGTGGGACGAACAGGCATTGGTGGAGCTCGACGGAATCGCCGTACTCGACTGAATGTTCGACTGCTTTTGACAGTGGGCGGGGACGGGGGGACGGTGGAAATGCCCCCTAGGCACACATCCGTCAACTATGTTCGGAGGTGCATGAACATGCGCCCTAGGATCGGTGCGGCAATCCTGGCAGGGGCCGCCGGGGTCACCCTTGGCCTCATGCCCATGAGCGGCGCTTCCGCCGCCACTGCCCCGCAGACCCTCCCGTTGGTTCAGACCGGCGATGGCTGCGGCGACGGCTACCGAGGCTACGGCGGCGATGGCTGTGGTGACGGCGACCATGGTGGCTGGTACAACGACCGGACCGGGTACGGCGGTTATAACGCGTACTGGAACGGCGACGGCCACGACGACGACTGGGACGACGACGGCTACGGTGGCAACGGCCACTGGAAGGACTGGGGTCGCGGCGGTCACGGCGGCGACAACGATGACGACTGGGGCGGTTATGGCGGCCACGGCGGCTATGACGACGACGATGACTGGGGCGGCGGCTATGGCGGCCACGGCCACCACTAGCCACCACTAGTCACTTAGTCCCCACCAGTCCGCCGGGCCACCGGTCCGGCCAGTTACCGCGGAGGGCGGTCAGCCCTCCAGCAGGTTCCCCATCCACTCCTCGATTCCCGCCACTGTGCGAGGCAGGGCGCCCGACATCAGTCGGGCGCCCTGGGCCGTGATGACCAGGTCGTCCTCGATGCGGACACCGATGCCGCGCAGTTCGGCCGGGAGCGTGAGGTCGTCGGGCTGGAGGTAGAGCCCGGGCTCGACCGTGAGCACCTGGCCCTCCTCCAGCACCCCGTCCAGGTAGGTCTCGGCGCGCGCCTTGGCGCAGTCGTGGACGTCCAGGCCGAGCATGTGCCCGCTGCTGCACAGGGTGTAGCGCCGGTGCAGATCGCCCTCGGCGTCCTTCAGTACGCCCCACTCGGCCAGGCCCTCGGCGATCACCCGCATGCCGGCCTGGTGGAAGTCCCGGAAGCTGGCCCCCGGCCGCAGTGCCGCCATGCCCGCCTCCTGGGCGGCCAGCACCAGTTCGTACACCTGGCGCTGGACGGGGGAGAAGCGCCCGGAGAGTGGCAGGGTGCGGGTGATGTCGGCGGTGTAGAGGGTGTCCGTCTCCACCCCGGCGTCCAGCAGGAGCAGTTCGTCCCGGTCCAGCCGGCCGTCGTTGCGGATCCAGTGCAGTACGCAGGCGTGGGCGCCGGAGGCCGCGATGGTCTCGTACCCGGTGCCGTTGCCCTCGGCGCGGGCGCGCAGGCCGAACACCCCCTCGATCCAGCGCTCGCCGCGCGGGTGTGCGAGGGCGCGCGGCAGGGCCCGTACGACGTCCTCGAACCCGGCGGTGGTGTGGTCCACGGCCAGTTGCAGCTGTGCCACCTCCCAGGCGTCCTTGACCAGCCGCAACTCGGAGAGCACGGTGGCGAGTTCGGTGTCGGTGGCGGCGTTCCGGCCGGTCGGGGCGAGTGTTTCCAGGTCCGCGCAGCGGATGCCGGTGAGGCGTTCGGCCTCGGCGAGGTCGGGGCGGCGGCCGACCCAGAACTCGCCGTAGCGGCGGTCCCGGAAGAACTCTTCACTGCCGTCCGCCCGGGAGGAGCGGGGCCGCAGGTGGAGGACGGCCTCGTGGCCGTGCGGGCCGGCGGGCTCCATCACCAGGACGTGGCCGGCCTGGTCCTCTCCGGTGAGGCCGGTGAGCCAGGCGTAGGCGCTGTGCGGGCGGAACCGGTAGTCGCAGTCGTTGGACCGGACCCTGAGCTCGCCGGCCGGGATGATCAGCCGCTCGCCGGGGAAGCGGGCGGAGAGCCGGGCCCGTCGCGCCGGGGTGACGGCGTGGGCGGCGGCGCGGGCCGAGTCCGGGAGGGGGGAGGCGGCCCACCCTTCGCTCATGAAGCGGGACAACTCGGCTGATACAGGCAGATCGTGGCTGCCGATATTGAGGCGCGCGGAGGCGTCGGACACGGGGGCTCCCCAAGGTGATGCGAACTGGTGGGCGCACAGGTCTTGTCAGTGCAATTTCACATTACTATGTTACAGCTCACACCGCGGAGCGTTAACGGCCGTCAAATGCCGTGCAACGCAAGGCAGTTCAGGCACTACATCCCCCACCTCCCACCCCCACCAGGAGTTCTCGGTGTCCATGAGCAGAGTTGTGCGCTCCTCCCTCCTCGCCACCGCCGTGGCGGTCACCCTCGTCGCCTCCGCCGGGCAGAGCGTGACCCAGGCCGCGGAACAGGCCGCCCCGGTGCCCGCCACCTTCGCCGGTGCCCAGGCCGCGCCGGCCCACGGCGAGAACCCGTTCGACGAGGTCCAGCGCCTGGCCACGGCTCCCGAGGTGACCCCGGCCCCGGCGCCCGCCCCCGGCGGCACCAAGGCCGAGGGCAAGATCCCCGGCCCGGCCGAGGACACCCGGTCCGAGAAGGCCCGGATGCGGGCGCAGCAGGCGGCCCCCGCTGCCCGCGCCGCCGGCGTCCCCTGCACGCTCGAGGGAGTCGCGAACCTCGGCCCCGAGCAGTTCGCCGACTTCCTCGCCGACCCGGCGGTGACCGCCGACGGCTGTCTGAGGAACATCATCTGGACCTGGGACGCCCGTCTCGCGCCCCTGATGTCCGACGCCCACGTCCAGGCCGTCTCCCGCCGGATATCCAGCCTGGCCGCCTCGCACGACGGCAGTAACTCCTCCCATCTGGAGGAGATGTTCACCTACCTGCACGCGGTCGTGTACCACGACTTCTCCCGCGGGGAGATCGACGTCACCGACGCGCCGACCGTCGAGGCCATGCGGAAGGCCGTCGCCGACTTCGGCAGCGCCGCCCGCACCTTCGACGTCACCCCGTCCAACGCCCGCACCCTGCGCGAGGCCCTGTACGCCGCCTCCGGCCCCGGGCTGCGGCAGCACCAGCTCGGCCTGATCAAGAAGGTGCTGGCCACCATGGGCCCGGACCACCCGGCCACCCACCACGACACGGCCTGGGCCGGAGCCGCGCTGGCCGCGCTCTCCGTCAACTACCTGGGCGTGTACCCGGGCAACCAGGACACCGCTTTCCACACCGCGGCGGCCGGCGACGCCTCGTACCGGGCGGCCTTCAAGGCCCTCGCCGGATACACCCACCTCAAGGGCACCTCCAACGCCTGGGTGGTGCGGGACGGGCTCAGCGAGTACGGCCGCTTCGGCCAGATCCAGGGCCTCAAGGAGCCGGTGGCCGCCGACCTCGGCGGGCTGCTCGGCCAGGTGAAGAGCGACTGGGGCGGCGGCAGCCAGCAGTGGGCCGCCCTGGTCTCCTGGCTCAACTTCTACGAGGCCTGCAAGCCGTACGGGGTGTGCAAGGAGGACATCGAGCGCGAGATCTTCCCGTACACCTACACGTACGACAACGGCGCCATCAAGGTCCGCACCGGTCTCCCGCAGGCCACCGTCGACAAGCTGTACTACGCGAGCAAGCAGGTCAAGGCGCAGTACCACCGCGTGCTGGGCACCGAGCAGCCGCTGGCCGGCGACCCCAACACCTCGCTGAACATCGTGCTCTACGCCTCGCGCGCGGACTACGAGAACTACCACCCCATCCTGACCGGGATGGACACCAACAACGGCGGCATCTACATCGAGCGCGGCGCCACCTTCTACACCTACGAGCGGCGCGTCCCGCAGGACTCCTCCCTCACCCTGGAGGAGCTGTTCCGCCACGAGTACACGCACTACCTCAACGGGCGGTACGCGGTCCCGGGCTTCTTCGGCGAGGGCCCCTGGTACGAGGGCGACCGGACGACCGCCATGGACGAGGGCACCGCCGAGTTCTTCGACGGCGCCACCCGCGACAACGGCATCGCCGTCCGCAAGTCCCTGGTGAAGAGCATCATCGCCGACACCTCCGGCGGCGGCCCGCGGATGAACGTCGAGCAGATCCTCAACGCCACCTACGAGGGCGACGGATTCCGCTTCTACAGTTACGCGGGCACGTTCTTCGAGTTCCTGTGGGCCGAGAAGCCCTCGCTGCTCCGCGAGATGTACACCCACCTGCGCAACAACGACGTCGCGCAGTACGACGCGTGGCGCCACCGGCTGGGCGCGGACACCTACCTTCAGCGCGACTACGACCGCTTCCTCGACGCGCAGATCGCCAAGGTCGACCAGCTGTTCGTGCCGGACACCACCTTCACGCCCAACGCGCAGCTCCGCGACGCGGCGCTGGACACGGTGAAGTCCTCCTTCGTCACGGCCACGTACAGCACCCCGGACTGTGTGGAGAACGGGGAGCCGGGCAAGCGCCGGTTCACCTGTACCGGCCGGATCACCGCGAACCTGAAGAACTGGCGCAGTGACGACCAGAACTTCAAGGACATGTCCGAGACGGTGGACTACTTCATCCTGGACCGGGCCGGCGCGGCCTCGAACAACCTGGCCGACATGAACTGCTCCTTCGGCCCGGTGGAGATCTGGACGAACAAGGTGGCCGGCACCTCCTCCTACAGCTGTGAGGGCCCGCTCCGCGGCTGAGGGCGGCGCTCTGTGCTGACGTGGAGTCCTCTAGGAATCGGCCAGGCCATGTGACATATTACTGGTGTGCCCAAGAGACTCCACCAGGACACCGCCGCCTCCCCCGACGTCGTGATCATCGGCGCCGGAGTGGTCGGAGCCGCCTGCGCGTACTACGCGGGCCGCGCCGGCCTCTCCGTCGCCGTGGTCGACCGCGGTCCCGTCGCGGGCGGCACGACCGGCGCCGGGGAGGGGAATCTGCTCGTCTCCGACAAGGAGGCGGGCCCCGAGCTCGATCTCGCGCTGCTGTCCACGAAACTCTGGCGCGAACTGGCCTCCGTCCTACCGCCGGAGACCGAGTACGAGCCCAAGGGTGGTCTCGTCGTGGCGCCCGACGAGACCACCCTGAAGGCCCTGCGGTCCTTCGCCGAGGGCCAGCGGGCGGCCGGCGTGACGGCACTGGAGATCGCCGCCGGCTCCCTCCACGACCTCGAACCCCACCTCGCACCGGGCCTGGCCGGCGGGTTCCACTACCCGCAGGACGCCCAGGTGCAGCCCGCCCAGGCGGCGGCCCGGCTGCTCGCGGCCTCGGGCGCCGCGCGGTACCTGGGCGAGGAGGTCACCGAGATCCTCCGCGCGCCTGACGGGTCCGTCCGGGGCCTCCGCACCCCGCGGCGCGAACTGCTCGCCCCCGCCGTGGTGAACGCGGCCGGCACCTGGGGCGGCGCGGTCGCCGCCCTCGCCGGCACCGAGCTGCCCGTGCTGCCGCGCCGCGGCTTCGTCCTGGTGACCGAACCCCTGCCGAGGGTGGTCCGGCACAAGGTCTACGCCGCCGACTACATCGCCGACGTGGCCAGCGGCTCCGCCGCACTCCAGTCCTCGGCCGTGGTCGAGGGCACTCCGGCCGGCCCGGTCCTGATCGGCGCCACCCGCGAACGGGTCGGCTTCGACCGCAGCCTGTCGGTGGAAGCCCTGCGCCGGCTGGCCGCGCAGGCCGCCGCCCTGTTCCCGGTCCTCGCGGACGTCCGGGTGCTGCGCACCTACCACGGCTTCCGGCCCTACCTGCCGGACCACCTTCCGGCGATCGGCCCCGACCCGCGGGTCCCGGGCCTGCTGCATGCCTGCGGCCACGAGGGCGCCGGGATCGGCCTGGCCCCGGGCACCGGCCTGCTGATCGCCGCCGCCCTGACCGGTGCGGAACCGGCCATGGACCCGGCTCCATTCCGCCCGGACCGCTTCCCGAAGGAGACCGCCCGATGAACGCGAACCCGCGCCGCCTGGTGGGCGGGGCGCCCGAAGCGGCGTACACCATCGAGTTCGACGGCCGCGCCGTCCCGGCCGAGGCCGGGCAGACCATCGCCGCGGCCCTGTGGGGAGCCGGCATTCTGGCCTGGCGCACCACCCGTGAAGGGGGCGCGCCGCGGGGGGCGTTCTGCGGGATCGGCAGCTGCTACGACTGCCTGATCACCGTCAACGGGCGGCCCAACCAGCGGGCCTGCCTGGTCCCGGCCCGGGCCGGGGACACCGTCACCACCCAGGAGGGAACCGGCCATGCCGACCTCGCCGTCTGACCCCTCCGGCTCCCCGGCCGGGCCCGCAGCCGGCCCGACGGCCGTGCCGGGCGGCCCCGGGCCGGTGGCCGACCTCGCGGTTGTCGGGGCCGGGCCGGCCGGGCTCGCCGCCGCCGTCACCGCGGCCGACCTAGGGCTGCGGGTCGTACTGCTCGACGCGGGGGACCGCCCGGGCGGCCAGTACTACCGCCACCCGGCACCCGCCCTCGGCGCGGCCCGCCCGGAAGCCCTGCACCACGGCTGGTCCGCCTTCGCGACCCGCGCGGCCAGGCTGCGCGCGCACGAGGCCGCGGGCCGGGTGACGTACCTGCCGGGCCACCACGTCTGGACCGTGGTCCGGGCGGACCCGGCCCCGGCGCCCGGTGGGGCGGGAACGGCCGACCGGCCTGATGCCGGCCCGGAGCGGCCCGCCTCCGGCGGCGGCCCGGACCGTTCCGGGTCCGTGGGGTCCGGACCCGCGGGGCCCGCGGGCGGCGGCTTGGCCCGTTCCGGGTCCGTGGGGTCCGGACCCGCGGGGCCCGCGGGCGGCGGCTTGGCCCGTTCCGGGTCCGTGGCGGCCGGGCCCGGGCCCGCGGCCGGCCCGGGCCCGGACCGTACCGACGGCGGCGAGCCCGGGGTGGCATGGCGGCTGCATGCCGTTGTCGGGCCCGAGGAGCGGGCCGCCGCCGTTACCGCCGGTGCCGTGCTGCTCGCCACCGGTGCGTACGAGCGGCAACTGCCCTTCCCCGGCTGGACGCTGCCCGGGGTGGTCGGCGCGGGTGGTGCCCAGGCCATGCTCAAGGCCGGGCTCGTGCTGCCCGGGAAGCGGGTGGTGGTGGCCGGCAGTGGGCCGCTGCTGCTCGCCGTCGCCGGATCCCTCGCCGCCGCCGGCGCCCGGGTGCCGGCCGTGGTCGAGGCCGGGTCCTATCTCGGTTACGCCGACCGGCTGCCCGCCCTGCTGCGCAACCCCGGCAAGCTCGCCGAAGGCGCGGTCTTCGGCGGGGCGTTGCTGCGCCACGGGGTGCGGCTGCTCCGTCGGCACGCCGTCGTCGAGGCGCATGGCACCGACCGGGTCGAGGCCGTCACGGTGGCCCGGCTGGACGCCGACTGGCGGCCCGTGCCCGGCACCGGGCGCCGCATCCCCTGCGACGCCCTCGCCGTGGGCCACGGCCTGGTCCCGCAGCTGGAGCTGGCCACCGGGCTCGGCTGTGTCACCCGGCTTGCCGCCGACGGCACCCCCGCCCTGGTCCTGGACGCCGAACAGCGCACGTCGGTGCCCGGCATCTGGTCGGCGGGGGAGACGGGCGGCATCGGAGGCGCCCAGCTCGCCCTCGTCGAGGGCGAACTGGCCGCCCACTCGGTGGCCGGCCGGCCCGCGGCAGCGGCCCTGCACCGCCGCCGCGCCCGGCTGCGTGCCTTCGCCGAGGCCATGGGCGCCGCGCACCGGCCCGGGTCCGGCTGGACCGGCTGGCTGACCGGGGACACCGACGTCTGCCGCTGCGAAGAGGTGCCCGCCGGGCGGATCCGGGAGGCCGTCGAGGAGCTCGGCGCCCGGGACGCCCGTACCGTCAAACTGCTCACCCGGGCCGGCATGGGCTGGTGCCAGGGCCGAATGTGCGGCCCGGCCGTGGCCGCCCTGGCCGGTACCGACCCCGGCCCCGACCGCCGCCCGCTGTCCTGCCCGGTCCCCCTCCGCCACCTGGCCGAACTTCCCCCGGACGGCAGCTGATCCGACCCCGTTCCAGGGGTTGTGGCCGCCACATGGCAACCAATAAAATGTCACACACCACACAAGGGAGTCCCTCATGAGCCTTGCGCCCGCCCCCGCCCCGCTTCCGGACCGCCGGCGCCCCTGGCACGGCATCATGGTCGCCACCACCCTGCCGATGCGCCCCGACCTCACCGTCGACTACGACGCCTACGCCGAGCACGTGGCCTGGCTGATCGCCAACGGCTGCGACGGCGTGGTCCCCAACGGCTCCCTCGGCGAGTACCAGACCCTCACCGACGAAGAGCGCGCCCGGGTGGTCCGTACCGCCGTCGAGGCGGCCGGCGACGGCTCCCGCGTCATGCCCGGCGTCGCCGCCTACGGCAGTGCCGAAGCCCGCCGCTGGGCCGTGCAGGCCGCCGAGGCCGGAGCCGGTTCCGTGCTGCTGCTCCCGCCGAACGCCTACCGCGCCGACGAGCAGGCGGTGCGCGCCCACTACGCCGAGGTCGCCGGAGCCGGGCTGCCCGTGGTCGCGTACAACAACCCCATCGACACCAAGGTCGACCTCACCCCGGCCCTGCTCGCCCGGCTGCACACCGACGGCAGCATCGTCGCCGTCAAGGAGTTCAGCGGGGACGTCCGCCGCGCCTACGAGATCGCCGAGCTCGCCCCCGGCCTCGACCTGCTGATCGGCGCCGACGACGTCCTGCTGGAGCTCGCCCTGGCCGGTGCGGTCGGCTGGATCGCCGGCTACCCCAACGCCCTGCCCGCCTCCTGCGCCACCCTGTACCGGGCCGCCGTCGCCGGCGACCTCGACACCGCCCTCCCGCTCTACAAGGCCCTGCACGGTTTGCTGCGCTGGGACTCCAAGACCGAGTTCGTCCAGGCCATCAAGCTGTCCATGGACCTGGCCGGCCGGCCGGGCGGGGCCGCCCGCCCGCCGCGCTTCCCGCTCACCGGGGAGGTCGAGGCCGCCGTCCGCGCCGCAACCGAGAAGGCCCTCGCCGAGGGCCACCACTAGAACTCAGGGGTACCTCCATGCGCACCCGTCACATCTACCACGCGGTGGATTCGCACACCGAGGGCATGCCGACCCGGGTCGTCACCGGGGGAGTCGGGGTGATCCCCGGCGCCACCATGGCCGAGAAGCGGCTCCACTTCATCGAGCACCTGGACCACGTCCGCACCCTGCTCATGTACGAGCCGCGCGGGCACGCGGCGATGAGCGGCGCCATCCTGCAGCCGCCCACCCGGCCCGACGCCGACTTCGGCGTGCTCTACATCGAGGTGTCCGGGCTGCTGCCGATGTGCGGGCACGGGACCATCGGGGTCGCCACCGTCCTCGTCGAGACGGGCATGGTGCCGGTGGTCGAACCGGTCACCACGGTCCGCCTCGACACCCCCGCCGGACTGGTGAGCGTGGACGTCCACGTCGAGGACGGCGCGGCGAAGGCCGTCACGCTCACCAATGTCCCCGCCTTCAGCGTGGGCCTCGGCCTCAAGGCCGAGGTCCCCGGCTTCGGCACGGTCGGCTACGACCTCGCCTATGGCGGCAACTTCTACGCCTTCGTCGAACTCGACGACCTCGGCCTGCCCTTCGACCGGGCCCGCAAGGAGGACCTGCTCACCGCCGGACTCGCCGTCATGGACGCGATCAACGCCGGCCCGGACCGGCCCGTGCACCCCGAGAACCCGGACATCGCCGGCGTCAAACACGTCTACCTGGCCGCCCCCGGCTCCGACGCCGTCCGCTCCCGGCACGCCATGGCCATCCACCCCGGCTGGTTCGACCGCTCCCCGTGCGGGACCGGCACCAGCGCGCGGATGGCCCAGCTGCACGCCCGCGGCCTGCTGCCGCTGCACACGGACTTCGTCAACGAGTCCTTCATCGGCACCGAGTTCACCGGCCGGCTGGTCGAGGAGACGGAGGTCGGCGGGCGGCCCGCGGTCGTGCCGACCGTCACCGGACGGGCCTGGATCACCGGCACCGCCCAGTACTTCCTCGACCCCACCGACCCCTTCCCCGGAGGGTTCCTGCTGTGAGCCCTGACCCCAACCACGAGGCGGGCGCCGACGCCGCCTTCACGGTGCACACCGTCCGCACCACCGACTACCACACCGCCGGCGAGCCCTTCCGGATCGTCACCGACGGCCTGCCGCCCGTCCCCGGCGACACCGTCGCCGAGCGCTGCACCACCGCCCTCGGCCCCGGCGGCTCCGGCACCGCCCCCCGGCGCAGCGCCCTGGACGACGTACGGCGCCTGCTGGTGCAGGAACCGCGCGGGCACGCCGGCATGTACGGCGGGTTCCTCGTCCCGCCCGACGACAACGGCGCCCACCTCGGCGTGCTGTTCTGGCACAAGGACGGCTACTCCACGGCCTGCGGGCACGGCACGATGGCGCTCGGCGCCTGGGCGGTGGACAGCGGGCTGGTCGCCGCCCCGGCGTACGGGGACGCCGAGGTGCGGATCGACGTACCGTCCGGACGCGTCACCGCAACCGTCCACCGGGACGCCGGCCGCACCACCGGCATCACCTTCCGCAACGTCCCCGCCCGGGTCACGGCCCGCAAGGTGCCGGTGGCCACCACCCTCGGCGTCGCCGAGGTGGACATCGCCCACGCCGGCGCCTGCTACGCGGCCGTCCCCGCCCGCGAGTTCGGCCTCGGCGTCACCCGCGCCGAGCTGCCCGCCCTGGTCCGCGCCGGGCAGGAGATCCGGGCCGCACTCGCCACCCACCCCGCCACCTGGCACCCGGACGGCCCCCTGCTGTCCGGGGTCTACGGAGTGGTCCTCTACGAGGAACTGCCCGACACCCCCTTCGGCCCGCACCAGCGCAACGTCACGGTCTTTGCCGACGGCCAGATCGACCGCTCGCCCTGCGGATCCGGCACCTCCGCCCGGCTGGCGCTGCTCGGCGAGGACGGCCGGCTCGGCGCGGGCGAGGACCTGCTCCACGAGTCCGTGACCGGCACGGTTTTCACCGGCCGGCTCCTCGCGGACGGCGTCACCGAGGTCACCGGCACCGCCTACCGGACCGGCGAGCACCGCTTCCTGCTGGACTCCCGGGACACCCTCGGCACCGGATTCCTGCTGTGAAGGACCTGCTGTGAAGGGGACCGTTGTGAAGGACCTCGTCAGGATCGGGGCCGAGGAGATCGGGGGGCTCCTCGGCCCGGTGGCCGCGGCCGATGCCCTGGCCGCGGAGCTGCGGGCGGGCCTCGACCCCGAGACCTGCCCGCAGCGCAGCCAGATCCACGTCCCCGCCGGTGAGCTGCTGCTGATGCCCGCCGCCGCCGGGTCCTGGGCCGGGGTGAAGATCGCCGGGGTGGCGCCGGCCAACCCGGCCCGCGGACTGCCCCGGATCACCGGCGCCTACCTGCTGCTGGACGGGCCCACCCTGGAGCCCGTCGCCCTGCTGGACGGCGCGGCCCTGACCGCCTTGCGCACCCCCGCGGTGTCCGCGCTGGCCGTACGGCATCTGGCCCCCGCCGGCCGGCCGCTGCGGCTGGTGCTGTTCGGCTCCGGACCGCAGGCGTACGGCCATCTCGACGCCCTGCTCGCGGAGCGGGACCTGGCCGAGGCCGTGGTGGTGGCCCGCAACCCCGCGGGGGCCGGCCGGCTCGCCGAGTACGCCGCGGCCCGCGGGGTCCCCCTCGCCCGTACGGGAACCGCGGCCGATGTGGCCGGCGCCGATCTGGTGGTCTGCTGTACGACGGCCCGCGAACCCCTCTTCGACGGGCGGCTGGTGGCCGACGGGGCCACCGTGGTCGCGGTCGGCTCGCACGAGCCGGAGGCCCGCGAGACCGACACCGCCCTGGTGCGCCGCGCCGCGGTGTGGGTGGAGTCGCGCGCGGCGGCCCTGCGCGAGGCCGGGGACCTGCTCGTGCCGGAGGCGGAAGGGGCCATCGGGCCGGGCCACATCACCGGGACCCTCGCGGACCTGGTGAACGGAAGACACCCCGGTCCCGGAGCGGCGAGCTGTCCACAGCTCTTCAAGAGTGTGGGCATGGCCTGGGAAGATCTGGCCGTGGCGGTGGCCTTGTACCGCGCCACCGGGGCGGACAGCGAAACGTGACATTGTACGCTGTTCCTCTGCGATATCTCGGAGGAATGCGATGGGTGACCTGAAGCAGCACAGTCTCATCAAGGCCCAGGAGCGGCTCCGCGATCAGGTAGGCCATGCCCTCCGAGCGGCGCTGATAGCGGGACAGCTGGAGCCCGGCCGGGTCTACTCGGCGCCCACGCTGGCCGCGGACCTCGGCGTGTCGGCCACCCCGGTCCGCGAAGCCATGCTCGACCTGGCCCGGGAGGGACTGGTCGAGCCGGTCCGCAACAAGGGCTTCCGGGTCACCGAGATGAGCGAGCGCGACCTGGACCAGTACACCGAACTGCGCACCCTGATCGAGGTGCCGACCATCGGCATCGTCACCCAGATCGCGCCCAAGGAGCAGCTGGAGGAACTCCGGCCCATCGCCGAGGAGATCGTCGCCAGCGCCCGCGAGCACGACCTCATCGGATACCTGGAGGCCGACCGGCGGTTCCACCTGACCCTGCTGGGCCTGGCGGGCAACGAGCGGCTGGTGGAGACGGTCGGCGATCTGCGCAAACGCTCCCGGCTGTACGGCCTGACCAGCCTGGACCGGGCCGGCCTGCTGGTGTCCTCGGCCGAGGAGCACCTGGAACTGCTGGACCTGATGCTGTCGGGCGACGCCCCCGCCGCCGAGGCGTGCATGCGCCGCCACCTCGGCCACGTCCGCTCCCTCTGGGCCGACCAGGTCGAGTAGCCGGCGAGGTTGAGCAGCCCCGGCCGACACCGCCTCGGCCGGGGCTGTTTGCTGTGCTTGGTGCAGGGTTCTGACACAGCTGACCTTTGATGAGGCAAGAATGACCACACATTTGTCGTTCGACGGTGGCTGGGGCGCAACGGTGACGGAGGAGCCGCTGCACCTCACTCCCCGCTTCGCAGGCGACTCTGTGAGCGTCATGCGCTATGCAGACGCGACGGAACGTGATCGGCTCCTCTTGGGTACCTTTGGCAGTGAGCATTGGCTGTGGGACACCCCTGACATTCTTCGGTTCGATCAAGACAGCGGGAAGCTGGTCGGGGTTGAATTCCAGATGCCCTACATGTCCGCGTATCACGAGACATCCGCTCGTCTTCCCGCCGGCCCCGAGGTACGCCTGGGGGGGCTTCGCGCCGATGAAGTCCGGGACTTCCGGCATGAGATGTGCACGGTGCTGTGTCGCTCTCCGGGGGACGCCATGCTCGTCTGCCTGCGTGACCTCGACGTCCTGGACGAACCGCTGGAGGCCTGTATCGGCATTGCCCCCGACGTGGCGCTCCTCGTCCAGCGCGGTGCCGTCGTCGGCTGGAGCCTCACAGACCCTGCGCAGTATCTGACCACTGCCTACGCCGACCCTGACCCCAACCCGGCCTCCCCCGCCACCCGCCGCCTGCTCACCGAGTGCCTGGACCTGGTCACCACGCCGGTGGTCGACGACCTGGTCGACGCTGAGCCGGCGGCCCTGGCTCGCCTGCGGGCCGCCGACGAGGCCCTGCGCGCCCAGCGCGAGGACCGGAACCGAGCCGATGCCCTGCTCCAGCTGATCGCCACCTATGTGGAGGACTACGGGAACGGGTGACGACGGGCGGGCGGGGCACCGCCCTTCGGCTAGTGCAAGGCCGCCTTCAGGAAGGCGAGTTCCTGAGCGGCGAGCTTCTCGTACGTGCCGTTCGGGGTCATGTGGGTGACGCCCGGCAGGGCCAGGACCTGGTGCGGGCGGCTCGCGTCGGTCAGGGCCTGGGAGAGGCGCAGGGTGTGTGAGGGGTGCACGTTGTCGTCGGCGAGGCCGTGGATCAGCAGCAGCGGCCGGGTCAGGGCGGGTGCGTCCCCGATGAGCGACTCCCGTTCGTACACCTCCGGGTTTTCCTGGGGCAGGCCCAGGTAGCGCTCGGTGTACGCGGTGTCGTAGTGCCGGAAGTCGGTGGGCGGGGCCCCGGCCACGGCCGCGTGGAATACGTCGGGGCGGCGCAGCACGGCCGCCGCGGCCAGGTAGCCGCCGTAGGACCAGCCCTTCACGCCGACCCGGTCCAGATCGAGGTCCGGGTGCTGTTCGCCGAGCGCGCGCAGGGCCGCCACCTGGTCCTCGAGGGTGACCTCGGAGAAGTTCCGGTACATGGCGTGGGTGAAGGCGGGGGAGACGTACGGGGTGCCGCGGTTGTCGACGGTGACCACGGCGAAGCCCTGGTCGGCCCACCACTGGCGGTGCTGCCAGCGGCGCGGCTCCAGGCTCACGTCCTGGAAGCCGGGCCCGCCGTACACCTGGAGCAGGACCGGCAGCCGGTGGCCGGGCACATGGTTGCGGGGCAGTACCAGCGCGGTGGGCAGGGCGTGTTCGGTGACCCGGGCCAGGACCGGGGTCACCCGGTAGGGCAGCGGCTCGGACAGGTCGGCCGGGGTGAAGCTGCGCCCGTCGGCGGTGGTGACGGTCCGCCGGATGCCGTCCGGGCCGGCCGAGGTCAGCAGCAGGGCGCCGGCGGAGGCCATGGCGCTGTGCACCCCGGGCCCGTCGGCGACGGGGGTGAGCTTGCCGGTGTCCGGGTCGAGCAGCAGCACCTGCTGTTCGGCCGGGTCCCGCAGTCCGGCCTCGATCAGCAGACCCCCTTGGTGCTCGCCGGCCAGCGCGCGCACCTGGACCTCGTCGCCGGTGAGCAGGACCCCGTCCAGGGCGAGGGAGCAGGCGGCGCCACCGGAGGTCTCGGCCGCGGTGACCATCCGCCCGTCGGCGAGCCGGGCGGGGGTGCCGGGGAGCATGGTGTCCACGAACCGGGGGTGGCTGGTGCGGGAGAGTTCGCGGGTGGCGCCGGTGGCCGGATCGGCGGAGAGCAGCAGTACGTTCTGCTGGAGCCGGTCCTGGACGGTCAGCAGGATCTCCCCCTCGCCCTCCCAGCCCGCGTCGGAGACATACGGGTAGGTCTCGGCGTCCCAGTCCAGCCGGACCCGCCGGCCGTCCGGGCCGAGCACCCACAGCTGGACGTCGGCGTTGGGGCCGCCAGCCTCGGGGTAGGCGAAGTCCTCGGCCGGCCGGTCGGGGTGCGCGGGGTCGGCGAAGTATCGGCGCTGCAGCCCGGTTTCATCCACCCGGGCGGCCAGCAGGGTGACCCCGTCGGGGGACCACCAGTGGCCGCGGGAGCGGTCCAGCTCCTCGGCGGCGGCGAACTCGGCGAGGCCCCAGCGGGCGCCGTCGTCCGGGCTGATCCGGCCGCCGGGGGAGACGTACAGGGCGTCGTCGGCGACATAGGCGATCTTGCTGCCGTCCGCGTTGGGGCGGGGGTCCAGGGCGGGTCCGGCGGCCGGTATCTCCCGGGCCCCGGCGCCGTCGAAGGCGACCTGGTGGAGGCGGCCGTAGAGGGCGAACACGGCGTGCCGGCCGTTGCCGGAGAGGGCGTAGGAGCCGATGCCCGCCGCCACCAGGCGGGTCCGCTCCCGGAGCCGGCGTTCGGCGACGGGGAGTTCGCCGGGCTCGGGGGAGAGCACGCGCGGGTCGGCGAGCAGGGTCTCGGTGCCGGTCGCGGTGTCGAGGACGTGGAGGCTGTCGAAGGGGTCGGTGGGGCCCGAGGAGCGGAGGAAGTACAGCAGGCGTCCGCCGTCGCCGAAGGCGAAGGCGCGGGGGGCGCCGTAGGAGAACCGGGCCGTGCGGGCCGAGAGAGCGAGAAAGGCATCCATGAGTCAGAAGTGTGACATGTGAAATGTCACAGCTCTAGGCCATCCGGGTGGTGACGCCTTCGGGGCGGGCATAGCGTCGGAAGGGTGGACCGGACCGCCCGGAACACCCGGAACCCCCTGCACACAAACGGCAGGACCGCACTCTTCGTCATCGCCTCCTGCCAGCTCATGGTGGTCCTCGACATCACCATCGTGAACATCGCCCTGCCGCACATCCAGACCGCACTCGATTTCTCCACCGAGAGCCTTGCCTGGGTGGTCAACGCCTACACCCTCACCTTCGGCGGACTGCTGCTGCTCGGCGGCCGGGCGGGCGACATCCTCGGCCGCAAACGGGTGTTCATCTCCGGCGTCCTGCTCTTCGGCCTGGCCTCACTGCTCGGCGGATTCGCCCAGAGCTCCGGCCAGCTGCTGGCCGCCCGCGCCCTGCAGGGCGTCGGCGCCGCCATCGCCTCACCGACCGCACTGGCCCTGATCACCACCACCTTCCGGGAAGGCCCGGCCCGCAACCGGGCCTTCGGCGTCTTCGCCGCCGTATCGGCGGGCGGCGGCGCGATCGGCCTGCTGGCGGGCGGCATGCTCGTCGAATGGCTCGACTGGCGCTGGGTCCTCTTCGTCAACGTGCCCATCGCCCTGCTGATCGCCCTGCTCGCATCGAGGGTGATCCGCGAATCCGAACGCCATCCCGGACACTTCGACCTGGCCGGCGCACTGACCAGCACCCTCGGCATGGTGTCCCTGGTCTACGGGTTCATCCGCGCGGCCCAGGACGGCTGGCGGGACCCGCTCACCCTGACCTCGTTCGCCGCCGCCATCGTGCTGCTCACCGCATTCGTCCTCATCGAGCGCCGCTCCCGGCAGCCGATCACCCCGCTGCACATGTTCGCCGACCGCAACCGGGCCGGAACGTACGGCATCATGCTCTTCCTGGCCTGCGCGATCTTCGGGATGTTCTTCTTCCTCACCCTGTTCGTGCAGAACGTGCTCGGCTTCAGCCCCATCCAGGCCGGCCTCGCCTTCCTCCCGGTCAGCGTGGTCATCGCGATCGCGGCCGGCATCACCGCACGGCTGCTGCCGAAGTTCGGCCCCAAGCCCTTCATGGTGATCGGCGCCCTGTGCGCCGCCTGCGGGCTGGCCTGGCTCACCCTCACCGACATCCACTCCACCTACCTGGGCAGCATCCTCGGCCCGATGCTGCTCTTCGCCCTCGGCATGGGCATGCAGTTCGTGTCCCTGACCCTGATGGCCCTGTCCAACGTCCCCGAGCGGGAGTCGGGCGCGGCCTCCGGACTGCTGAACACCACCCAGCAGGTGGGCGGTTCGCTGGGCCTGTCCATCCTGGTCACGGTGTACGGCACGGCCAGCCGCCACGAGGCGGTGCAGCAGGTGCCGGAGTTCCTGGCCACGGCCGGCCCGGCGCAGCTCGCCCTGTTCCGGCGGACCGGGCAGCTCCCCGATCCCTGGGGCGACGAGGTGCTCACCGCGGGGGTGTCGGCGGCGTTTGTCGTGGCGGCCCTGTTCGCCCTGGTCGCGGCGGCGATCGCGCTGTTCGTCATCCAGGTCCGGCCCTCGGACCTCGAGCGCCTGCAGGGCAACCATGTACCGGCGGGCAGCCGGTAGCCTCAGCCGTCCGTACGGACGGGCCGGACGGGGCGGAGGCGGCAGCGGGCGGGGCCGTTGGCGCGCAGGGTGATGCCCGTGCTGACCGGGATCTCCCGGTCCACCGGCTCGACCGCGTACTCCCGCAGGATCATCGCCAGCGCGATCACCGACTCCAGCATCGAGAAGTGCTGCCCGATGCAGGCCCGCGGGCCGCCGCCGAACGGGAACCAGGCGTACCGCGGCCGGTCCGCCTCCGCCTCCGGGGTGAACCGCTCCGGATCGAACCGGTCCGGGTCCGGCCAGTAGCGCGGGTTCCGGTGGGTGACCCACGGGGCGAGGATCACGTCCGCCCCCGCCGGGACGGTGTGCCCGTCGATCTCGGCGGCGGCCACCGACCGGCGCCCGATGACCGGAGCAGCCGGATACAGCCGCATGGCCTCCTTCAGGACCTGCGTCAGGTACGGCAGCCGGTCCAGGTCGGCGGCCTCCGGCAGCCGGTCGCCCAGCACCCGGGACACCTCCTCCCGGGCCCGGTCCTGCTGCTCGGGGTGGAGCGCGAGCAGATGCAGGGCGAAGGCCAGCGAGGTCGCCGTGGTCTCGTGTCCGGCGAGCAGGAACACCAGGACCTGGTCACGGAGTTCGGCGGCATCGAAGCCCGCGTCGCCGGCGCTCTCCGCAGCCGCCAGCAGGGTCAGCAGATCCTCGCCGGCCGCGCCGCCCGCCGCGTCCCCCGAGGCTGCGCCCGGCTTTCCGGCCCGCCGACGGGCGATGATCCCGTCGCAGGCCCCGTACAGCTCCTCCATCGCGGCTGCCGCCCGCTGGTTCTGCGGAGTGGGCCAGCTCCGCGGGATGTTCACGGGGGAGTAGCCGCGCCGCAGCACGTACTCGGTGATGACCGGAAAGCATCGGTCCACGACCTCGACGGTGGCATCGACGTCCGTTCCGAACAGGATCCGGGCCACCGCGCGCAGCGCCAGCGCCATCATCTCCTCGGCCACGTCCACCACACCGCCGGGTGCGGTCCGCCAGGCGTCGATGCTCGTCTGCGTCTCGGCGGCGACCGCGCCCGCGTACGTGTCCACCCGGCGGCGGGTGAACAGCGGCTGGACCAGCCGGCGCTGGCGCAGATAGTCCTCGTCCTGGCTGGTCAGCAGGCCGTTGCCGAAGGAGTCCCGTACCTCCTGGTAGAAGGCGTTGTCCTTGCGGAAGTTGGCCGACTCCGAGGCGAGCACCTGCTGGGCGCCCTCGGCGGAGAACACGCAGTGCAGTTCGACCCGCAGCCCGGGCGGGCCGGCGGTGATCCGTACCACGTCACCGTGCCGGTGCCGGGCCCGGAGATAGGTGCCCAGCGAATCGCTCTTGAGGTCGAAGAGCGAGCCGAGCAACGGCACCCCGGCGAGCTCCGGAATCCCCGTACCCATGTTTTCCGCGACTGCCACAGCTGCCCCTTCGCCCGGAACGGTCGCCCCCGATTCTGCCGCCCCGTCCCCGCCGGGGGCGAGCGGAATCACCTAACTGTCGCAACCGATACCGTCGTTGTCCCGGTCCAGGTGCTTGCCGTAGCCGGGCTCACCGCGCCGGATCGGGGCGGCGCCGGCGGCGCGGGCGGCGGCGCAGTTCTTGTAGTACACGCTGCCGGAGCCCGGCGGTTTCGTGCTCGCCTTGGGCGTCACCCGCACCGTCGGCTTCGCGCTCGGCAGCGCACCCGGCTTGGCCGTCACCGTCGGCTTCGTAGTGGGCTTCGTGGTGGGCTTCGGGCCGAGCTTGGCACCGGCCTGCTCCGGGCAGGCGGTGCCGGGGGCCACCAGGGAGAGCTCCGCGGCGGACCCCGCCGTGACGGCCGTTCCGGCGGCCGGGGTCTGGAAGCACACCTGCCACTCCGCGTGGTCCTGCGGCAGCACCACATTCGCGTATGCGCTGCGCGCCTCGACGGCCCCGCCCCCGGTCACCTCCCGGACGGCGGCCTCCGCCTCCGTGAACTTCCGCCCGACGACGTCCGGCATCCGCGCCGCCGCCCGGGACGCGGTGGCGGCGGCCGACGGCTTGCCGGACGCGGGCTTCGGCTTCGGCTTCGCTTCCTCGCATCCGGTGAGCAGCAGAACGACGGCGCTGGCGGCGGCAACCGCCATGGCGCGTCTCCGGCGGTCAAACATGGTGGACCCCCCACGATCAAGACTTCATGAAATCCGCCGAAGCCTATGGGGCCGCCCGGCCGCCCGGTGACGCTGTTTCACGCCATGTCCGGCGGTGGCCCGCGGGGTCCCGCCATGTCCCGTGGTCAGTCGTCGCCCCAGTCCCACGCGTCGAAGTACGCCGTGGTCGCCGTCCGCCGCGCCCGCATCACCGCCTCCAGCCGGGCGAAGTCCCGCGGGGGCATCAGGGGCCGCCAGTCCTCCAGGGGCAGGGCGCGGACGTCGTCGTGTTCGGCCGGGTCCAGGGTGATGGCCCCGACCTGTTCGGGGGTGAGCCGGCCGCCGTCGAAGACGAACCCGACGGTGGCGAGGGGCCATTTCTTCCCCGGCAGGCCGAACACGGTGGCCAGCAGCCGCTGCGGGCCGTCGTACTCGAGACCGGTCTCCTCCCGGCACTCCCGCAACGCCGTCTCCCAGGGCCGCTCCCCGGCGTCCATGCAGCCGCCCGGCCACTGCCACGGATGACTCTGCGAGTACACCGCCCGCAGCTGGACCGGCCGGTCCAGCTCGTCGGTGAAGAACAGGCTGCCGAAGGCGGCAGCCTTCGGCAGCAGCTCGGCAAACTGCTCGGGCGGCAGCCAGGCCCCACTCACGCGACCCCTCCCCCCACCCAGGCCCGCACCATCAGCGTCCCCAGATCCAGCGGATCGGGCGCCGGATACACCTGCGCCTCCACCCGCCCGAAGCCGGCCTCCAGCAGCATCTCCTCGTACATCCCAGGTGTGTAGCACCACCGCCGGACCGCGACCGGCCGCCCGCGCAGGGCGCCGGGGTACATGCCCTGCGGGCCGTAGCAGCCGTCCACCGCCGGTCCGTGGGTGAAGAGCAGCAGGCCGTCCGGGTTGAGCCGGGCGCGGATCAGGGGGAGGAGGGTGCGGGGGTCGTTGAACCACACCGCGCCGAAGCGGGAGAGCACCGCGTCATAGGTCTCCTCGCTGCTCGTCAGGAACTCGATCGCGTCCTGCCGTACGAAGCGGACCGGCAGGCCGGCGCACCGCTTGCGGGCCCGCTCCAGGTGTGCGGGGGCCAGGTCGATGCCGGTGGCCCGGACGCCCCGCCGGGCGAGCAGCACCAGTTCCGTCGCGTCCCCGCAGCCCAGCTCCAGTACGGCCTCGGGGGCGCCGAGGAACTCGAGGCCGGGCCCGTGTTCCTCGTACTGCGTCCAGCCGCGGAACCTCGTGTCGTCCCATTCGACGACCCCCCAGCCTTCGGCATAGGTGTCCCAGTACTTGCTCACCGCGCACGCTCCTCTCCGCCCAGCTCCTGCGGCCCTAACGCGGAGGTTCTGCCCGGGGTCACACCCCTTCCGACGCTGGTCGGGCGACGAATACCGGCCAGATGTCCTGGACTCCGTAACCTGCGTCCCGCCGACAGCGATGATCAGCTCATCGGGCGCCCTGCCCGCCCGACCGAAGCGCGTGATCCGAAGGAGTGGCATGTCCGAGCGCCAGAACGGCACCGTGAAGTGGTTCAACGACGAGAAGGGCTACGGCTTCATCACCCCCGAGAGCGGAGCCGACCTGTTCGTCCACTTCAGGGCGATCCAGGGCAACGGCTTCAAGAGCCTGAAGGAGGGCCAGAAGGTGACCTTCGTCGCGGTGCAGGGCCAGAAGGGCCTGCAGGCGGACGAGGTCGTCCCGCAGGGCTGACCTCACCACCGGAAGGCGGGGCGTTGCCGTCGCGGTAGGTTCCGGCCATGGGTGAAATGTGGCGGACGGACCGGATCGGCAGCGCTCTGCGCGGCGAAAACCCCACTGTGCTGCGGCGCTTGACCGCGGGGTTCGCTGTGATCGGCGATGTGCAGTTCCTCCCGGGCTACTCGGTGCTCCTGGCGGACGATCCCGCGGTGGAGAGACTCTCGGACCTGCCGAGGGACAGGCGGCTGGCCTTCCTGTCCGACATGGACCACCTCGGAGAAGCAGTCGAGCGGGCATCCCGTCGCCTGGACGCGGCCTTCCGCCGGGTCAATCTGGAGATCCTCGGCAACACCGACGGGTTCCTGCACGCACACGTATGGCCACGGTTCGAGTGGGAGCCGATGGACCTGGTGGGCAGGCCGGTGTGGCTCTATCCCCGCGACAACTGGACCGACGAGCGGTTCGCCCTCGGTCCGCAGCACGCCCCGCTGCGCAAGGCGATCGAGGACGAGCTGGACTGCGACTGCCACCGGCAGTGAATGCCGAAAGCTTCACGGCTCGGTGGGCAGCCAGCAGCCGTGGAGGCCGAGGGGGACCCGGACGGGGATGCGGGCGCGGGCCACTGGCCCGGAGGCGGGGTCTTCTGCGGGGATGACCAGGAACCAGCTCGATCCGTCGGTGCGGTCGGTGGCGAAGGTCAGCCAGTAGCCCTGCTCCTCGGAGTCCCGGCCGGGCTCGGGGGCGAACACGGGCTCGCCGACGGAGAGGTTCCCGGCCGGCCAGACGCTGGCGCTGCCGGTCTCGGTGTCGTACCAGCGCACCGCGTCGTACTCGCCCGGCAGCAGGTCCGTCCGCCCGGTCCCGGTGGCCAGCGCCGTATGGCGGTGGCGCCGGCCGATGCGCCGGTCGTCGACCCGCGGAAACTCCACCCGGGAGTCGTCCAGCACGGTACGGGTCATGCTGCCCGCGGCCGGATCGATGCGCGCGCGTACCAGGCCGCCGCCCACCGGGCCCGCCGCGCCATCGGGGCCCCCGCCGACGGTCAGCCTGCTCCACTGCACGTAGTCGAGGACCACCGGGGCATCGGCATCGGCATCCCCGCCCGCGCCGTCGTCCCCGCCCGCGCCGTCGTCGTCGTACGCGTTCACGGTGTGCCACAGCCAGAACGCCTCGTCGGCCGCCCAGCGCAGCCGCCCGCCGTCGCGCGGGATCAGCGCCACGCGGGTGCCGCGCTCGGGCCGCCAGGCCAGGAACGAGCCGCCCGCCATCGCCGCGTCCAGGTCGAAGAAGGCCGGGGCGAGGACGAGGACCGCGTAGCGGTCGGTCAGGGCCATGTCGTGGATCATCATCGGCTCGTCCACCCCGTCGACGGGCGTGGGCCCGCGGGTGACGGCGCCGTCGCGGCCGATGACCGACCAGGTCAGGTAGGGCGGTTCGAAGGCGTAGCAGAACACGACCATCTCGCCCGTGACCGGGTCGGTCTTGGGATGGGCGGTGATGCCCGCGGGCAGGGACCCGCCGAAGTCCTCGCGGCCCACGGTCCCCAGGCCAGCGTCGATCCGGAAGGGGCAGGCCGACTCGGCGAGAGCCAGCATGCGCCCGGCGTGCCGGACGACATTGACGTCGGGAAGGTCCCGGAAGGTGCCGGCGAGATCCGGGCCGACCTGCGCGGCGTCCGGCACGAGCAGTGATTCGAGGCCGCCCCACAGGGCGTGTCCGACCTGTTCCTCGGCCTCCAGCGCCGGGGTGCGGACGAAGCGGTTGCGGTAGCGGGCACGGCCCCCGTCGAGCCAGACCCCGTGCAGCATGCCGTCGCCGTCGATGGGGTACAGGTACGAGCCGATCGGGGTGAAACGGGGATTGGGGCCGTTGCGCAGGTACAGGCCCTCCAGGGCGGCCGGGAGCTCACCCGTCACCTCCAGATCGGCGACGTCGACCTCTTCGGTCACCGGTGCGAACGATCCCAGCAGGTGGGGGACCCGGGTGGGGTCGAAGCGGGCTGGCGTGTGCGTGTTCACGGGACCTCCCGGCCCGCGCCCGGCGGGGTCCGCCCCGGAGGGAGCGGTCCCCGCGCGGGCGCGCGGTTGCGGCACTCTTTCCAGTGAAGCGCGGCAGCCGGGTGGCTGCCAGATGTTGCTGTCACCAGGAGCGCGGCACGGGAGGTCAGACGGAGGTGAAGACGTCCTCGGGTGTGCCGTCGAGGACGAATCCGTTGTCGAGGCGGACGCGGACCGTCACGCGGGGCTTCTGCTCCCGGTGGGCGATCCAGTCCGGTTCCAGGGTGGCGATCTGCTCTTCGAGCTGCTTCCGGCTCGCCGGGGGCATCTGGTGGCCGAAGTCCTCGAGGAGCGACGTGAGCCGCACGTACTCGCGGACCTCGTGGCTCGGCTGCTGCGGCTGCGGCTCGTCCACCCGCTCGACGGTGCCCTCGGTACCCGATGCCAGGAGGAGGGAGCCGAGGGAGCCGACGATGGCATCCGCGGCTGCCGGGTCCTCCGCGGCCGGAACGGCCGGAACAACCGACCCGGCCAGCCTGAGGTCGGCCGCCAGCTTCACCCGCAGGCCTGCTGTGAGCGCCATCAGATGTCGCGGAAGATTTCGATCTGGGCGCCCACCGAGTTGAGGCGTTCCGCCAGTTCCTCGTAGCCCCGGTTGATGACATACACGTTGCGCAGCACCGAAGTGCCCTCCGCCGCCATCATCGCGAGCAGGACCACCACGGCCGGCCGCAGCGCCGGCGGGCACATCATCTCGGCGGCGCGCCAGCGGACCGGGCCCTCCACCAGGACGCGGTGGGGGTCCAGGAGCTGGAGGCGACCGCCGAGGCGGTTGAGGTCCGTGAGGTAGATCGCGCGGTTGTCGTACACCCAGTCGTGGATCAGGGTCTGGCCCTGGGCCACCGCCGCGATGGCCGCGAAGAACGGGACGTTGTCGATGTTCAGCCCGGGGAACGGCATGGGGTGGATCTTGTCGATCGGGGCTTCGAGTTTGGAGGGGCGCACCGTGAGGTCGACCAGGCGGGTGCGGCCGTTGTCGGCCGTGTACTCCGCCGAGCGGTCGTGGTCCAGGCCCATCTCCTCCAGGACCGCGAGCTCGATCTCCATGAACTCGATCGGGACCCGGCGGATGGTCAGTTCGGACTCGGTGACCACGGCCGCGGCCAGCAGGCTCATCGCCTCGACCGGGTCCTCGGAGGGGGAGTAGTCCACATCCACGTCGATGGTCGGGACACCGTGGACGGTGAGGGTGGTGCTGCCGATGCCCTCCACCTTCACGCCGAGGGCCTCCAGGAAGAAGCACAGGTCCTGGACCATGTAGTTGGAGGAGGCGTTGCGGATGACGGTGACACCGTCGTGCCGGGCCGCGGCGAGCAGCGCGTTCTCGGTGACCGTGTCCCCGCGTTCGGTCAGGACGATCGGCCGGTCGGGGGAGACGCCGGCGGCGACCTTGGCGTGGTAGATGCCCTCGGTGGCGGTGATGTCCAGGCCGAACCGGCGCAGCGCGATCATATGCGGCTCGATGGTGCGGGTCCCGAGGTCGCAGCCGCCCGCGTAGGGCAGCCGGAACTGGTCCGTCCGGTGCAGCAGCGGGCCCAGGAACATGATGATGCTCCGGGTGCGGCGGGCGGCGTCGGCGTCCATGGCGTCCATGTCGAGCCGGGCCGGCGGGACCAGTTCCAGGTCCACGCCGCCGTTGATCCAGCGGGTGCGTACGCCGATGGAGTTCAGGACCTCCAGCAGCCGGTAGACCTCTTCGATCCGGGCGACCCGGCGCAGGACCGTGCGGCCCTTGTTGAGGAGCGAGGCGCAGAGCAGGGCCACGCAGGCGTTCTTGCTCGTCTTGACGTCGATGGCGCCGGACAGGCGACGGCCGCCGACGACGCGCAGGTGCATGGGGCCGGCGTAACCCAGCGAGACGATTTCGCTGTCGAGCGCTTCACCGATTCGGGCGATCATCTCAAGGCTGATGTTCTGGTTGCCGCGTTCGATCCGGTTCACTGCGCTCTGGCTGGTGCCGAGCGCATCCGCAAGCTGACTCTGTGTCCAGCCCCGGTGCTGCCGGGCGTCACGGATGAGCTTGCCGATGCGTACGAGGTAGTCGTCTGCCATGGATGCACCGTATCTCAGATATGAGATGGTGCTCGCGGTGGGTGTGGCAGACGGGTGTTACACCCCGTCAGTTCCCCTGTCGGCTCCCCTGGCTGCTCCGCGTGTCACTTGTTTCTATTTGCGGGCATCTGCCCGGTTCGGCACCTTGCACCGGCCCCCAGGGACTGCTCGGTCTCCCGGGGGCCGGTGGTCGTCAGTGGCCGCAGGCGTGGTGGCGGTCCCGGTGGACCGCGGCGTACGAGGCCGGGCGCGGGCCGGCTGCCGTGCCGGCCGCCGGGCCGCCCGCCGCGCGGGCGAGCCGGGCCGCGGCTGCCCGGCCGGTGGCCGAGTGCACGTCGTGCACCGCCCGCCCGTCCACCAGCGTCAGCTCCACCTTCGTCTCGCTGATGTCCGCCACCGGGCAGCGCGTCACATCCCGGTCCAGCAGCACCAGGTCCGCCGCCTTCCCCTGCTCCACCGTTCCGGTCAGCGCGTCCTGGCGGAGCTGCCAGGCCGTGCCCAGCGTGTGCATCCGCAGCACCGAGGAGCGGCCCAGCCCCTCCAGTTCGCGGTAGAGCTCGCCCTGCCCGTGCGCGCCCTGCCGGTCGATGGCCGTACGCAGCTGGTTCCACACCTGGAGCGCGTCCACCGGCCAGTCGGAACCGCCGCTCAGCCGGGCCCCGGCCCGCTCCAGGCTGCGTGCCGGGTACATCCAGCGGTGCCGCTTCGGCCCGATGTACGGCAGCAGCGCCTCCATGGTCCAGGTGTCCTTCGCCGCCCACTGCAACTGCATACAGGCCGCGACGTTCAGCTCGGCGAACCGCCGCAGGTCCGCCGGGTCCACGATCTGCAGGTGGGCGATCGCGTTCCGCGGGTCGCGCAGGCCGGTGGCCCGGCGGGCGTACGCGTACCCGTCCAGGGCCGTCCGGACCGCCCGGTCGCCCAGCCCGTGGGCGTGCATCTGCCAGCCGGCCCGGTTGAACGCGGCGGTCAGCCGGCCGTACTCGGCGGCCGAGGTGTACAGCTCGCCCCGGTTGTCCGTCGGCTTCCCGGTGGTCCCGTCCAGATACGGCTCCAGCAGCGCCGCCGTCTGGGCCGGGTACTCGATGACCCCGTCCAGGAAGACCTTGATCATCCCGAGCCGGAGCCCCTGCACCCCGCTGAACTCCCGGCGCAGGCCCTGCGCGTACGCAAGGGAGCCCGCCGGGTCCTTGGTCTGCTCCACCTCCAGCCGCAGCGCGGGCACGATCCGCTGCGGCAGCTTCCCGGCCGCCGACAGCGCCCGGTACAACTCGAGCTCGTGCCGGCCGACCAGCGCGTCCATCATCGTGGTGATCCCGGCGGCGGCGGCCTGCTCCAGCACCTTCGCGCAGGCCGCGACCAGCTGCTCCTGGGTGGGCGCCGGGATGTGGCGCCGCACCAGCTCCTGGGCGTCATCCTTCAGCACGCCCGTCGGCTGCCCGTCCGCCCCCTTGACGATCTTCCCGCCCGCCGGGTCCGGGGTGGCGGCCGTAATGCCCGCGATGTCCAGAGCGCGGCGGTTCGCCCACAGATTGTGGCCGTCGCCGCCGACCAGCGCGATCGGTCGGCGGGTGGGCAGGGCGTCCAGCATGGAGTGGTGCGGTGCCGTGCCGATGGGCAGCAGGCCGACCGGGTTCCAGTCCTCCACCACCAGCCAGCCGTCCGGTTCGGCACCCGCGCCGCCGGTGTCGGCGAGGAAGCCGCGCAGGATCTCCTGGAGTTCGGCGAGGGTGGTCTCGGCGCCCTCCAGCGAGGGCCGCAGCGAGCGGTCGCCCGCCCCCAGCGGATGGACGTGTCCGTCGTGGATCCCGCTCATCACCGTGTTGCCGCGGGCGTTGACCACCTCGGTGTCCCGGCCGATCAGCCGCCGCAGGGCCGAACCGGAGCCGGTGGCGAGGATCTTCCCGTCCCGGCCGACCGCCACCGCCTCCACCGGCGCCCGGCCGGAGACCCCGGTGAACACCCGGGCGTTGTGGATCACCAGCGAGGCGGAGCCGCGGCCACCGGACCCGTTCGCCGCGGCGGGTGCGGCATGGGCCGTACCGGCCGCCGCCGAACCGAGCAGGCCGGCCGCGCCCGCGGCCCCGGCCGCGGTGAGAAGTCCCCGCCGGGACAGTGAAGAAGACGTCATGACCACTCCCAACGTTGGCTGTGGCCAGGACACTGTTTGATTAACCTCTTAACCAGAACCCGTCCAAGACGACGGAATCCGCACCCGCGTCCGTACGATGACCGCGTGCCCGGACCCGGACCGACCATCGCCGACATCGCGCGCGCCGCCGAGGTGTCCACCGCGACGGTCTCGCACGCGCTCAACGGCACCGGCCGGCTCGCCGAGGCCACCCGCCGCCGGGTCCGCGAGGTCGCGACCGGTCTCGGCTACGGCGCCCCGCGCGCCCCGCACACCCGCACCCTCGGCCTGGCCGTCACCACCTTCGCCGGCTCCGCCTGGAACTATGTGGCGGTCACCTACTTCTCCCGCTGGCTCACCGCCGCCACCTCCGCCGCCCACGCCCGCGGTTACGCGCTGACCACCCTGCCCGCGGACCGCGGCGCCGAGGCGCTCTGGCACACCCTCGCGGTGGACGGGATGCTGCTGCTGGACAGCCCGGAAGGCGATCCGGTGCTGTCCGCGCTGCGGGCCCGCGACATCCCGGTGGTCTTCGACGGCCGGCCCGCCGTCCCGCGCCCCGGGGACATCTGGGTGGACAACGACCATGCGGCGACCACCCGCGAGGTCCTCGACCACCTTGCCGCAGCCGGTGCCCGGCGGATCGCGCTGCACGGCGGGTTCGGCCGGGACCACTACACCCGGGCGGTGGCCGAGGCGTACGAACGGTGGTGCGCGGAGCGGAACCAGCCCGTCCTGCCGGTCCGGTTCGACCCTCACGACGCCGCCGGCCATGCCTTCGACCCGCTATTCCATGAGGGCGCAGGCGCGGTGGACGCCGTGTACTCCCTCTACGATCCCGGCGGCCGGCAGGCGCTGGCCGCAGCGGCCCGGCACGGCCTGGCGGTTCCGCGGGACCTGCTGGTGGTGTGCGCCAGCGAGGACCCCGGGTACGCGGCCACCGAGGTGCCGGTGACCACGGTGACCCTGCATCCCGAACTGACGGCCGAGGCGGCGGTCGCCGCGCTGGTCGGGCGCATCGAGTCCGGCGACGGCCCGGCTCCGGCGGGCGCTTCGGCGGGCTCTTTGGCGGGCGAGGTGACGGTCCCGGCGGGTCTGACCGTGCGCGCGTCCTCCCGCCGGGTGTGATCTGACCCATGCCGGACCACGCCGTGCATGACCTCGGCGCGCCCATGCACTAGAGTTATCTCGACATCGAGATATCTGCCGAAGGCGAACCGCAGCCGCCCCGCTGGTAAGGGTTACCTAACTTAGCCCTACCTTAGCGGATTGGCCAGAGTGCCACGCGGCAGGATTGCGGTAGAACGCGCGAATTCATGCATGAAGGAGACTGTCGTGTCGGCGAACAGCTTCGACGCCCGCAGCACGCTGCAGGTGGGCGACGAGTCGTACGAGATCTTCCGGCTGGACAAGGTGGAGGGCTCCGCCCGGCTGCCGTACAGCCTGAAGGTCCTTCTGGAGAACCTGCTCCGCACCGAGGACGGCGCGAACATCACCGCCGACCACATCCGGTCGCTCGGCAACTGGGACTCGCAGGCCCAGCCCAGCGAGGAGATCCAGTTCACGCCGGCCCGCGTGATCATGCAGGACTTCACCGGTGTGCCCTGTGTCGTGGACCTCGCCACCATGCGTGAGGCCGTGAAGGCCCTCGGTGGCGACCCGGCGAAGATCAACCCGCTCTCGCCCGCCGAGATGGTCATCGACCACTCGGTCATCGCCGACAAGTTCGGCACGAAGGACGCCTTCGCGCAGAACGTCGAGCTGGAGTACGGCCGCAACAAGGAGCGCTACCAGTTCCTGCGCTGGGGCCAGACCGCCTTCGACGACTTCAAGGTCGTCCCCCCGGGCACCGGCATCGTCCACCAGGTCAACATCGAGCACCTGGCCCGCACGGTCATGGTCCGTAACGGCCAGGCGTACCCCGACACCCTCGTCGGCACCGACTCGCACACCACCATGGTCAATGGCCTCGGCGTGCTGGGCTGGGGCGTCGGCGGCATCGAGGCCGAGGCCGCGATGCTCGGCCAGCCGGTCTCCATGCTGATCCCGCGGGTCGTCGGCTTCAAGCTGACCGGCGAGCTGCCCACCGGCACCACCGCCACCGACCTGGTGCTGACCATCACCGAGATGCTGCGCAAGCACGGTGTCGTCGGCAAGTTCGTCGAGTTCTACGGTGAGGGCGTCGCCGCCACCTCCCTCGCGAACCGCGCCACCATCGGCAACATGTCGCCGGAGTTCGGCTCCACCGCTGCGATCTTCCCGATCGACGGCGAGACGCTGAAGTACCTCAAGCTCACCGGCCGCTCCGAGCAGCAGGTCGCGCTCGTCGAGGCGTACGCCAAGGAGCAGGGCCTCTGGCTGGACCCGGCCGCCGAGCCGGACTTCTCCGAGAAGCTGGAGCTCGACCTCTCCACGGTCGTCCCCTCCATCGCCGGCCCGAAGCGCCCGCAGGACCGCATCGTCCTGGCCAACGCCGCCGAGCAGTTCGCCCAGGACGTGCGCAACTACGTCGAGGACGACGACGAGGCGGGCAAGGAGTCCTTCCCGGCCTCCGACGCCCCGGCCGCCGTCAACGGCGTGCCGACCCGTCCGACCCTGGTCACCCTGGCCGACGGCACCTCCTTCGAGATCGACCACGGCGCCGTCACCGTCGCCGCGATCACCTCCTGCACCAACACCTCGAACCCCTACGTCATGGTGGCCGCGGCCCTCGTGGCCAAGAAGGCGGTCGAGAAGGGCCTGTCCCGCAAGCCGTGGGTCAAGACCACCCTGGCCCCGGGCTCGAAGGTCGTCACCGACTACTTCGACAAGGCCGGCCTGACCCCGTACCTCGACAAGATGGGCTTCAACCTCGTCGGGTACGGCTGCACCACCTGCATCGGCAACTCCGGTCCGCTGGACGAGGAGATCTCGAAGGCGATCAACGAGCACGACCTCGCGGTCACCTCGGTGCTCTCCGGCAACCGCAACTTCGAGGGCCGGATCAACCCCGACGTCAAGATGAACTACCTGGCCTCCCCGCCGCTGGTCGTCGCGTACGCCATCGCGGGCTCCATGAAGGTGGACATCACCACCGAGGCCATCGGCATCGACACCGAGGGCAACCCGGTCTTCCTCAAGGACATCTGGCCCTCCGAGGCCGAGGTCAACGACGTCGTCGCCAACGCCATCGGCGAGGACATGTTCAGCAAGTCCTACCAGGACGTCTTCGCGGGCGACGCCCAGTGGCAGGCGCTGTCGATCCCGACCGGCAACACCTTCGAGTGGGACCCGCAGTCCACCTACGTGCGCAAGCCCCCTTACTTCGAGGGCATGACGATGGAGACCACCCCGGTCTCCGACATCGCCGGCGCCCGCGTGCTGGCGAAGCTGGGCGACTCGGTCACCACCGACCACATCTCCCCGGCCGGTGCGATCAAGGCCGACACCCCGGCCGGCAAGTACCTCACGGAGCACGGCGTCGAGCGCCGCGACTTCAACTCGTACGGTTCCCGCCGCGGCAACCACGAGGTCATGATCCGCGGTACGTTCGCCAACATCCGCCTGCGCAACCAGATCGCGCCGGGCACCGAGGGCGGCTTCACCCGCGACTTCACCGTCGAGGGCGCGCCGGTCTCCTTCATTTACGATGCCTCCCAGAACTACCAGGCCGCCGGCATTCCGCTGGTCATCCTGGCGGGCAAGGAGTACGGCTCCGGCTCCTCCCGCGACTGGGCGGCCAAGGGCACCGCGCTGCTCGGCGTCAAGGCCGTCATCGCCGAGTCCTACGAGCGCATCCACCGCTCGAACCTGATCGGCATGGGTGTCCTCCCGCTCCAGTTCCCGGAGGGCGCCACGGCTGCCTCCCTGGGCCTGACCGGCGAGGAGACCTTCGCCTTCACCGGTGTGGAGGAGCTGAACAACGGCACCACCCCGCGCACGGTCAAGGTGACCACCGACACCGGTGTCTCCTTCGACGCGGTCGTCCGCATCGACACCCCCGGTGAGGCGGACTACTACCGCAACGGCGGCATCATGCAGTACGTGCTCCGGAACCTCATCCGTGGATAAGCACAGCCGCGGCTAAGCACACCCGCCGCCGGTCGCACATCGGCACCAAAGGGCCGTATCCCCGTTATGGGGGTACGGCCCTTCCGCATTGTGCGACGGTGGTCTTCTCAGCCGGGCGGAAGTGGACTATACCTGTGCGCGTCCGGGCCACCGCGGTACCAGCGGCACGGACCGCGGACTTCCGACGAAGGCGAGGACATGAGCATGGCATCCACTGGTGAGGGCCTCGGCCGCCGTGACCTGATCAAGCGCTCCGCGGCACTCGGACTGATCACCGTGCCGACGATGAGCTTCCTGTCCGCCTGCGCCTCCGGCGGTGAGGAGGGCACCACGAAGGGGCCGGACCAGGCGCCGGTCACCAAGGACAACCCGTTCGGCGTCGCCAAGGGCGGCAAGCTGGACGTGGTGATCTTCAAGGGCGGATTCGGTGACGACTACGCCAAGGCCTGGGAAGCCGCGTTCGACAAGAAGTGGGGCACCACCAGCACCCACCTCGGCACCCAGGAGATCACCTCCAAACTCCAGCCCCGCTTCAACAACAACACCCCGCCGGATGTGGTCGACGACTCCGGCGCCCAGAAGATCAAGCTGGACGTGCTGTTCAAGGCCAATCAGCTCGCCGACCTCACCCCGGTGCTGGACGCCCCCAGCCTGGACGACCCGACCAAGAAGGTCCGCGATGTCCTGATCGCCGGAACTGTCGAACAGGGCACCCAGGGCGGCAAGTTCGTCGCGCTCAACTACGTCTACACCGTCTTCGGCTTCTGGTACTCGGGCAAGCTCTTCAAGGAGAAGGGCTGGACCGCGCCGAAGACCTGGGAGGAGTTCCTCGCGGTCTGTACCAAGGCCAAGGAAGCGGGCATCGGCGGCCTGGCCCACCAGGGCAAGCACCCGTACTACATCAATGTCGTCATCATGGACCTGATCGCCAAGAAGGGCGGTCTGGAGGCCATGAAGGCCATCGACAACCTGGAGCCGAACGCCTTCGACGGCAGCCCCGCCGCCCTCGAAGCGGTGGAGGCGGTCTACGAGGTGGTCGAGAAGGGCCTGCTCATGCCGGGCACCAACGGCCTGAGCCACACGGAGTCGCAGACCGCCTGGAACCAGTACAAGGCGGCCTTCATCCCCTCCGGCTCCTGGCTGGAGAACGAGCAGCTCAAGCAGACCCCGGACGACTTCGACATGCAGTTCCTCCCGGTGCCCGTGCTGGCCGGCAGCAAGCTGCCCTTCGAGGCCATCCGGGCCGGCGCCGGCGAGCCCTTCATCGTCCCGGAGAAGGCCGCCAACAAGTCCGGCGGCCTGGAATTCATCCGTTCGATGCTGTCCCGCGAATGGTCGACCCTCTTTGCCCAGCAGGCGAACTCGCTCACCGTGGTCAAGGACGGCGTGGACCCGAACGTGAAGCTGCGGCCGGGCACCCAGTCGGCGGTCGCCGCCCTGAAGTCGGCCGGCGACAACACCTTCAACTACCTGTACCCCGACTGGTACAGCGAAATGGACACCGCCATCCAGGACGCGTCCAATGAACTGATGGCCAAGCGGATCCAGCCAAAGGAGTGGATCAAGCGGGCCCAGGCTGCGGTAAACAAGGCGGCGCAGGACCCGAACGCCAAGAACAACCGCCGCAGCTGACCCGCCCGCATCGCAGGGACTCGCAGGGACGGACACCATGAGCCATGTAGCCCAGGGCAAGGGGCGGGCCGGCTTCATCGTCGGCTTCCTCTTCGCGCCCATCGCGCTGTATCTGACCTTCGTGATCTGGCCGTACGTACAGACGTTCGGCTACTCCTTCACCAACTGGAGCGGCCAGTCCCCGGTCTTCGACTTCGTCGGCCTGGACAACTATCTGGAACTGGCGAAGGACGAGGTCTTCCGGGGCGCGCTCTGGAACAACCTGCTGCTCCTGGTGTTCGTCCCGGTGATCACCATCCTGCTCGCCCTCTTCTTCGCCTTCATGCTGAACGCCGGCGGGCGCAGCGGAGCCGGCGGGGTCCAGGGCGTGCGGGGCTCCGGCTTCTACAAGATCGTCTACTTCTTCCCCCAGGTCCTCTCCCTCGCCATCCTCGCGGTCCTCTTCGGCGCCGTGTACCGCAGCGACGAGGGCGGCCTGCTGAACGGGTTCCTCGTCAAACTGGGCCTGGTCGACCGGATGCAGCCGATCGAATGGCTCAACGAGCCCGACCTGGTCCTGTGGTGCCTGCTGCTGGTGGTCGTCTGGCACGGGGTGGGCTTCTACCTCGTCCTCTTCTCGGCCGCCATGCAGTCGGTGCCCAAGGACATCTACGAGGCCGCGCTCCTCGACGGAGCCGGACGCGCGCAGACCTTCTTCAAGGTCACCCTGCCCCTGCTGTGGGACTCTGTGCAGACCTCCGCGGTCTACCTCGGCATCGCCGCGATGGACATGTTCGTCCTGGTGTCGACCATGACCTCGGGCCAGTTCGGCGGCGGACCCGACCACCACAGCGAGGTCATGGCAACGGTGCTGATGCGCAACTTCCTGTACTTCGGCAAGAGCGGCTACGCCTGCGCCATGGGCGTGGTGCTGCTCGTCCTCACCCTGGTCCTGTCCGTCATCACGCTGCGCGCCACCCGCCGCGAGCGCATCGAGTTCTAGAGCGGACGGGAGTTCCACGATGACTACACAGTCCACAGTGATCAAGGCCCCCGGTGAGTCGGCGGCCGAACGGTCCGGCGCCGGCCGCGCCGGCGGGCGGGGGAGCAGCCGCTCCGAGGGGCTGGCCCTCAACGTCTTCTCGCACGGCTTCCTCGCCCTCTGGGCGGTACTGATCGTCCTGCCGCTGATCTGGCTGGCGCTCGGCTCCTTCAAGACCGATGTCCAGATCGGCGGATCGGCCCTCAGCTGGCCCTCCAACTGGCACTTCGACGCCTTCGGCCGGGCCTGGAGCAAGGGCATCGGCAGCTACTTCGCCAACACCCTGATCGTGATGGTCTTCTCGGTCCCGCTGACCATGCTGTTCGGGTCGATGGCCGCGTACGTGCTGGCCCGCTACCCCTTCCCGGGGAACCGGTTCATCTACTACTTCTTCGTCAGCGGGGCGATGTTCCCGGTGTTCCTGGCGCTGGTCCCGCTGTTCTTCATGGTGCGGCGACTGGACATGCTGAACACCTACCAGGGACTGATCCTGGTCTATGTCGCCTACTCGATGCCCTTCACCGTCTTTTTCATGCACTCCTTCTTCCGCACCCTGCCGACGGCGGTGCACGAGGCGGCGGTGATCGACGGGGCCTCGCACACCCGGATCTTCTTCCAGGTGATGCTGCCGATGGCCCGGCCCGGCCTGATCAGCGTCGGGATATTCAACATCCTGGGCCAGTGGAACCAGTACATCCTGCCCTCGGTGCTGATGCAGCCGCAGACCGGAGGAGACCCCGAGCGCTTCATGCTCACCCAGGGTCTCATCCAGTTGCAGTACCAGATGGGCTACGAGACCGACCTGCCGGTGCTGTTCGCGGGCGTGACCATCGCGATGATCCCGATGCTGGTGGTCTACCTCTCCTTCCAGCGCCAGATCCAGGCCGGCCTCACCTCGGCCACCCTCAAGTAGCGCGGCCGGGCACCCCTACAGCCAGGTGTTGAACCGGCGGATGTACCAGGTCTTCACCAGCTGCGTGAGGGTGCAGTAGGCCAGCAGGACGCCGATCAGCCAGGGGAAGTACGACGCCGGGAGGGCGACGAAGCCCAGCGAGGGGGCCAGCGGGGAGAACGGCAGCCACAGGCCGGTCAGCACCGCGAGGACGGTCATCACCATCACCGGCCAGGAGGCGCGGGACTGGATGAAGGGGATCTTCCGGGTCCGGATCATATGGACGACCAGGGTCTGCGACAGCAGGCCCTCGATGAACCAGCCGGACTGGAAGAGGGACTGGGCGCTCTCGTTGTTGGCGCCGAAGACGTTCCACATGATCAGGAACATCGCGATGTCGAAGATCGAGCTGACGGGGCCGATGGTGACCATGAAGCGGAAGATGCCCTTGGCGTCCCAGTTGCGGGGCTTGCGCAGGTACTCCTCGTCCATCCGGTCCCACGGGGTCGCCAGCTGCGCGATGTCGTAGACCAGGTTCTGCAGCAGCAGCATGATCGCCAGCATCGGCTGGAAGGGGATGAACGCGCTCGCCACCAGCACAGAGAAGACATTGCCGAAGTTCGACGACGCGGTCATCTTGATGTACTTGATGGTGTTGCCGAAGGTGGTCCGGCCCTGGACGACGCCCTGCTCCAGGACGGTCAGGTCCTTCTCCAGCAGGATGATGTCCGCCGACTCCTTGGCGATGTCCACGGCGGTGTCCACCGAGATGCCGACATCGGCGTCGCGCAGCGCGGCAGCGTCGTTGATGCCGTCCCCGAGGAACCCGACCGTGTGCCCGTCGGCCTGCAGGGCCCGGACGATCCTGGCCTTCTGGACAGGGTTGACCTTGGCGAAGACCGTCGTACGGGCGGCCAGCGCGCGCAGCTCCGTGTCGTCGAGGGTGTCGATCTCGGCGCCGAGCGCCACATGCCCGACCTGGATGCCGACGTCGGCGCAGACCCGGGCGGCCACCAGGTCGTTGTCACCGGTGACCACCTTCACCGCGATGCCCTTGTCGGCCAGGCCTTGGAGGGCCCGGGCGGCGTCGGCCTTCGGCGGGTCGAGGAAGGCGAGGAAGCCGACCAGGGTCAGCCGGTCCTCGTCGGCGACCGTGTAGGTGTCGCGCGGGGTGCGGATCGTGCGGGTGGCGACGGCGAGGACCCGCAGGCCCTGCCGGTTGTTGTCCTCGGCGATCCGGGTGACGTGCCAGCGCAGCTGCTCGGTCAGCTGGACCGTCTCGCCGCGGTCCACCATGTGCGTGCAGAGGTCCAGGACCTCCTCGACCGCACCCTTGGTGATCATGACGTGTTCGGAGCGGCCGACGTCGCCCAGGACGGAGTTGCGGTTCAGGACCACGGACATGCGGCGCCGGGCGAAGTCGAAGGGGATCTCGTCGACCATCGAGAACCGTGCGTCGACGACAACCTCCTCGGCCTCGTTGACGCGGTCGATGACCGCCTGGTCCATCAGGTTCTTCAGACCGGTCTGGAAGTGCGAGTTGAGGTAGCCGTACTCCAGGACCTCGTTGTCCTCGTTGCCGTGCACGTCCAGATAGCGGTCCAGGACGATCCGGTCCTCGGTGAGGGTGCCGGTCTTGTCCGTGCACAGGACGTCCATCGCGCCCAGGTTCTGGATCGCGTTGAGCCGCTTGACGACCACCTTGCGCTTGGACATGGCCACCGCGCCGCGCGCCAGGTTGGCGGAGACGACCATCGGCAGCATCTCGGGGGTCAGACCGACGGCGACGGCGATGCCGAAGAGGAAGGCCTCGTCCCAGTCGCCCTTGGTGATGCCGTTGATCATGAAGACCACCGGGACCATGACCAGCATGAAGCGGATCAGCAGGAAGCTGACCTTGCGCACGCCGGTGTCGAAGTTGGTCTGCGGGCGCTCGCCGACCAGCGAGCCGGCCATCGAGCCGAAGTAGGTGTCGGCGCCGGTGGCGACCACCAGACCGGTGGCGGTGCCGGAGGTGACCGAGGTCCCCATCAGGCAGAGGTTGTCGGCCTCGACCGGGTCGTCGGTCACCCGCTGGCCCAGGTCCTCGGAGCGAGTATCGGCCTTGGCGACGGGCAGGGACTCCCCGGACAGCGCGGCCTGGCTGACCATCAGGTCCTTGGAGGTGATGAGCCGCAGATCGGCCGGGATCAGGTCGCCGGCGGCCAGCTTCACCACATCACCCGGGACCACCTGGTCCATGGGTATTTCGACGGTGGTGGGCACGGATCCGGTGCCGGCCCGGCGCTGCACCGCGCAGGTGGTGGTCACCAGCTTCTTCAGCGCGTCCGCGGCACGGCCCGAGCGGTACTCCTGCCAGAACCGCAGCAGTCCGCTGACCGCCACCATCACGGAGAGGATGATGACGCCTTCGTCCGCGGGGTCCTGCCAGAACATGATCGCGGCCAGGAAGACCAGCACGCCGATGAAGGGGTTCCAGAAGGCCTTCCCCAGCTGGACGAACCAGCGGGGCGTGCGCTCCTGGGCGACGACGTTGCGGCCGTGGCGCTCCAGGCGCAGCGCGGCCTCGGCCCGGGTGAGGCCGTTGTGCGAGGCGTCGACGGACTGCAAGGCCTGGACGCCCGAGCGGCGGCTGGTCTCGACGAGGTGCTCGCCGACGAGCCGGGTACGGGCCTCCAGCTCGGCGGCCTTGCGTTCGCGGCGGGTCCGGCCCGGCGGTGCAAGCTTGGTGGGGGTACGGGGGGTGAGCATGGTCATGACGGAACCTCCCTCTGCACGCAAGCGGGCAGCACGGAGCCGCACCGTTACGCAGAGTGGTCATGGATGAGTGCCGCAGGCCCGCTGGGCGCGTCGGAGCGCATCAGGGCACGCGGAAGGCAAGGGGTGGAACTGAATGAAACCTGTGAACGGACGGCCGGCCGGATCGGAAGGGGATCAGGCGGCGAGCGCGCGGCAGGAACTTCGGTCGGGACTCATCCCGAACACCTCCTTGCCTCGTGCGGTCACCGAAGGGCGGGCGATCCGGCCGGAAAAGGCCGCAGACGATCGGCGCCTCAGCGACCGTAACACGATCTCTGCCGTCCTTCTCTCGTACTTATGGCCCACACTGTCCTCTAGTGGCCGATTCGTGCTCTCGCGACCTCTTGACCTTTGGATGGCCAAAGGCTCGACTTAGGGTTCACAAGTTGGAGAGATGGCAGGAGTGGATCAGTCGTGGAGACTCCGGGTTCGCAGTCGTCCTTGCACCGCGCGAATCTCGAACGGGTGGTGCGGGCGGTCCGGCTCGCCGGTTCGCTGACCCAGGCGGAGATCGCCCGTACCACCGGACTGTCGGCGGCCACGGTCTCCAACATCGTCCGGGAGCTGAAGGACGGCGGGACCGTGGAGGTCACCCCGACCTCGGCCGGCGGCCGGCGGGCGCGCAGCGTCTCGCTCAGCGGCGACGCGGGCATCGTGATCGGCGTCGACTTCGGCCACACCCATCTGCGGGTGGCCGTCGGCAACCTCGCGCACCAGGTGCTGGCCGAGGAGGCCGAGCCGCTGGACGTGGACGCCTCCTGGGTGGACGGGTTCGACCGGGCGGAGCACCTGGTCGGACGGCTGATCGAGAGCGTCGGCACGGTCCGGGAGAAGGTGATCGGGGTCGGCCTCGGCGTGCCCGGCCCGATCGACGTGGAATCCGGCACCCTCGGCTCCACCGCGATCCTGCCGGGCTGGGCCGGCATCAACCCCCGGGAGGAGCTCTCCCGGCGCCTGGGCGTGCCGGTGTACGTGGACAACGACGCCAACCTCGGAGCGCTCGGCGAGCTGGTCTGGGGGAGCGGCCGGGGGGTCAAGGACCTCGCGTACATCAAGGTGGCCAGCGGTGTCGGTGCCGGCCTGGTGATCAACGGGCAGATCTACCGGGGGGTCGGCGGCACCGCGGGCGAGATCGGGCACATCACCCTGGACGAATCGGGCCCGGTCTGCCGCTGCGGCAACCGGGGTTGCCTGGAGACCTTCGCCGCCGCCCGCTACGTTCTGCCGCTGCTCCAGGGCACTCACGGGCCCGAACTCACCATGGAGCGGGTGGTCGAGCTGGCCCGGGAGGGCGACCCCGGCTGCCGCCGGGTGATCACGGACGTGGGCCGCCATGTGGGCAGCGGGGTGGCCAGTCTGTGCAACCTGCTCAACCCCAGCCGGGTGGTCCTCGGCGGTTCCCTCGCCGATGCCGGTGAACTGGTCCTGGCTCCCATACGTGAATCGGTCGGGAGGTACGCGATCCCCAGCGCCGCCCGGCAGTTGTCGGTACTGACGGGGTCGTTGGGCGGACGGGCCGAGGTGCTGGGCGCGCTGGCCCTGGTACTGAGCGAGATGGGCGATTCGACGCTTTTGCTGGGCAAGGGCGGCGGTACCCAGGCTCCTCAGGTGTTGTCTTCAGTTAGATAACGGATGGCACCGTTGTCATCTCGTTAAGGATTCACTCCTTGACGGCAAAACGCGGCCGGGGTTGACTCACATCCACCTCGGCCGCGGTGTTGCGGCCTCGTCAGGGAGGTTCAGGAAATGAACACGCGTATGCGTAGAGCCGCCGTTGCCGTCGCCGCCACCGCAATGGCTGCCTCGCTCGCCGCCTGTGGGAGTGCCAAGGAGGCCGGCGAGAAGTCCAAGGACTCCGCAGCGCCCGTGGGTGACGAGATCAAGGTCGGTCTGCTCCTGCCGGAGAACCAGACCGCGCGCTACGAGAAGTTCGACAAGCCGCTGATCGAGAAGACGGTCACCGAACTCACCCGCGGCAAGGGCAAGGTGGTCTACGCCAACGCCAAGCAGGACGCGACCACGCAGAGCTCGCAGGTCGACACGATGATCGCCAACAAGGTGAACGTCCTGATCATCGACGCGGTGGACTCCAAGGCCATCGCCGGCTCGGTCAAGAAGGCCAAGGACGCCGGCATCCCGGTCGTCGCCTACGACCGCCTCGCCGAGGGCCCGATCGACGCCTACACCTCCTTCGACAACGAAGAGGTCGGCAAGGTCCAGGGCAAGGCCCTGCTGGAGGCCCTGGGCGACAAGGCCAAGGCCGGCCAGATCATCATGATGAACGGCTCGGTCACCGACCCGAACGCCAAGCTCTTCAAGCAGGGTGCGCACTCCGTCCTCGACGGCAACGTGACCGTCGGCAAGGAGTACGACACCGTCGAGTGGAAGCCGGAGAACGCCAACACCAACATGGCGGCGGCGGTTTCGGCCCTCGGCAAGGACAAGATCGTCGGCGTCTACTCGGCCAACGACGGCATGGCCGGCGGCATCATCACCGCCCTCAAGGCGGCCGGCGTCAACCCGCTGCCCCCGGTCACGGGCCAGGACGCGGAACTCGCCGGTGTCCAGCGGATCGTGGCGGGCGAGCAGTTCATGAGCGTGTACAAGCCGTACGCGCCGGAGGCCGAGGCCGCCGCGAAGATGGCCGTCGCCCTCGCCAAGCACGAGGAGATCGAGACGATCGCCAAGTCCAAGGTGGACAGCCCCACCACCAAGGGCGTTCCCTCCGTGCTGATCCCGGTGGTCTCGCTGACCAAGGCCAACATCGCCGACACCGTGGTGCGGGACAACGTCTACACGGTCGCCGAGATCTGCACCGACAAGTACAAGGCCGCCTGCGACGCCGCCGGCCTCAAGTAGCCGCCCCCGCCCTCCCCTTCGGGAGGAGGGCCCGCACACCTGCCCGGCGCCCCGCCTCATTCCCCCGCCACCCGCGGGGCGCCGGACAGAAACGTAAATGCAAGGCATCCCCGCCGGTCAGGCGGCGAAGGAGATGATTCACGTGTCCGCTGCGCCCGTGCTGGCGTTGCGAGGGGTCTCGAAGCGATTCGGTGCCGTCCAGGCCCTCACCGACGTAGAACTCGAGGTCCATTCCGGTGAGGTGGTCGCCCTGGTCGGCGACAACGGCGCCGGCAAGTCGACGCTCGTCAAGACGATCGCCGGCGTCCACCCCATCGATGACGGCGTCATCGAGTGGGAAGGCCGCCCGGTCTCGATCAACAAGCCCCACGACGCCCAGAACCTGGGCATCGCGACGGTCTACCAGGACCTCGCGCTCTGCGACAACATCGACGTGGTCGGCAACCTCTTCCTGGGCCGCGAGCTCAAGCGCCGCGGCATCCTCGACGAGGTGGAGATGGAGCGGCGCGCCCGCGAGCTGCTCTCCACCCTCTCCATCCGCATCCCGAGCGTCCGCATCCCCATCGCCTCGCTCTCCGGCGGCCAGCGCCAGACCGTGGCGATCGCCCGCTCCATGCTCGGTGAGCCCCAGCTCGTCATCCTCGACGAGCCCACCGCCGCCCTCGGCGTCGAGCAGACCGCCCAGGTGCTCGACCTGGTCGAGCGGCTGCGCGAACGCGGCCACGCCGTCATCCTCATCAGCCACAACATGGCCGATGTGAAGGCCGTCGCCGACAAGGTGGCGGTCCTGCGGCTGGGCCGCAACAACGGTGTCTTCAACGTCGCCGACACCTCGCAGGAAGAGATCATCTCCGCCATCACGGGTGCCACGGACAACGCCGTGACCCGCCGGGCGGCCCGCACCGGGGAGATTCGCAAGAATGGGCACTGACAACATGGCGAAGCACAAAGCCGGCCCGGTGGTCAATCCGGGCGCGGCCGGGGACGCCATCCCCGCGGTCGACCCCCGCCTGCTGGTGCGCGAAGAGGGCCTGTCCGGCTACGTCGGCGAGTTCAAGCGGAAGCTGCGGGCCGGCGACCTGGGTTCGCTCCCGGTCATCATCGGCCTGGTGGTCATCTGCGCCATCTTCCAGAGCCTGAACGCGAACTTCCTCTCCGCCGAGAACATCAACAACATCGCGGTCACGATGGTCGCCACCGGCATGATGGCCGTCGGCATCATCTTCGTGCTGCTGCTCGGCGAGATCGACCTCTCGGTCGGCTCGGTCAGCGGAGTCTCCGGCGCGATCGTCGCCGTCCTCGCCGTCACCCACGGCGTGAACGAATGGCTCGCGGTGCTCGCCGCCATCGCGGGCGGCGCGCTGATCGGCTCGATCCACGGCTTCTTCTTCGCCAAGATCGGCGCCCCGGCCTTCGCCGTCACCCTTTCGGGCCTGCTGTTCTGGTCCGGCTTCATGCTCCAGCTGCTCGGCAGCAACGGCACCATCAACCTCGACTCCGAGGGCGTGGTCGGCAAGCTCACCACGTACTACTTCTCCGATGTCGCCGCCGCCTACGGGCTGGCCGCGGTGGCCGTCGCGGTGTACTTTCTGAGCGCCTTCCTGGACGCCAGGCGCCGGTCCGCGGCCGGGGTCCCCTCCCGCCCGCTGAGCGAGGTCCTGCTCCGCACCGGACTGCTCGCCGTGGTGGCCTTCACCGCCGCGTCCGTGTTCAACCAGTACAAGGGCATGCCGCTCGCGGTGCTGCTCTTCCTGCTGGTCCTGGTCGGCACCGACTTCCTGCTCCGCCGCACCGGCTTCGGGCGCAAGATCTTCGCCCTGGGCGGCAGCGTCGAGGCCTCCCGGCGGGCCGGCATCAACGTGGACATGATCCGCATAGCGGTCTTCGCCATCGCGGGCACCTTCGCGGCGGTCGGCGGCCTCTTCTGGGCCTCCAAGATCGCGGCGGCCAACCAGAGCGCCGGCGCCGGCGACCTGCTGATGAACGTGATCGCGGCGGCCGTGATCGGCGGCACCAGCCTCTTCGGCGGCCGTGGCCGGACCTGGAACGCCCTCCTCGGTGTCATGGTCATCACCTCGATCCAGTACGGTCTGGCCCTGCAGGGCATCGCCACACCGATCCAGTACATGATCACCGGTGCGGTGCTGCTGGCCACCGTGGTGATCGACTCGGTCACCCGTAAGACGCAGAAGACCGCGGGCCGCGCCTGAGGCACCCCTTTACGCGGCCCTGTGCCCGGCGCCACCCTCAGGTGGTGCCGGGCACATCCGTGCGTCCGGCCACCAGAAGGTGCGCCCGATGACGCACCGCGCGGGCGGAACATTAGACTCGACAGACCAGCAAGCAACTGCAAGGAGGCACGGGTGCTGCTGACCCGCATCAAGGGACCGCGCGATCTGGACCGGCTCAGCCCGGAGCAGCTGAACCAGCTGGCCGCAGAGATCAGGTCCTTCCTCGTCGACGCGGTCTCCAAGACCGGCGGGCACCTGGGCCCCAACCTCGGCGTCGTCGAACTGACGATCGCCCTGCACCGGGTCTTCGAGTCCCCCAAGGACAAGGTCCTCTTCGACACCGGGCACCAGGCCTACGTGCACAAGCTGCTCACCGGCCGCCAGGACTTCACCGGCCTGCGCACCAAGGGCGGCCTCTCCGGCTACCCCTCGCGCGCCGAGTCCGAGCACGACGTGATCGAGAACTCGCACGCCTCCACCGTGCTCGGCTGGGCCGACGGCCTCGCCAAGGCCAACCAGGTGCTCGGCCGCGAGGACCACCACGTCGCCGCCGTGATCGGCGACGGCGCCCTCACCGGCGGCATGGCCTGGGAGGCGCTGAACAACATCGCCGCCGCCAAGGACCGCCCGCTGGTCATCGTCGTCAACGACAACGAGCGCAGCTACGGCCCCACCATCGGCGGCCTCGCCGACCACCTGGCCACCCTGCGCACCACCGACGGCTACGAGCGCTTCCTGGCCCGCGGCAAGGACCTCCTGGAGCGCACCCCGGTCGTCGGGAAGCCGCTCTACGAGACCCTGCACGGAGCCAAGAAGGGCCTCAAGGACTTCATCGCCCCGCAGGGCATGTTCGAGGACCTCGGCCTGAAGTACATCGGCCCCATCGACGGGCACGACCTCGAGGCCCTGGAGTCCGCGCTCACCCGCGCCAAGCGGTTCAGCGGCCCGGTCATCGTCCACTGCCTCACCCAGAAGGGCCGCGGCTACACCCCGGCCCTGGAGCACGAGGCGGACCGCTTCCACGCGGTCGGCGTCATCCACCCGGACACCGGTCTGCCCGTCAAGACCGCCGCCGCCAGCTGGACCTCGGTCTTCGCCGACGAGATGGTCAAGATCGGCCACGACCGGCCGGACGTGGTCGGCATCACCGCCGCCATGCTCCACCCGGTCGGCCTCAACAAGTTTGCCGAGGCCTTCCCGGACCGGATCTACGACGTCGGCATCGCCGAGCAGCACGGCGCCACCTCCGCCGCGGGCCTCGCCACCGGCGGGGTCCACCCGGTCTTCGCCGTCTACGCCACCTTCCTCAACCGCGCCTTCGACCAGGTCCTGATGGACGTGGCCCTGCACAAGTGCGGGGTCACCTTCGTCCTGGACCGGGCCGGGGTCACCGGCGACGACGGCGCCTCCCACAACGGCATGTGGGACATGTCCATCCTCCAGGTCGTCCCCGGCCTGCGGCTGGCCGCCCCGCGCGACGCCGAGCAGCTGCGCGCCCAGCTCCGCGAGGCCGTCGAGGTCGAGGACGCGCCGACCGTGGTCCGCTTCTCCAAGGGCGTGGTCGGCCCGGCCGTGCCCGCCATCGGCCGGATCGGCGGCATGGACCTGCTCCGCGCCCCGGCCCCCGAGGTCCGGCAGCCGGACGTGCTGATCGTCTCGGTCGGCGCGCTCGCCCCGATGTGCCTGGAGATCGCCGACCTGCTCGACAAGCAGGGCATCTCCGCCACCGTGGTCGACCCGCGCTGGGTCAAGCCGGTGGACGAGGCGCTCGCCCCGCTGGCCGACCGCCACCGGGTGGTCGTCACCGTCGAGGACAACGGTCGTACCGGCGGCGTGGGCGCGGCCGTCTCGCAGGCCCTGCGGGACGCGGGGGTCGACGTACCGCTGCGCGACTTCGGCATTCCGCAGCGCTTCCTCGACCACGCCCTCCGCAAGGAGATCCTGGCCGAGATCGGGCTGACCGCCCCGGACATCGCCCGTCAGGTCACCGGCCTGGTCGCCAAGCTGGACGGCCGCTACGACACCGAGCCGGCCGCCGCCGTCGACTAGTCGGCCTAAGCGTACGAACAGGCGCGGCCGGGACCCGTTCCGACGGGTCCCGGCCGCGCCTTCGTTTTGCGCCGGTCAGCTGCCGACGACGGTGAAGCTGCGCCAGGGCAGGCTGTGGGGGGCCGTCACGTTCGACAGGCTGGTGGCGACGTAGATCCCGTCGGCCTTGTCGGTCTTCCGGCAGTTCTCCGTCCGGTACAGCACGATGTCGACCAGGGTGTTGTTGTGCACGTGGGCGGCGCCGCGGGGGAGGGCGATCCGGTGGCAGCCCTGGACCAGGGTGTTCGAGTAGACCAGCTCGACGGGCGAGTCGTGGGCGCGGAAGGCGAGGGTGCCGACGGTGGTCCTGCCCAGGCCCGAGCAGGCCGTGGCGGTCAGCAGCAGCAGTGCCGACCCGGTGATGACGCCGATGCGCCGGTGGCGCCGGTGGTGGGACATGGCTCGGTCCTCGTCTGTGCGGAGATGGCGGCCTTGCCCGCAGCCTGGCCCCCCGGGCGCCCCGCGGCATGCGGTGCGCGGCCGTGCGGATGACGGCCGATGGAGGTCCTTCCTGTTGCAGGTCTCCGGCCGGGAGGATCATCCTTGAATGGGTGATTTGTCCGGCCCGTTCGCGCGCCGGCCCCCCTCACGCTGTGGGGGCCCGTTCGGAGGTGTGCCCGTGAGTGCGAATCTGAACAGTCCCTTCCGTACGAAATCGGTGGAACAGTCCATCCGCGACACGGAAGAGCCCGAGCACCAGTTGCGGAAGTCCCTCTCCGCCTGGGACCTCACGATCTTCGGTGTCGGCGTCATCATCGGCACCGGCATCTTCGTGCTGACGGGCATCGCGGCCCGGAACAACGCCGGACCCGCCACCGCCCTGTCCTTCGTGGCCGCGGGTGTCGTCTGCGCCCTCGCGGCCCTCTGCTACGCCGAGTTCGCCTCGACGGTGCCGGTGGCCGGATCGGCGTACACCTTCAGCTACGCCTCGATCGGCGAGCTGCCCGCCTGGATCATCGGCTGGGACCTGGTATTGGAGTTCGCGCTCGGCACCGCGGTGGTCGCGGTCGGCTGGTCCGGGTACGTACGCCACCTGATGGACACCAACCTCGGCTGGCAGCTGCCCACCGCCATCTCCGGACCCGATGCGGGCGGATCCTTCGACCTGCTGGCCTTCCTCCTGGTCCTGGCGCTGACCGCAATCCTGGTCGTCGGGACGAAGCTCTCGGCCCGGATCACCGCGATCGTGGTCGCCATCAAGGTCACCGTGGTGCTGCTGGTCATCGTCGCCGGCCTGTTCTTCATCAAGGCCGACAACTACTCGCCGTTCATCCCGCCGGCCCAGCCGCAGCCCGAGGGCACCAGCGGCTGGCACGCGCCACTGGTCCAGCTCCTCTTCGGCTACGAACCCACCAACTTCGGCATCATGGGCATCTTCACCGCGGCCTCGCTGGTGTTCTTCGCCTTCATCGGCTTCGACGTCGTGGCCACCGCCGCCGAGGAGACCAAGAACCCTCAGCGGGACATGCCGCGCGGCATCCTGGGCTCGCTGCTCATCTGCACCGTGCTCTACGTGGTGGTGACCCTGGTCGTCACCGGCATGCAGCACTACACGCAGATGTCGCCGACCGCCCCGCTCGCCGAGGCCTTCAAGTCCGTGAATCAGCCGTTCTTCGCCGGTGCCATCAGTCTCGGCGCCGCCGTCGGCCTGATCACGGTCAGCATGATCCTGCTGCTCGGCCAGACCCGGGTGTTCTTCGCGATGAGCCGCGACGGCCTGCTGCCGCGCTTCTTCTCCGTCACCCACCCGAAGTTCCGCACTCCCTACCGGGCGACCGTCGTGCTCGGCGTGGCCATCGCCTTCCTCGCCGGCTTCACCAGCCTGGAGAAGCTCGCGGAGCTGGTGAACATCGGCACCCTGTTCGCCTTCGTGGTCGTCGCACTCGGCGTGATCATCCTGCGCCGGTCCCGCCCGGACCTGCACCGCTCCTTCCGCACCCCGTGGGTGCCGGTGCTCCCGATCATCTCGATTGCGGCCTCCCTGTGGCTGATGCTCAACCTGCCGGCCGACACCTGGCTGCGGTTCGCGATCTGGATGGTCATCGGCATCGTCGTCTACTACGCGTACGGCCGCCGGCACAGCCGGCTGGGCCTGGGGCTCGAAGGGCCCCGCGGGGACGTCCCCAAGGTCCCGTCGTAGTACTCCCCGGTCATACGGCCATACGGTCATACGACAACGGCCGGGCCCCCAGGAGCGGGGCCCGGCCGTCCGGTGCGCGCGGCGGCGGGAGGTCAGCCGGCCTTGGCCGGGGACTTCTTCGCGGAGGCGGGGATCTTCTCGTCCTTGCGCAGGGCCTCCCACAGCTGGGTGGCGTTCGGCTCGGCCGCGATCACCCGGTTCGGGTCGATCTTGTCGTACGCCACCGGGAGCATGATGGTCTCCATCGTCTCCGGGTCGACGCCCTTCATGCTCTTGGCGAAGTCGGAGAGCTTGGTGAGCGAGGCCAGTTCGGAGTCGGTGGTCAGCGACTTGGTGCCGGCGTCGGCCAGCTTGTAGAGCCGGGCCGGGTTGCCCAGGGCGTCCTGCTTCTTGATCTCCGACAGCATCGCGGTCATGAACTTCTGCTGCAGACCGATGCGGCCGAGGTCGCTGCCGTCGGCGTAGCCCTTGCGGGTGCGGACGAACTTCAGCGAGTCGGTGCCGTTGAGCTTGTGCTCGCCGGCGTCCAGCTTGATGCCGCCCTTGGAGCCGTTGATGGGCTTGTCCAGCTTGACGGTGACCCCGCCGAGGGCGTCGACCAGGTTCTTGAAGCCGGCGAAGTCCACCTCGACGAAGTGGTCCACGCGGACCCCGGACATCTGCTCCACCGTGTTCACCACACAGGCGGGACCGGCCAGGGCGTAGACGCTGTTCATCATGGCCCGCTTCTGGCCCGGGATGGTCTTGCCCTTCTCGTCCTTGCAGTCGGGCCGGGTGATCAGGGTGTCGCGCGGAATGCTGACCGCGGTGGCCTTGGACCGGCCCGCGGGTATGTGGATCAGCAGCGTGGTGTCCGAGCGGGCGCCCGCCACCGTGCTTCCGCCGTCGAGGTCGGAGTTCTCCCCGGCGCGCGAATCGGAGCCGATGACCAGGACGTTCTGGGCGCCCTCCACGACCTTCTGCGGGCGGTTGTCGCCGATCGCCTGGTCCAGGTCCACGCTCTGGATGTTGCCGTTGAGGTGGCTGTACGTCCACCAGGCGCCGCCGCCGAGCGCGACCACCACGGCCAGCAGGCTCCACAGCAGGACCCGGCGGATCTTCTGGCCCCGGGTACGCGTGCGGGTGGCGCTCCGGCGCCGCGCGGCGCGTCCCGCCGGCGGAGTCGTCGAACCTGAAGTGTCTGCAGTCATTCCCGGGGACCGGTCCTTCCGCACTGATGAGAGAAGTCACGCGGCCTATAACATAAGCGCACTCTTGAGCGAGTAAGGCGCCGGGGTATGCTCAACTCCGTTCGAATCATGATGTGGGAAGGCTGCTTCGGTTCATGGCTACGCGATCCGCGCGCAGGTCCCACAAGCAGGTGGCCGGCGCGTCCCAGGCGGACGCGGTGCACGACCGGGGCGCTGCCGCGCTGGGCCCGGCCTCCGGATCCTGGGTCCTCGCGGGCAAGGACGGCCGGTTGAGCGCATACGCGATGGCCGAGGGCGGGCTGGTGCGCTGGACCGAGAGCGAGCCCGGCGGCCCCGAATGGACCGGCCCCGACTTCTTCCCGGCCCCCGACCTGACCCACCTCTGCCTGGCCCAAGGCCAGGACGGCTATGTGCACTTCGTCGGTCGGCGCAGCCGGGTCGTGGACGGCCGGGAGCAGATCACCTTCCATCACGCCATGCAGTACCAGACGGGCCGGCCGCTGGGCCCCTGGGCCTCGCTGGGCAGCCTCTACCAGAACGAGGACATGGCCCGCACTGCGGGCGCCCCGAGCGCGGCCGTCGATGTGCACGGCGGACTCCACGTCTTCGTACGGAACTTCGGCAAGGGCGTCCACTCCCGCCGGCAGGACAACAAGGGCAAGTGGAACAAGTGGGCCGACATCAAGGGCAGTGGAACCCTTGACGGCTCCACCGGGTTCGCCACGTTCGGCGGCCGGGTCTCCCTCATCGCCCCGGCCGAGAAGCGGGTGAGCCTGTGGACCCAGTCCGAGCCGGGCGGCTCCGTCGACAAGGCCGAGGACCTGCCCTTCCTCGCCCAACCGGCCTCCGGCTGCGGTGTGGAGACGGCCCCTGACCGGGTCACGTACTACTGGCACGCCGCCGACGGCCGCGGCGTCTGCGCCTACCGCGCCGGAGTCGGCGTGATGGCGCTCGGCGGCGGACCCGCACACGGCGCGGTCGCCGGCACCCGGGCCTTCGTCGACGGCTACGACTGCACGATCCTCGCCTACCGGGGTCTGAACGGCCGTACGGCGCTGGCCGCCTATCCGACCGAGAACGAGGCGGCCGGCCTGTGGTGGACCGAGACCGGCGAGGAGGCGGTGGGCTCGCCCGGCCTGACCGTCGATGCGCGCGGCAGGATCGTGATCGCCGCGGTCAGCGTGGCGGGCGAGCTGCTGGTGACCCGGCAGAAGGACAACATGGGCCTGTCGCTGGGCCGTTGGATGCGGTTCTGACACCCCCGTCCCGCGGCCCGGCGGGCTCAGTACGGCTCGGGTGACCCGTACGGACCGTGCTGGCCGGGCACCCCGGGCAGCCCGTACCGCTGCGGCGGGGGCAGTTGCCGGGGCTGCGCCTGCCGGCCCCGCGACTGCGGCGGGACCTTCGCCAGGCCGTGCCGGTCCACGGCGAGGGTGGAGATCTTCCGGAGGAAGTCCACCGAACGGGCCGCGGTGCCCTCGGTGATCCACGCGTCGTCGATCTCGCAGAGCTCCACCCGGACCGGGGAGTTCTGCAGGACGATCGGCAGCGTGTAGGCGATGGTGGAGGCGAAGGTCAGGACGGTGTGCCCGATGGGCTCCACCCGCGCCATGACCTCCATGGGAAGTTCGGGGTGGAGGATCTCCATACCGGTGGCATCGGCGATCTCCCGTAGTTTCTCCGGGCTTTCGCGGCGGTGCGCCAGATAGCGCCAGGCGCCGCGGGACCGGGCGATCCAGCCGATCGCCTCCAGATAGCGCTGCTGGTCGATGATGCCCGTCTCCACCAGTGAGGTGCCGGCCAGATCGGCGCCGCCGCGGACCCGGACCGGGCCGAAGGTCTCCCGGATCCAGCGGTACTCGTTGGGCACCACCACGGCGCCGGGTGGCGGGCTCACCGGCATGCAGGTGAAGAACGCGAACAGCTCCAGAGTGTCCCGGGACAGCCAGCGGCCGACCGAACTGCCCTTGCCGTCGGACTTCTTGGGCGCATCGCCCTGGTGCCAGCGGCTCAGGTTCTGGCCCTGCGTCAGCAGGGCCACCAGCTCGGTGGTGGCGGTGCCGTCGTCGACGACCACCACCTCGCGCGCCTTGGAGAAGGGCAGCAGGGCCTGCACGGTACGGGAGAACAGGTCGCCGATCACCAGGCGCTCGGCAGCGGAGACGGAACGGCCGAGCCGGAGCAGGGTGTGGGCCCGGCTCACCGAGCCGGACCGCACCTCATAGCGCCGCCAGACCAGCCTGGCCTGGGACGCGAACTTGCACAGCCGCCGCACCTGCTCACGGGAGTGGCGGTCGGTGGGCTGCAGGATGGCGATGCTGAGGGAAGACGCCTCGCCCGGGTGGACATGGGCCCACTCGAGAACGTTGAGCAGTTGAGCAGGGCTCTCCACCAGGGCGAGGGTCTCAGTCATCGACGGTTCGTCACTTACCCGCCACGACGCCCTGAACGCGGCGGAGCTTCTTCATCGGGCCGAGCTCCGACTCGTAGACCTTCTTGATGCCGTCGCCCTTGGCCTCCTCGATGACACGGATGTCACGGACGAGGCGCTGCAGGCCGCCCGGCTCCACGGAGGCGGCCTGGTCGGAGCCCCACATGGCGCGGTCGAGGGTGATGTGGCGCTCGACCACGGTGGCGCCCATGGCGACGGCGGCGACGGTGGTCTGCAGGCCGATCTCGTGGCCGGAGTAGCCGATCGGGATGTTCGGGTACGCGGCCTCCAGCGCGTGGATGACGCGCAGGTTGAGCTCCTCGGTCACCGCCGGGTAGGTGGAGGTGGCGTGCAGCAGGATGGTGTTCTCGCTGCCCAGGACCTCGACCGCGTGGCGGATCTGCTCCGGGGTGGACATGCCGGTGGAGAGGATGACCGGCTTGCCGGTGGCGCGCAGGGCGCGCAGCAGCTCGTCGTCCGTGAGGGAGGCCGAGGCCACCTTGTGGCACGGGACGTCGAACTTCTCGAGGAAGGTGACGGCCTCGGTGTCCCACGGGGAGGCGAACCAACTGATGCCGCGCTTCTTGCAGTGCTCGTCTATGGCGCGGTACTCGTCCTCGCCGAACTCCACGCGGTGGCGGTAGTCGATGTAGGTCATCCGGCCCCAGGGGGTGTCGCGCTCGATGTCCCACTGGTCGCGCGGAGTGCAGATCTCCGGGGTGCGCTTCTGGAACTTCACGGCGTCGCAGCCGGCCTCGGCGGCGGCGTCTATGAGGGCGATGGCGTTGGCCAGGTCGCCGTTGTGGTTGATGCCGATCTCACCGATCACGTAGGTGGGCAGCCCCGGGCCCACCTGCTTGTTGCCGACCTGGCGGATGCGGTTGCTGTGCACCACTGTTCAGAGTTCCTTTCCAAGGATCCATTCGGCGATTTCTCGCACGGCGCCGTGCCCTCCATGGGCCGACGTGACGATACGAGCGCGTTCGCGGACCGCGCGGTGGGCGTCGCCCACCGCCACCGGCCAGCCGACGAGCTCGAAGCAGGGGAGGTCGTTCACGTCGTTGCCGACGTAGACGATGCGGTCGGGGTCGATCCCGGCCCCGCGGAACCACTTGGCCAGCTCGACGTCCTTGGTCTCCACCCCGTGGACGACCTCGACCTTGAGCTTGTTCGCCCGGGCGGCGACGACCGGGTTGGTTTCGCTGGACAGGATGAACACCGGGATGCCGGCCTTGCGGAGCCGGGCGATGCCCATGCCGTCGCCGCGGTGGGCGGCGACCATCTCGCGGCCGGTCTCGTCGACCCAGACGCGGTCGTCGGTCTGGGTGCCGTCGAAGTCGAGGACCACGGCGTCGACATCGGCGCGGCCCGGCAGCTCCGCCGCGTCCAGCAGCGGGGCCAGGGCGCGGGCCCGGTCGAGGTCGCCGGGCTCGTCGATCTCGATGGCCCGCTCGGGGGCGGTGGGGACCAGCTGGGTCCGGCCGAAGAAGCGGTGGCCGTGCTCGCGGAAGCCCTCGGCGCGCATCGCGTAGACGGTGCCGGTCTCCAGGTACTCCGGGTGCCGGTCCTGGCGGCGCTGGCGGACGGCCTTGTCGTGGTTGACCCCGTCGGCGCTGTGGCCCGCCGGAGCCCCGTCCGGCTCGGTGCGCCAGACGAAACCGTGGAACGGCACCGCGGTGAAGGCCGAGTCGGCGCCGTCGCGGGTGATGGCCAGGACCGTCTCGTCCACCTCTTCGGTGGTGATGAACGGGCTGGTGCACTGGACGAAGACCAGCACCCCGACGGGCTCGCCGTGCCGTTCCTCCAGGGTGTCCAGCGCGTGCAGCAGAGCCGATTCGCTGGAGGACCGGTCGGCGGCGAGCTCGGCCGGGCGGTCGACCACCTCGGCACCGGCCGCGCGGGCGGCCTCGGCGATGACCGGGTCGTCCGTGGTCACCACGGTGCGGGTGACGTGCTCGGCGGCCAGGCAGGCGCGGACGGCCCGGGTGATCAGCGGGACGCCGCCGATCGGCGTGACGTTCTTTCCGGGTATGCCCTTGGACCCGCCGCGGGCGGGGATGACAGCGGTGACGGCGGACGAGGCCTGCCGGACGGCCGTGTTCACAAAGGTCTCCAAGGAAGGGTGAGGACGAAGCGGGTGACTGGACTGGCACTGGGGCACGGGCTACACGCCGCCCCATTGCTGGATCTTCGGTGCCACCCGCTGGACGCCGAACTGGTAGGCGCCCTTCATGACACGGCGCGAGGTGCGGCGCATCGCACTGCTGGACCGGGCTCCCGGCATCTGCCCCGGAGACCCGTCGAGGTTCAGGCCGCGCCGGCCGAGCAGCGTGCCGACGTAGTCCGGCGCACTGCCGGCGGTGTAGTACGGGGTGATGGGCGGGAGCGGCGCACTGCCCAGCTCCGCGACCCGGGCCCGGAGTTCCCCGAACGGATCGGTGGCGCGGATGCCCTGGTCGTGGGTCCAGGATTCGTGGGCCATCGGCGCGGCACCCTGGTCGATTGCCTCCCAGTCGGTGACACAGCCGGAGCCCACGAAATAGTGGTTGCCGTGGATTTCCCGGACCCCGAGATCGGCCAGAATGGCGGTCGGCATTCCGCGGTGCATCGATTCCAGAGCAGCCGTCGAACTCACCGTCACCAGGAGGTCGGTCCGGTCGAGGGTGTCGGACATGTTGCCGTACACGAAATGCAGATTGGGCGGCAGGGATTCTTCCATCTCTTCCGCCAGCACCTGGTAATGGTGCGCTTCCACATGCGTGGTCGCTTCGCCCGGCTTGCTGCGGAGTTTGATGAGCACATCACGCCCCGGACGGAGCCGCGCATGTTCGATTGCGCGGCGCAGCATATAGGTGCGGCCCTTTCGGTCTCCGGGGACCGAGGGCTGTACCGCGAAACACAGGGTGTAAGGGTGCTGGGCATTGGTCCGGTTCATATCGTACGGCCGGTGGTCGAGGAAGGGCAGAGCGGTCTGCACGATGCTCGATCCGGGAATTCCCAGCGGTACGTATGTCTCACGGAATCGGCGGGCGTCGAAGGGGCTGTTGGCCAGCACGATGTCGGCGCCGGCGCGCAGCAGCAGGCCGTCCGTCACCTTCTCGTAGACGACACCGACATAACCGGTCATCAGAATGGGGCGATGCCATTGCCCTTGGAAACGATAGGCCAGCGCGTGCAAAGCGGCGTGGGTCGCTCCGCCCACCGTGCCGAGGATGATCACGTCCGCGTCGTCCAGCTCCGGCGCCGCGGCGAACTCGGGGAGCGTGGACTCGGAGATGGAGGCGGGTGTGATGCCGACCTCGGCGAGCTGACGGGCCGTGGGGGTGCTGCGCCCGCGCAGCATGTGTGCGTGGACCTGCCCGTGCGGAGCCATGCCGATGGCGAGGCCCGCCCCCCATTTCCAACGGGTGTCGGAGTCAGCGAGTACGTGGATGCGCACTGTGACTCCCGGCTCGTTGTGGAAAGCGGACGTGGCTCCTCAGCTGAATCTGTGTGCGAAAACTTCCGATTCGCCCCCAACTGCCCCCGGCCCTCGCGCCCCCAGCACAGAGGTTCTGGTCCGGATAGCCCCGCAGTCCGGATCACTGTACATCCTGACCGAACCTTTACAAGTCGGTGGAGTGGTGTGTCACACGCCCCGGAATCGGAAGGGGATCCGAGTGGTTCTGTCATGATGTTCGGCGGGCTTACTGGTGCGTGGGCCCGACGTGTGCTCGGCGACTGCGCCGGCGCAGTCCCGCGGGGGTGCATCTGTGAATGGAAGAAGGTGAGTGTTACTGATGGTCACGTTGTCGGTGATTGTTCCAATGTGCAATGTCCGCGACTACTGTCGGACGACACTTAAGTCTCTGGCGCTGAATGCGAGAGAAGACTTCGAGTTCATCATCGTGGACGACTGCTCCACGGATGGGACCTTGGAGATCATCCAGCAGATGCTGCCGGCCATTCCGGGTGCGGTCCTGATACCGAATCCGCAGAACATGGGGATATCGGCCACCCGTAACCGGGGACTCGCCGCTGCGCGCGGGCGCTATGTCACGTTCCTCGACGGGGACGACTGGTACGGCCCCGGATATCTCGCGCAACTGGTGAGCTGGATGGGCCAGTCGGGCGTCGACTTCATACGCACCGGACACGTCAAGGTCTTCGGCAAGAAGCGCGAGATCGCCAAATGTCCGGTCTCTCCGCGGGCCATGCAGCTGGACCCTGCGGACTATATCCTTCCGGTCGATGCCTCGTCCATCGTCGACTACCCGCTCGTGTGGGCCGGAATCTACGACCGCGAGCGCCTGCTCTCCTTCGACGGCCTGTTCTTCGATGAGACCCTCCGCACGGCCGAGGACCGCCACTGGATGTGGCGCCTGCATCTGCGGGCCCGTTCTTTCGGTGTCGTCGATCTGCACGGCATCTTCTACCGCCGTGATGTCGCCGGCTCGCTCACCAAGATTCCCGACGAGCGCCAGCTCGATTTCATCGTGTGTTACCAGAAGGTGTTCCAGGAGATCGCCGGGCATCCGCGCGGATATGAACTGTCGTTCAAGGCGATGCGCACGCTCTGCGCGATGATCTGCATCCACCTCGACCGCGCCGACACCTACGACGAGTACACCCGCTCGCTGCTCATGGAGCGCAGCGCCCGGGCCCTGATGGAGTGCCCCCAGGACGTGCTCGAGGGGACCCTGGCCGGCATGGATGCGCGCCGGGTGAAGATGCTGCGATCGCTCCTGTCGACCGTGCTGGGTGTTGCCGCGTAATGACACAGATATTTGCTGCTTCGACCCTCTACGGTGCGATGACGGTGGCCGCCGCCATCGACGCCGGCCAGTTCGGGCCGCCGGGCGGGCGCGAGCGCATCCTGCTCGTGTGCAACAACGTGGACATCCCGGAAGTATCGACTCCGCTCCACCGGATGCACGGAGCCAACTCCGTGGTGTCCCGCTTCACCCGGATCGTGTACTGGAACGAGCTCATCGCCCCGTACCACCCGTCGATGTGGGGCCCCCGGGGCGAGGACCTCCTGCTCTGGCGCACCATGCTCGGGGAGAAGATCCGCCTCGCCCCCGGCCCGCTCGAGCTCATCGTCGAGTCCATCCAGGTCAAGCCGGCCCAGACGCTCTGCCAGATCTTCTCCGACGCCACGGTCACCGTCTACGCGGACGGGGTGATGAGCTACGGCCCCACCCGCAACGACCTGCACCGCGACATCCACGCCCGGATCTCCCGGGTGCTCTACCTGGACCTCATCCCGCAGCTGGTCCCGATGCTCCTGACGGAGTACCGGATCCCCTCGCAGCCCGTGGACACCCGCGCCGTGCTCGGACTCATGTCGGAGCTCACCCGGGAGTGCCGCCCGCTGCTCGACGCCGCGATCCCCCCGCACATGCTGCAACGCGGTCAGGAAACCGCCGTCCTGCTGGGCCAGTACCTCTCCGCCCTCAACATCCTCTCGGAGGAAGAAGAGGAGCAGCTCCACCTGCGGATGTTCGAGTCCGCCGTGGGCATGGGCTTCCGCTCGGTCATCTTCAAACCGCACCCCAGCGCCCCGTCCAACCTGGCCGACACCCTCGCCCTGGCGGCACAACAGGCCGGCGTGGACTTCCTGGTGGTCGACGCCCCCGTCCTGGCCGAGACCATCTTCGAGTACCTGAAGCCCCGTTCCGTCATCGGCTGCTTCTCCACCGGCCTGTTCACCGCCCGTGCGCTGTACGGGATCCCGGTCGGCCAGATCGGCGCGCTGGAGGTCATCCGGCGGATGCGGCCGTACGAGAACAGCAACCGCATCCCCGTCACCATCACCCACGCCCTGCTGCCCGACCTCGAGGCCCCGGGCAACGGGATGGGCGACCGCATCATGGACGCCGCCTATGTGACGGGCGAACTGGCCGCGTACGTCTCCACCGTCGGGTTCTGTATGCAGCCCAAGCGGTATTCCTTCCTCCGCCCGGTCGCCGAGCAGTACATCGCCGCAGCCGTACCGGTGTGGGAGCAGCGCCCCGAGCTGGGCATGCACTTCAACGACAAGACCCGGGACAAGCTGGAACTGCCGGGTCCGCCGACGAAGAAGACCCTGCGCGGGCGCCGGATGCGGTCCGTCCCCTCCCAGGGCATGCAGTTCGAGGTTCCGGTCACCGAGATCTCCCTCGCCGGGTTCACCTCCCTCCTGGAAGACGGCGACGACGAGGGCGCCCTGCAGGTCGGTACGAAACTGCTCGCCGAGCGCGAGCACTTCGACGTCCTGATCGGCATGGCCCAACTGCGCATCCGCAGCGGCGAGCTGGACCTGGCCGAGGGGCACCTTCGGAAGGCGGTCAAGAGCGCCGAGGGCAGCGAACGGGCCCTGACCTGGCTGCGGATCGGCGAAACCGCCGTCCGGATGGGCAAGCGGGGCACCGAGCTGCGGCAGCTGGCCGGCCGGGAGGCGCTGCGGATCAACCCGAACTCGCCCGCCGCCGAGCGGCTGGTCAAGGGCAAGCGCTTCCTCCGCCGCTGACCGGCCCCACAACACGGCGAAGCCCCTCCGCACCGGGTGCGGAGGGGCTTCGCCGTATCTGTCCTGCGTACGTTACGCCGGGACGCTCGCGACGCCCGGGGCGAGGAACTTCTTGCCGTTCACGCGCTCCGAAACGCCCTCGCGGTCCAGGTACGGCGTGACGCCGCCCAGGTGGAAGGGCCAGCCGGCGCCCGTGATCAGGCAGAGGTCGATGTCCTGGGCCTCGGCCACGACACCCTCCTCCAGCATCAGGCCGATCTCCTGCGCCACCGCGTCCAGGACGCGGTCCCGCACCTGCTCCTCGGTCAGGACGGAGTCGCCCTGGACCAGGAGCGCGGCGACCTCGGGGTCGAGCTCCGGCTTGAAGCCGTTCTCGGCGGTGTAGACGTAGAAGCCGCGCTTGCCGGCCTCGACGACGCGCTTGAGGTTGGGGGAGACGGTGAAGCGCTCCGGGAAGGCGCGGTTCAGGGTCTCGGACACATGCAGACCGATCGCCGGGCCGACCAGCTCCAGCAGCACCAGCGGGGACATCGGCAGGCCGAGCGGCTCGATGGCCTTCTCCGCCGTGACCACCGGGGTGCCCTCGTCGATGACGTTCTGGATCTCGCCCATGAAGCGGGTCAGGATGCGGTTCACGACGAACGCCGGGGCGTCCTTGGTGAGGACCGCGGTCTTCTTCAGCTTCTTGGCGACACCGAAGGCCGTGGCCAGCGAGGCGTCGTCGGTCTGCTCACCGCGGACGATCTCCAGCAGCGGGAGGATCGCGACCGGGTTGAAGAAGTGGAAGCCGACCACGCGCTCCGGGTGCTGGAGCTTGGAGGCCATCTCCGACACCGACAGCGAGGAGGTGTTGGTGGCGAGGATCGCGTGCGCCGGGGCGACCGCCTCGACCTCCGCGAACACCTTCTGCTTGACGGACATCTCCTCGAACACGGCTTCGATGATGAAGTCCGCGTCCGCGAAGCCCTCGGCCTTGTCCAGGACACCGGTCACCAGGGCCTTGAGGCGGTTGGCCTTGTCCTGGTTGATGCGGCCCTTGCCGAGCAGCTTCTCGATCTCGGCGTGGACGTAGCCCACACCCTTGTCCACGCGCTCCTGGTCGATGTCGGTGAGGACCACCGGCACCTCCAGGCGGCGCAGGAAGAGCAGCGCCAGCTGCGAGGCCATCAGGCCCGCGCCGACCACGCCGACCTTGGTGACCGGACGGGCCAGGGACTTGTCCGGGGCACCGGCCGGGCGCTTGCCGCGCTTCTGGACCAGGTTGAAGGCGTAGATGCCCGAGCGCAGTTCGCCGCCCATGATGAGGTCCGCGAGCGCGGTGTCCTCGGCGTCGAAGCCGGCCTGGAGGTCGCCGTCCTTGGAGGCGGCGATGATGTCCAGGGCGCGGTAGGCGGCCGGAGCGGCGCCGTGCACCTTGGAGTCCGCGATGGCGCGGCCCTTGGCGACGGCCGCGTCCCAGCCCTCGGCGCGGTCGATCTCGGCGCGGACGACCTCGGTGGTGCCGTTCAGGACGTTCGCGGTCCACAGGAGCGACTGCTCCAGGAAGTCCGCGCCCTCGAACAGCGCGTCGGCGATGCCCAGGTCGAAGACCTGCTTGCCGCGCAGCTGCTTGTTCTGGTTGAGCGAGTTCTCGATGATCACCGAGACCGCGCGCTCGGCGCCGATCAGGTTCGGCAGGATGGTGCAGCCGCCCCAGCCGGGGACCAGACCGAGGAAGACCTCGGGCAGGGAGAAGGCCGGGATGGCCTTGGAGACGGTGCGGTAGGTGCAGTGCAGGCCGACCTCGACACCGCCGCCCATCGCCGCGCCGTTGTAGTACGCGAAGGTGGGGACGGCGAGCGCGGCGAGACGCTTGAAGACGTCGTGGCCGCCCTTGCCGATGGCCAGGGCCTCCTCGTGCTTCTTCAGCAGCTCGACGCCCTTGAGGTCGGCGCCGACCGCGAAGATGAACGGCTTGCCGGTGATGCCCGCGCCCACGATGGAGCCCGCGAGGGCCTCCTGCTCGACCTGGTCGATCGCCGCGTTCAGGTTGGCGAGGGACTGCGGACCGAAGGTGGTCGGCTTGGTGTGGTCGAAGCCGTTGTCCAGCGTGATGAGCGCGAAGCGCCCGGCGCCGTACGGCAGGTCCAGGTGGCGGACGTGCGCGGAGGTCACGACCTCATCCGGGAACAGCTCGGCCGCGCCCTTCAGGAGCTCAGCGGTGGTGCTCACTTGGAGTCTCCCTCGGTGTTGAAGTGCGGGTTCTCCCAGATGACCGTCGCGCCCATGCCGAAGCCGACGCACATGGTGGTCAGGCCGTAGCGGACGTGCGGCTGCTCCTCGAACTGGCGGGCCAGCTGGGTCATCAGGCGGACGCCGGAGGAGGCGAGCGGGTGGCCGAACGCGATGGCGCCGCCGTACTGGTTGACGCGGGCGTCGTCGTCGGCGATGCCGTAGTGCTCCAGGAACGCGAGGACCTGGACCGCGAAGGCCTCGTTGATCTCGAACAGGCCGATGTCGTCGATCGTCAGACCGGCCTGGGCGAGGGCCTTCTCGGTGGCCGGGATCGGGCCGTAGCCCATCACCTCGGGCTCGACACCCGCGAAGGAGTACGAGACCAGGCGCATCTTGACCGGGAGGTTGTTCTCGCGGGCGAAGTCCTCGGAGGCGATGAGCGAGGCGGTGGCACCGTCGTTGAGACCGGCGGCGTTGCCCGCGGTGACCCGGCCGTGGACGCGGAACGGCGTCTTGAGGCCGGCCAGGTTCTCCAGGGTGGTGCCCGGGCGCATCGGCTCGTCGGAGGTGACCAGGCCCCAGCCCGTCTCACCGGCCGCCTCGTTGGTGTTGCGCACCGAGATCGGGACCAGGTCCTGCTGGATCTTGCCGTCGGCGTACGCCTTGGCGGCCTTCTCCTGCGAGCGCACGGCGTACTCGTCGGCGCGGAGCTTGGTGATCGCCGGGTAGCGGTCGTGGAGGTTCTCCGCGGTCATGCCCATGAACAGGGCGGACTCGTCGACCAGCTTCTCGGAGACGAAGCGCGGGTTCGGGTCCACGCCCTCGCCCATGGGGTGGCGGCCCATGTGCTCGACACCGCCGGCGATGGCGACGTCGTACGCACCGAAGGCCACACCGCCCGCGACGGCGGTCACGGCGGTCAGCGCGCCGGCGCACATGCGGTCGATGGAGTAGCCCGGGACGGACTGCGGGAGGCCCGCGAGGATGCCGGCCGTGCGGCCCAGCGTCAGACCCTGGTCACCGATCTGCGTGGTGGCCGCGATGGCAACCTCGTCGATCTTCTTCGGGTCGAGGTCCGGGTTGCGGCGCAGCAGCTCCCGGATCGCCTTCACGACGAGGTCGTCGGCGCGGGTCTCGTGGTAGATGCCCTTCGGGCCCGCCTTGCCGAACGGGGTGCGGACGCCGTCGACGAAGACGACGTCCCTGACGGTACGAGGCACGATGGCTCTCCTCCAGGGTGCGGGGTGGCACTGCTGCGCGGCGTCGCGCCCGGATCTTCCTGAGCGCGCGCTCACCCCGTCATGCTACTTGCGGGTAACCGAACTGGACACCCCCTGCCCCGGGAGCGGCGAAGGTCACACCGGCCGCGGGCGGCCCGACGGGGATACGGCGAAGCCCCCGGCCGGGGGCCGGGGGCTTCGTACGGGTGCAGCCGGTCAGACCGCCGCGGCCGTCAGGGCCGTGACCAGGGGGACCGTGACCTGTTCGATCTGCCAGGGCCGGGCCCCGAACTCGGTCAGGGCCTCCGCCACCGAGGCGGCCGTGACCTGCATCGGCGGCTCCCAGCAGAGCCGGCGCACGGTGTCCGGGGTGACCAGGTTCTCCTGGGGCAGGTTCAGCTGCTCGGCCAGGGCCGAGACGGCGGTCCGGGCCGCCGAGAGGCGGGCCGCGGCGGCCGGGTCCTTGTCCGCCCAGGAGCGCGGCGGCGGCGGGCCCGAGGGCGTCGCCCCCGGCTGCGGCAGCTCGGCCTCGGGCAGGGCCCTGGCGCGGTCCACGGCGGCCATCCACTGGTCCAGCTGGCGCCGGCCCATCCGCTGTCCGTACCCGGGCAGGGCGGACAGGGCGTGGACGGTGGCCGGAACGGCGAGGGCGGCCTCGATGATCGCCGCGTCGCCCAGCACCTTGCCCGGGGACACGTCACGCCGCTGGGCGATCCGGTCCCGGGTCTCCCACAGCTCGCGCACCACGGCCATCTGCCGGCGCCGGCGCACCTTGTGCATGCCGGAGGTGCGCCGCCAGGGGTCCTTGCGGGGCGGGGCGGGCGGGGCCGAGGCGATGGCGTCGAACTCCTGCCGGGCCCAGTCCAGCTTGCCCTGCCGGTCCAGTTCCTTCTCCAGGGCGTCCCGCAGGTCGACCAGGAGCTCCACGTCCAGCGCGGCGTACCGCAGCCAGGGCTCGGGCAGCGGGCGGGTCGACCAGTCGACCGCCGAGTGCCCCTTCTCCAGCGCGTAGCCGAGCACGCTCTCGACCATCGCGCCGAGGCCCACCCGGGGGAACCCGGCCAGCCGGCCGGCCAGCTCGGTGTCGAACAGGGTGGTCGGAACCATGCCTATTTCGCGGAGGCAGGGCAGGTCCTGAGTGGCGGCGTGCAGGATCCATTCGGTACCGGCCAGCACCTCGCCGAGGCCGGACAGGTCGGGGCAGCCCACCGGATCGATCAGCGCGGAGCCCGCGCCCTCGCGGCGCAGCTGCACCAGGTAGGCGCGCTGCCCGTAGCGGTATCCGGAGGCACGTTCGGCGTCGACGGCGACGGGGCCGGTGCCCGCGGCGAAGGCCGCGATCACCCGGGCGAGGGAGTCCTGGTCGGCGACCACCGGAGGAATCCCCTCGCGGGGTTCGAGCAGCGGAATCGGCAGCCCATCGGACGGAACATCGACGTCGTCCGGGGGGCCGCCCCCGGTGGTGGTGCGCAGGTCTGCTGCGGTCTCTTGGGCGTCGGTCACCGCTCAAGGGTATCCGTGGATACGACGCGCCCGTCGCCGGAACGTTCCGGCGACGGGCGCGATGTAGAGGTACGGCAGTTTGGCGGGGGGTTCCCGGGGATACCCCGGGCGTTTGTCCGTGCGTTTATGCGGGTGACTATCCGGGCGGATATGCGGGCGGATATGTGGGCGGCTATCCGGGGGCCGCGGGCCGGGCTCAGTGGATGATCCCGGTCCGGAGGGCCACGGCGACCATTCCGGCACGGTCCCCGGTGCCCAGCTTGCGGGCGATCCGGGCCAGGTGGGACTTGACGGTCAGGGCGGACAGGCCCATCGAGACGCCGATGGCCTTGTTGGACTGGCCCTCCGCGACGAGGCGCAGGACCTCGACCTCGCGGCCGGAGAGCTCGCGGTAGCCGCCCGGGTGGCTCGGGGCACCCGGGGGGCGGCGGTGCATCCGGGCGGCGGCCGAGCCGATGGGCGCGGCGCCCGGCCGGGTGGGCAGCCCGATGTTGGTACGCGTACCGGTGACGACGTAGCCCTTGACTCCGCCCGCGAGGGCGTTGCGGACCGCGCCGATGTCGTCGGCGGCGGACAGGGCCAGGCCGTTGGGCCAGCCGGCGGCCCGGGTCTCGGAGAGCAGGGTGAGACCGGAACCGTCGGGCAGGTGGACGTCGGCCACGCAGATGTCGCGCGGGTTGCCGACGCGGGGACGGGCCTCCGCGATGGACGATGCCTCGATCACGTCACGGACTCCGAGGGCCCACAGGTGGCGGGTCACGGTGGAACGGACGCGCGGGTCGGCGACGACGACCATGGCCGTCGGCTTGTTCGGGCGGTAGGCGACCAGGCTTGCGGGCTGCTCGAGAAGAACGGACACCAGGCCTCCTGGGGGAGTGGCGGGACGGCACCGGCTCGGGGAAGAAGCCGGTGCGCTCCGTGCGGATGGTCACTGACTCCTTCGGCACGTCACCCGCCCGGCTTTAGGGAATGATCACGATTTGGTGAGTAACAATTCGGGCAATTCGGACGCGCGATCGATCGGTGATCGATCAGGGGCGATCAGAAGCCCGCAACGGACCCCCCTTGGCGCCGCAGACCGCTACGGGTGCTGCGGACCGCGCCGCTGCGGCAGCGACACCACACCCGGATCCGCCGGAGGCAGCGGCTCCAGCCCGGCGATCTGACACAGCAACTCACACCACGCGGACAGGTGGGCGGCCGTGTCCGGCACCCCTCCCACCCCTTCCCGGGGCGTCCACGAGGCTCTGATCTCGATCTGCGTCGCCGGACGCCGCGCCCCGAGCCCGCCGAAGTAGTGCGAGCTCGCCCGGGTCACGGTGCCGCTCGCCTCCCCGTAGGTCAGCCCGCGGGCCTCCAGGGCCCCCGTCAGCCAGGACCAGCACACCTCGGGAAGGAGCGGGTCCGCGGCCATTTCCGGCTCCAGTTCCGCCCGTACGAGCGTCACCAGCCGAAACGTTCCGTGCCATGCCTCGTGCCCGGCCGGGTCGTGGAGCAGGATCAGCCGGCCGTCGGCCAGGTCCTCCTCCCCCTCCACCACCGCCGCCTCCAGCGCGTACGCATGGGGCGCGAGGCGTTGCGGCGGTCTGGTCGGGTCGATCTCGATCCCCGGCCGCAGGCGCGCCTTCTTCAAGCCGTCGACCGCCCGTCGGAACGGGAGCGGGACGGAGGTCTCCTTCGCGCTGTCCATACCGTCAGCGCCATCTGAAAATCGTCCCTGAGCCGCAGCCATGCGGGGAACGATAGGCGGAAGAAGGCCCCCTTCAGCGCAGGGACACCCGTGCCGCGGCGGGCACTTCGACATACGTGCGAAGATTTGGGTCGTGAGTGCCAACGACCGCCCGCAGGGCCAGCCGAGTCAGACGTACGATTCCGCCTTCCTGAAGGCGTGCCGGCGCGAGCCGGTGCCGCACACCCCGGTGTGGTTCATGCGGCAGGCCGGGCGCTCCCTCCCCGAGTACCGCAAGGTCCGCGAGGGCACCGCGATGCTGGAATCCTGCATGCGGCCCGACCTGGTCACCGAGATCACCCTGCAGCCGGTGCGCCGCCACAAGGTGGACGCGGCGATCTTCTTCTCCGACATCGTGGTCCCGCTCAAGGCCATCGGCATCGACCTGGACATCAAGCCGGGCATCGGCCCGGTCGTCGCCCAGCCGATCCGGCGCCGCGAGGACCTCGCACAGCTGCGCGACCTGACACCCGAGGACGTGGCCTACGTCACCGAGGCCATCGGCATGCTCACGGGTGAACTCGGCAGCACGCCGTTGATCGGCTTCGCCGGTGCGCCTTTCACCCTCGCGAGCTACCTCGTCGAGGGCGGTCCCTCGCGCAACCACGAGCACACCAAGGCCCTGATGTACGGCGACCCGCAGCTGTGGGCCGACCTGCTGGACCGCCTCGCGGAGATCACCTCCGCCTTCCTGAAGGTCCAGATCGAGGCCGGCGTGTCCGCGGTCCAGCTCTTCGACTCCTGGGTCGGCGCCCTCGCCCCGGCGGACTACCGCCGCTCGGTGATGCCGGCCTCGGCGAAGGTCCTGCAGTCCGTTGCCTCGTACGGAGTCCCGCGCATCCACTTCGGCGTGGGCACGGGCGAGCTGCTCGGCCTGATGGGCGAGGCCGGCGCGGACGTCATGGGCGTCGACTACCGGGTCCCGCTGGACGAGGCCGTCCGCCGGGTCGGCCCCGGCAAGGCGCTCCAGGGCAACCTGGACCCGGCCGTGCTGTTCTCCACCCCGGAGGCGGTCGAGGCCAAGACGGACGAGGTGCTCGCCGCCGCGGCCGGCCTGGAGGGCCACGTCTTCAACCTGGGCCACGGGGTCCTGCCGACCACCGACCCGGACGCGCTGACCCGCCTGGTGGACTACGTCCACACCAAGACGGCCCGCTAGCCGCGGCATGGCGGCGCAGCGGCTGCACGCGGACGAGCCCGAGATCGACGAGGACCTGGTCCGGCGCCTGGTCCGGACCCGGTTCCCGCAGTGGTCCGGGCTGCCCGTCACGGGCGTCCCCTCGGGCGGCACGTCCAATGTGATGTACCGGCTCGGCACCGACATGGTGGTCCGGCTGCCGCGCACCGCCGGGGCCGCGGTGGACGTGGACACCGAGCACCACTGGCTGCCCCGGCTCGCGCCGCAGCTGCCGACGGCGGTCCCGGTCCCGCTCGGCCGGGGCGAGCCGGCCGAGGGCTACCCCTGGCCGTGGTCGGTGTACCGCTGGCTGGAGGGGGAGACCCCGTTGAGTACGGCCGCTGACGCCGAGCCGGCCGCCGACGCCGGGCCGCTCGCCGCCGACCTGGCCGGCTTCATCACCGCCCTGCGGGCGGTCGACCCGGCCGGCGGGCCCGCCGCCTACCGCAGCGAGCCCCTGGCGGCACGCGACGCGGCAACCCGGAACGCACTCGCGGAGCTGTACGAGGAGCTCGACACCGCCGGGGCGACCGCCGTGTGGGAGGCGGCCCTGGAGGCACCCGGCTGGACCCGGCCGCCGGCGTGGATCCATGCCGACCTGCAGCCCGGGAACGTACTGACCGTGCGGGGGCGGCTGAGCGCCGTCCTCGACTTCGGCTGCCTGGGACTGGGCGACCCCGCCGTGGACACCATCGCCGCCTGGTACATCCTCCCGGCCTCCGCCCGGGACGGATTCCGGGCGGCGGTCGGCGCCGACGAGGCGATGTGGGCGCGCGGCCGGGGCTGGGCGCTGTCGATCGCGCTGATGGAGCTCCGCTACTACCGCGAGTCGAAGCCGGAGATGGCGGCGACCGCCCGCCGGGTGATCACCGAGCTGCTGTCGTCCGCCGCCTGACCGCCGTTCCGGCGGGTGCCGCCCGGTTCAGCCCTGGGCGCACCGGTGTCGGCGTGCTCCGGCGTCACCCGGCTGCCTGCCCGGGCGGCGCGGTGCACCGGATGATCCGCGGGTCCGCCCCGGGTTCCCGGAAGCCGACGCGGTACGGGCCGTACACGACGCTGTCCTCCTCGAACGCGCCCTTGGCGTCCACCCTGGCCCGGAAGTCCGTCGGCCCGTCGACCACGACCTCCTGGCCCGGCGGGAATCCGGTCAGCCGGAGCGCGAACCGGGTGTCCTCGTCCTGCATGCCGGGCTCGGTGCGCACCAGTGCGCAGGACGCGCCGGTGGGTGCCGCCGCTACTGCCGTGGCGCCCGGCGCCCAGACGGCGGGGGCGAGGGCCACGGAGGCGGCGAGGGCCGGGGCGAGCAGGGCCAGACGGCGGTGCCGGTTCATCGTGCTGCCCTCCACAGGTGGAAAGCCCCCGACGGTCGCTCCCAGGATATCGGCGCGCCCGGCCCGGGGCAGGGCGGGCTACAGCGCGGTGACGCGGACCGCTGCCACCGCCTTGCGGGCCGCGACCAGGATCGGGTCCCAGACCGGGGAGAACGGCGGTGCGTACCCCAGGTCGAGGCCGACCACCTGGTCCACGGTCATGCCGGCGGTCAGCGCGACCGCCGCGATGTCCACCCGCTTCGCCGAGCCCGAGCCGCCCACGATCTGGACCCCCAGCAGGCGGCCGGTGCGCTGCTCGGCCAGCATCTTCACCGTCATCTCCGCCGCCCCCGGGTAGTACCCGGCCGTGTTCGTCGACCGGATGGTGGCGGTCACGAAGCGCAGGCCCACTGCCCGCGCGTCCTTCTCCCGCAGTCCGGTACGGGCGATCTCCAGCGCGCAGACCTTGCTCACCGCGGTGCCGACCACCCCCGGGAAGGTGGCGTAGCCGCCGCCCACCCCCGAGCCGATCACCTGGCCGTGCTTGTTGGCGTGCGTGCCCAGCGGGATGTGCCGGGTGCGGCCCGAGACCAGGTCCAGCACCTCCACGCAGTCCCCGCCCGCCCAGATGTCCTCGTGGCCGCGGACCCGCATCGACAGGTCGGTCAGCAGGCCGCCCGAGTCACCGAGCGGCAGGCCGGCCGCCCGGGCCAGCGCGGTGCGCGGCTCCACGCCGATGCCGAGGACCACCACGTCCGCCGGGTACTCCTCGCCGGAGGCCGTGGCCACCGCCCGGGCCCGGCCGTCGCCGTCCGTCAGGATCGCGGTGGCCTCGGCCCCGGCGACCGTACGGATCCCCATGGCGTTCATCGCGCGGTGCACCAGGCCGCCCATGTCCGGGTCGAGGGTGGCCATCGGCTGTGCGCCGCGGTGCAGGACCGTCACCTCGAAGCCCCGGCCCACCAGGGCCTCGGCCATCTCCACCCCGATGTACCCGGCGCCGACCACCACCGCCCGGCGGCCCTGCGTACGCTCCAGGAACTCCAGCAGCCGCTGCCCGTCGTCCAGGGTCTGCACCCCGTACACCCCGGCCGCCCCGATCCCCGGCAGCCGGGGGCGGACCGGCCGGGCCCCGGTGGCCAGGACGAGGCGGTCGTAGCCGGTCCAGGACTCGGAGCCGGTCTCCAGGTCCCGGGCGCGGACCCGCCGCCCGGGCAGGTCCAGCTCCACCACCTCGGTCCGCATCCGCAGGTCGATGCCCCGCGCCCGGTGCTCCTTGGGTGTCCGGGCGACCAGTGCGTCCCGCTCCGCCACCTGGCCGCCGATCCAGTACGGGATCCCGCACGCCGAGTAGGAGCTGAAGTGCGACCGCTCGAAGGCCACGATCTCCAGCTCCTCCGGGCCCTTCAGCCGGCGGGCCTGCGATGCGGCGGACATGCCCGCCGCATCGCCCCCGACCACGACCAGTCGTTCCGCTGCCATCGCCCGTACCGCCCTCCGCCGTCGACGTCCGCGGAACACGCTATGCGCGAACGGGCGTTCAGTCCTGCACGTCCGCCGGGGTGTCCGTCCCGCCGGCCGGCGCTGACGGCGCGGCCGGTGCTGCGGGCCGCTGCGGCCACACCTGCGGGGCGCCGGTGCTGCGCCGCATCGGAACCGGGGCCGCCGCCGGGCGGAACCGCCGGTACGCCTTCCACAGCGCCAGCAGGACCAGTCCCGCCACGGCGAACGGCAGCACCGCGCCCAGCACCAGGGTGAGCCACTTCAGCCCGGTGAGGAACACGTCCCAGCCGCCCTTCAGGGCGTCCATGAAGACCGGGTCCTCCTCTTTCTTCTGCTCGGCCGGCTCCGCGGGCTTTCCGGACACCTCCAGGGTGATCGTGCCCAGCGAGGTCCGGTCCTTCAGCGCCGCCTGCTGGGCCAGCAGCGCCTCCAGCTCGGACTGACGCTTGCTCAGCTCCCCCTCCAGCATGACCACATCGCCCAGCGCCGAGGCCTTTTCCATCATGTCCCGCACCCGGGCCACGCTGGCCTGCTGCGACCGGACCCGGCTGTCGACGTCGACCACCTTCTCGGTCACGTCCTCCGCCTCCACCTTGCGGTGCAGCAGCTTCCCGCTGCCCTCCAGCGCGCTCAGCACCGAGTCGAACTTCTCCCCGGGTACCCGCAGGGTCACCGTCGAGGTCATCGCCCCGGCTTCGTTCCGCCGGGTGGACTCGTTGCCCACATAGCCGCCCGCGCCCTCGGCCGCCGACCGGGCCGCCGCCAGGGTCTGCTGGGCGTCCTCGGACTCGATGCCCAGGGTCGCGGTGCGGATGATGTGCTGCCGCACCTGCACCGGCTTGCCGGCGGCGCCCGCGGCCGGTGCGGGTGCCGCCGACGGGGCGGTGGCGCCCGCACCCGCCGCCTGCTCCCCGGCCTTGGCGTCGGCGGCTCCCTGCGGGGCGGCCACCCCGCGGTCGGCCTTGGCGCCGGAGCTCTCGCCGTCCGCCGCGCTGCAGCCGGTCAGCGCCAGCATCCCGATGGCCGCCGCGGCCACCAGCACCCGGGCCGAACGCCCGTCGGCAGACCGGCTTCTGCTGCTGTTGTGTCCGTACGTACGCGTCATGGAACAGCCCCCCAGGCTCGATCGGATCTTGACGTTTCGACGTACGGACTCCCGCCACCGGTTTCGCATCCACGGTCCCGAGCCGGTCCCGAACCGGTTACGGTCCGGCCTCGGAGCAGGCCCGACGGCCCGTCTGAGACGATGTGACCCATGGACGAATGGAGGAAGCGGACATGAGCACGGACGGTACGAGCAGGCCGGACACGGGCCCGGCGGACGTGCGGCAGCCCGGCGGCCCGGGCCCCGGCCCCCGCCATGTCCTCGTGATCGGCGGCGGTATCGCCGGCCTTGCCGCCGCCCACCGGCTGCTCGCCGCCGGCGCCCGGGTGACCCTCCTGGAAGCCGGCCCGCGGCTCGGCGGCAAGCTGTACACCGGTGAACTCGCGGGCGCCCCCGTCGACCTCGGCGCCGAGTCCCTCCTCGCCCGCCGCCCCGAGGCCCTGGACCTCGCCCGGGCCGTCGGCCTCGGCGACGCTCTCCAGCCGCCCGCCACCGCCGCCGCCCGGCTGTGGACCCGCGGGGTGCTGCGCCCGCTGCCCGGCGGCCATGTCATGGGCGTACCCGGCGACCTCGGCCCGCTCGCCGCCTCCGGAGTCCTCTCCGCCGAAGGCCTGGCCCGCGCCGAGGCCGAGCAGCCCCGCCCGGCCGCCGAGGAGGTCGAGGACGTCGCCGTCGGCGCGTACGTCGCCGCCCGCCTCGGCCGCGAGGTCGTGGACCGGCTGGTCGAACCGCTGCTCGGCGGGGTGTACGCCGGGGACGCCTACCGCATCTCGATGCGCGCCGCGATCCCCGCCCTGCACCAGGCCATCCGCACCCACCCCTCCCTCACCGAGGCCGTCCGCTCCGTCCAGCGCGAGGCCGCCGAACGCACCCACGCCATCGGCGCCGCCGCCACCGGCCCCGTCTTCACCGGCATCGAGGGCGGCATCGGCCGGCTCCCGCTCGCCGTCGCCGAGGCCTGCCGGGCCGCCGGCGCCCACCTCCTGACCGGAACCCCCGCCCGCGAGCTGCTCCGTACCCCCCGGGGCTGGCGCGTGGTGACGGAAGACGGCCGCGACTTTGAAGCGGACGCGGTGATCCTCGCCACCCCGGCCGGGCCCGCCGCCCGGCTGCTGGCCGGCCCCGCCCCCACCGCCGCCGCCGAACTGCGCGCCGTCGAGTACGCGTCCATGGCCCTGGTCACCCTGGCCTTCCGGCGCTCCGAACTGCCCGAAGCGATCACCTCGGGTGCCTCCAGCGGCTTCCTCGTCCCGCCCGTGGACGGCCGGACGATCAAGGCCTCCACCTTCTCCAGCAACAAGTGGGCCTGGAACGGCGCCGATCCCGGTCTCTTCCTGCTGCGCGCCTCGGTGGGCCGCCACGGGGACGAGAAGGACCTGGAGCGGGAGGACGCCGAACTCGTCGACATCTCCCTCGCCGACCTCGGCGAGGCCGTGGGCCTGGCCGCCCGGCCGGTCGCCGCCGCCGTCACCCGCTGGGACGGCGGACTGCCCCAGTACCCGGTCGGTCACCTGGACCGGGTGGACCGGATCCGGGCCGCCGTCGCCGCCCTCCCCGGCCTCGCGGTCTGCGGTGCGCCGTACGACGGCGTGGGCGTCCCCGCCTGCATCGCGAGCGCCGCCGCCGCGGTGTCCGCCGTAGTGGGCACCCCTGGCACGGACCACTGATCAGGGCAGGGACAATAGGAACATGACTGCACCGGAGAAGATCCCCAACGCGGGGAAGAAGGCCAAGGATCTCAACGAGGTCATTCGCTACACCCTGTGGTCCGTCTTCAAGCTGAAAGACGTGCTCCCTGAGGACCGCGCCGGTTACGCCGACGAGGTGCAGGAGCTGTTCGACCAGCTCGCGGCCAAGGACATCACCGTCCGCGGCACCTATGACCTGTCCGGCCTGCGCGCCGACGCCGACGTCATGATCTGGTGGCACGCCGAGACCTCGGACGAGCTGCAGACCGCCTACAACCTGTTCCGCCGCACCCGGCTGGGCCGCGCGCTGGAGCCGGTGTGGTCGAACATGGCGCTGCACCGCCCCGCCGAGTTCAACAAGTCGCACATCCCGGCCTTCCTGGCCGACGAGGTCGCCCGCGACTACGTCAGCGTCTACCCCTTCGTGCGCAGCTACGACTGGTACCTGCTGCCCGACGAGGACCGCCGCCGGATGCTCGCCGACCACGGCAAGATGGCCCGCGGCTACCCGGACGTCCGCGCCAACACCGTGGCCTCCTTCTCGCTCGGCGACTACGAGTGGCTGCTCGCCTTCGAGGCCGACGAGCTGCACCGCATCGTCGACCTGATGCGTCACCTGCGCGCCTCCGAGGCCCGGATGCACGTCCGCGAAGAGGTGCCGTTCTACACCGGACGCCGCAAGTCCGTCGCCGATCTGGTGGCCGGACTCGCCTGATACCTCCCCTGGGGGGAAGGGCCGGGGGAGCACGCCGTCACGTGGCTCCTCCGGTGGATCGGGAGGCCCTGCCCCCGAAACGACGCAGCCGGAGATCCCGCCCGGAAGTTCAGACGGCAGGAGGCAGCGCCGACCCCCGGGTCGCCGCTGCCCGGCCGTCCAACGACACCGGTGCGGGCTCCGGATGCGGCGCACATCCGGCCCGCCGGCCCGCGGTCTCGCCGGTCAGCAGGTACCGCTCCACATGCCGGTCCACACAGGCATTGCGGCCCCCCGCCACCCCGTGGGTGCCCGCGCCCCACTCCGTGACCAGTGCGGCGCCGCCGCCCAGCCGCCGCTGGAGCTCCAGCGCCCCCCGGTAGGGGGTGGCCGCGTCCCGCTCCGCCGCCACGATCAGCGTCCGGGGCAGCCGGGCCGCCGCCGGCCCGCCCACCGCCACCGGCTGCTGCCGCGGGGACACCGGCCAGAAGGCACACGGCAGGTTCAGCCAGGCCTGGCCCCAGGCCGCGAAGGGCGCCCGGCCCGCCAGCGCCAGGTGGTCGCGGTCCCAGACGGCCGCATCGGCCGGCCAGGGCGCGTCGTTGCACAACACCGCGGTGTAGACCGCGCTCGCGTTCTCCTGTTCCGCTGTCGCTGCCGTCGCTGGATCCGGTGCGGCCTGCTCGACCAGCGGTTCCGAGTCCCCGGCGAGAAAGGCGGACAGCGCCGCCGCCCGCACCGGCCAGAGCGCATCGTCGTAGGTCACCCGGAGATAGGCGTCCGTCAGCTCCCCGGTGCCGACCAGCCCGCCGGCCGGCCTGCGCGCCACCGCCTCGCGCACCTTCTCGTAGCTCGCCCGCACCGCCGCCGGGGTGGCGCCCAGCCCGTAGGTGGCGTGGTGCCGGGCCGCCCAGGCCCGGAAGTCGTACCAGCGGCGTTCGAAGGCCGGCGGCCGGTCGAGCAGGCCGCGGTACCAGATCCGCCGCGGGTCGGGGTCCACCGGCGAGTCGAACACCATCCGGCGGACGTGCCCCGGGTAGAGGGTCGCGTACACCGCTCCGAAATAGGTGCCGTATGAGGTGCCGAAGAAGCTCAGCCCGGATTCGCCGAGGGCGGCTCGCAGGACATGCAGGTCCCGGGCGTTGTTCAGGGTCGAGTAGTACGGCAGGGCCGCGCCCGCCCGCTCGGCGCAGCCCCGCGCACGGCCTTGGGCCTCCGCCACGCGCTGGTGCCGGTACGCCGCCGAGGGCGCGGCCGGGACCTGGCGGGGGGCCCGGGCGGACCCGGCGGGGGGTTGGCAGGACAGCGGTGCGGACCCGCCCACTCCGCGCGGGGCGTAGCCGACCAGGTCGTAGGCGGCGGAGATCCGCTGCCACTCCGGGAGTCCGGCGACCGCCGGGAAGAACATGCCCGAGGCGCCCGGCCCGCCGGGGTTGTAGACCAGCGCGCCCTGGCGGCGGGCGGTCTTGTGGCCGGTGGCGGGCAGCCGGCTGACGGTGAGGGAGATCTGCGGGCCGTCGGGGCGGGCGTAGTCGAGGGGCACCTGCAGCAGGGCGCAGCCCACGGGGGCGGGCAGTCCCTCGGCCGCGGGGCAGGGGGTGAAGGAGAGCGGCCGGGCGGCGGCGCGGCGGGCGGCGCGCTCGGTGCCGGCGGCCTCGGCGATGTGTGTGGGCGCGGGCGCGGGAGCGGCGGCGTGGGCCGGGGTGGGGGCGGGGGCGCACAGGGTCAGGCAGAGCACCGCGGCTGCGGCTCCGAAACGGGCGGGCGGAGTCCGCATCACGGGCATCAGGGGTCTCCCTTCGATCTTCCGTCGATCGGATGATCACCCTGGGTCTCGGCCGAGTACAGCAGCCCCGCCGGGTGCCGCCGTCATCGACCCCGTTGCCGCGGCAGGATCCCCCGGCCGCCGGAGGACAGCGCCGCACGCAGCCCCGGATCGGCGACCGCGGCCACTCCGCGCAGGGCGACGGCGGCGAGCGGGCCGCCGTCGCCGGCGCGCAGCCCGGACAGCAGCCGCTGTCCGGCCGGGGAGGCCCAGGGGGAGTGGTGGGAGGCGTCGAGGCGGGCCATGGCCAGGAGGGCCAGGGCCGGCAGGAGCGGCAGCCCGAACCAGCAGAGGACCAGCGCGGTATCGGTGGCCCCGCCTGGCAGCGTGAGGGCCGCCGTGGCCATCGCGGCCACCAGCAGGACGGCGCCGCGCACCTCCCGGAGCCCGTGGCCCAACCCGGCGCGGGCCCCCTCGGGGAGGGCCAGCCCGGCCGCGCGGAGCCGCTCGGCGAGCCGGCGTACGGCCTCGCCCGCGGCGGTGGCGGTACGGACGGCCGCGACCGGGGACTGGCCCTCCGGGCCGAACGCGCCGAGGACCGACCGCTCCAACGGGTCCCGGCCGACCGGGTCGACCACGGTCGCCCAGCCGGTGTGGGCCAGCAGCAGCCGGCGCTCGCGCTCCATGGAGACCAGGGTCAGGTTGGCGACCCGGTGCGGGCCGCCGGCCAGATAGGCCGCCTCGTAGAGGGTCAGCTCCCCGTGGTCGGAGGCAGAGGTCTCGGAGACCTCGACGGCTTTGGCGGATGCGCGGAGGAGGCGGGCGCCGGCGGCGAGGACACCGGCCCAGGCCACGAGCAGGAACAGGACCCAGAACATGGGCGCATGTCTACAAGATGACAAGCGCCCTGGTCAGGGGTGGTGTAGAGGTCGTGATGGCTTTGTGACGCGGCATCAGGAACGGTCGGTTCAACAGGAACTGGACGAACCGCCGCAACTCGACCCGCCGGAGCTGCTGGCGCAACTCGAGCCGGTGGAGCAGGCCGATCCGGAGGAGCAGGCCGATCCGCCACCGCCACCGCCACCGTCGCCGCTTCCGCACCACACCGCCGCCATCCCGGCGCTCCCGTCACCGTGCGCGGCGCGGGGGCCGGAGGGCCCGCGCCGGGGACCCGCCGAGCCCCGGATCAGCTGCGTCCGCAGCAGCGGATCGGGCACCGCGAGCGGCCCCTTCAGCGCCACCGCCACCCGCGGGTCCGCACTGGAGCCGTACGCCCTGCGGTAGGCCTCCAGCGCCTGCCGGCCTGCCTTCGTGGCCCGGCCGCCGGCCTGTACGGCCAGCACCACGGCGGCCACGACCCCCAGCAGCAGCGCCGGCAGCGCGGCCACGGCCGGGCCGGGCGCGATGGCCGCCAGGACCCCGAGCACGGGCAGGCCCAGGATGCAGAGCATGGCCTGGACCGCCGTCCAGGTCCGCCAGCGGGACAGCGCCCCCGGGGTGATCAGCATCCCGCGGGCGGCGAGCCCCTCGCCGGTCTCCCGGACCGCCGGGTGGGTCTGGGCCGCCGACCGCAGCGGGTGCAGGGCTCCGCTCACCGCGCTGCCGAACACCTCCAGCACGGCCCGCTCGCCCGGGTCGTTCCCCCGGGCTCCGGTCCGCACCTGCACGATGCCCGGCCCGCCGATCATCATCCGGCCGTCGTAGCAGAGGGAGACCAGCGCCGCGTCGGCCACCCGGCGGGGGCCGCCGGTCAGGAACGCGGCCTCGGAGAGGTCGAGCGGGGCCGGTCCGGGCAGGGCCGCGCCCCGGGCCCGCCGGATGCCGAGCGCCGCCCAGCCGGTCGAGCCGAGCACGGCGAGCCACAGCAGCAGCACACAGGCCACGATCATGCGACGGCCCTCCGCGGACGCGGACGCGGCCCGAGCCCGAGCCGACCGGCCCAGCGGCTCAGCCGGTTCGGTGGCCGGCTGCCGACCCGGTCCTGCCACCAGCGGGTGAGCCGGCGCCGGGCGGCCGGGTCCGCGGGCAGCCCGTGGACCAGCAGGTGCTCGGCGAAGTCCAGGGCGTCCCGCCGGTAGCCGCCGGTCATCGGCCGGTGCCGGGCGTAGCCGAAGAACTCCTTCCGGAACGCCTCGGGGCCCAGGAAGCCGACGAGTTCGGGGGCGATCCGGCGCACCACATCGGCCCGCTTGGCCACCAGCGCCCGGGCCTGTACGGCGACCCGCTGCCGGTCGAACCCCTCCGGCACCGGGGTCCCGGCAACCAACGCGGAAAGCAACGCAGTCTGCGCAACCCCCACCCGCCCCCGCGCACCCCCGACCTCCGACACCGCCGCCGCACCGCGGTCCGCACCCCGGTCGGAAGCCGCGCCAGCGGCCGGGGCTGTGGTCCGGGCTGGGGCCGCGGAGGCCAGCGTGGCGCGGATTGCGGTGAGTTCGGCTGCGAGTTCCGGCTCCGGTGGGAAGTCGTCGTCGCGCTCCAGCAGGACGCCCGGTGGGTCCACCCGCTCCCGGAGTTCGGCCAGCAGGTCCAGGACCTGCGCCGGCACCGGGTGTGCGTGCGTGTCGTGCCACACCCCGTCCCGTTCCACGCCGCCGGCCACATGGACGTACGCCAGGGCTTCCGCGGGCAGCGCATCGAGCACGGCGCGCGGGTCCTCGCCGCGGTTCACCCGGTTCGTGTGCAGGTTGGCCACGTCGATCAGCAGTCGGACGCCGGTCCGCTCCACCAGCTCGGCCAGGAACCGGCCCTCGGTCAGCTCCTCCCCGGGCCAGTTCACCAGCGCGGCGATGTTCTCCAGGGCCAGCGGCACCGGCAGGGCGTCCTGGGCGATCCGCACGTTCTCGCAGAGCACGTCCAGCGCGTCCCGGGTCCGCGGCACCGGCAGCAGGTGCCCGGCCTCCAGCGCCGGCGACGAGCTGCGGACGAAGGCGATGTGCTCGGTGACCAGCGGGGCCCCCAGGGCCACCGCCCGCTCGCCGAGATCGGCCAGCCGGCGGCCGTCCGGCCGGTCCGCACCGCCGAGACCCAGCGAGACCCCGTGCGGGACCACCGTCACCCCGCGCTCCCGCAACCGCAGCAGGGACTCCGGCAGATGGCCGGGACACAGGTTCTCGGCCACCACCTCCACCCAGTCGAGTCCCGGCAGCCGCTCGACCGCCTCCGCGATCTCCGGCCGCCAGCCGATCCCCACCCCCAGGCGTGCCATGGGCTTCATGCCCCTCGCCCCCCTTCCGTTGCTTCTGCCGATGTCATGGCCCCGGCTCCGTGCAGCCAACCGCGAAGGGCCGGGTTCAGAGCAACATTTGAGCTTCGGCGCGGGCCGTGAACGGCCGGCCGGCAAGGGTGACGGCCACGGAGACCGCGGCGACGGCGGTGATCGCGGTGCCGGGGTCCAGCACCTGGGCGAGACCGCCGGCGAGCGCGGCGCCGAGGCCCTGCCAGGTCATCCGGCCGGCCGACTCGACGCCCTGGACCTGGCCGCGGACCGGGCCGGGCGTCAGCTCCAGCAGCTGCTCCTGCAGGGGCAGGGTGGCGGCGAACCCGGCACCGGCGAGGAACACCGCCACGGCCAGGACCGGGACGGGCGGGTGGAGCACGAACAGCAGGTAGGGGACGGCGAGCAGCAGCCGCAGGGCGAAGGCGCAGCGGCGCCGCCGTTCGGCGGTCAGCAGCCGGCCGACGATCAGGTCCCCGAGCAGCATGCCCGCCGCTCCGGCGGCCAGCAGGGTGCCGGCCCGGTCCGGGTCGTACGCGATGAACAGCGCCTCGCAGCCGACGATCAGACCGTTGGGAACCCACAGCTTCACCAGCAGGGCCCGCCGGCTGGGGTGGGCGAAGAGCTCGGCGTTGGTCGCCCAGGTCTGGCGCAGTCCGGGGCGGGAGACGAGCCGGATCGAGTGTTCCCGGACGGTGGCCGCCGTCACCAGCAGCCCGAGGCCGGTGAGGGCCGCGGCGAGGACGAAGAGCCCCTGCGGGCCCAGCTCCCGCAGCAGGACCGCGCCGAGGGCGAAGCCGAGGATCGCGGTGCCGCCCGAGGTGATGTTCATCAGCGACCGGGCCGGGGCGTAGGCGGCGGCCGGTATCACCTCGGCGAGCAGGCCCATCCGGGTGCCGGTCCCCAGGGACTGGAAGAACCCGAGCACCAGCAGCAGGGCGAACCGGGCGGCCAGCGGCAGCCCCGGCAGGCCTTGCGCAGCCACGCCCGCCAGTGAGACCGACTGGAGGGCGAGCAGGGTCCGGCGCGGCCGGTTCGCGTCGGCGACCGACATCAGCGTCAGCGCGCCGAGCACCGTCGCGAACGTGGCGCCGTACATGCTCACGGCCGTCAGGAACGGGGAGCGGGTCTGCTGGTGGACGAGGGTGCCGAGCGCGAAGCCCGACAGGGTGGCGGCGGCGACCGTCAGTGTGAAGCCGGCGTACAGCCCGGCGAACTCACGATTGCGGAGCAGCTCGCGGTAACCGGTGAGAGTGGTGGAGGACATGAAAAAAGCCTCCGGACGCGTGCGCGGAGCACTCCGAAGGCCAACGCGCTCATTCTAGCAGGGTGTTCAGCCGCGACCGCAGGGCTGGGTGGTCGGCCACCACCGTGCACGAGCCCGGAGCGATCTCGGTGAAGCCGGCGTCCCGGACCACCGGCAGCCCGCTCCCGGTCAGCTCCGCCCACCGCTCCGGCCCTGCGGTGCGTACGGCCAGCCGGAAACCGGAGTCCCGCCACCGGGCGCGCTCCGCCCCGGTCAGCTCCCACCAGGCCAGCTGCGCCGCGTGGCCGGCCTGGGCCATGGCCTTGCCGGCCGACATGTCCAGGTCCGGGTTGAGCCACAGCACCGGCACCCCCGGATCCGCCGGGCCGGCCGGCTCCGGGTCGTCCAGGTCGGTGCCCGACACCTGGAGCTTCACGAGCTCCTTGGGCCAGCCGTCCAGCGGCACCGGCGGAAACACCCGCACCTCTGCGCCGACCGTGCCGGCCGCGCCCTCGGCCCCGGCCGCGCCCGCCGTGCCGGTTCCTTCGACGGTGATGCCTGGCAGGGTCGCCGCCTTCCGCCATTCCGCGCCGCGCGCCCGCCGCACCACCTTCCGGATCCGGGCGTCCTGCCAGTCGCGGACCGCGCCGGCCCATTCGCCCTCGCCGAGCGAGCGCTCGTCGGACAGCAGGACGAGCACCGCCCGGGCGGCGGTCTCCAGGGCGTCCGTCCGGGCGGGCGGCCCGGTCTTCTCGATCCGCACCACCAGGGGGAGGACGTACTGGGGCGCCTGGTCGCGGGTGATGTGCTCCTGCCGGAAGGGGCTGTCCGCCCCGACGGCCGGCCGGTCTTCGGTGTCGTTGCTGCTCATCCGGTCAAGGATGCCAGGGGTGGAGCCGGGTTCCGACTTCAGGAGGATGCCGGAGTTGTCCGCTCCGGGTGAGGATCGGGCCCATGAAGAGCGATCTTTTCTCCAACGAGTACCTGGCCCAGCCCGCGACCGCCCCCGGTATGACCCTGCAGAACCCCAAGTCCGTCAAGTACGCCGTCAATGGAGAGATGCTCGCCCGGCAGGGCTCGATGATCGCCTTCCGCGGGAACCTCCAGTTCGAACGCAAGGGCCAGGGCATCGGCGGCATGCTCAAGCGGGCCGTCACCGGCGAGGGCCTGCCGCTGATGGCCGTGCGCGGTCAGGGCGAGGCCTGGTTCGCGCACCAGGCCGGCAACTGCTTCCTCGTCGACATCGAGCCGGGCGACGCGTTCACCGTCAACGGCCGCAACGTGCTCTGTTTCGACTCGACCCTCTCCTACGAGATCAAGACGGTGAAGGGCGCCGGCATGACCGGCGGCGGCCTCTTCAACAGCCTCTTCACCGGCCACGGCAAGCTGGCCCTGGTCTGCGAGGGCAACCCGATCGTCATACCGGTCACCGCCCAGGCGCCGGTGTACGTGGACACCGACGCGGTGGTCGGCTGGAGCGCGCACCTGGAGACCGGGCTGCACCGCTCCCAGTCGGTGGGCTCGATGATCCGGGGCGGTTCGGGCGAGGCCGTGCAGCTGATGCTGCGCGGCGAGGGTTTTGTGATCGTCCGCCCGAGCGAGCAGGTGGAGTCGACGGCTTCCTGAGCCGCGGGGGGCGGGCGGCCGGCGCGAGTAGGCTCGTACGCATGGACGAGAACGAGCCGTACTGCGCCGCCCCGGCCCGCCCCGAGGGCGCGGTGGCCGGCCCGCCGTACGCGGACTGCGTGGAGTGCGGCCGGCCCACCGAGTACGGCGTGGCCACCCCGGGGCGGGTGCTCTGCCCGGTCTGCGAGTGGCAGGACGCGCAGCGCACCGCCTGCTCGGGCTGACGGCTTGGAGGCTTGGCGGCCCGACAGCGGCTACGGCTAGGTTCCGATCAGCTCGGACACCTTTACGAACCGGTAGCCGCGCTTGCGCAGCTCCGGGACGATCGTCCGGATCGCCTCCTCGGTCACCGGGGCCGCGCTGCGAGTGCAGTGCATGACCACCACCGAGCCGGGCTTCACCCCCGCCAGCACCTGCTCGGCCACCGCGGCCGGGTCCTGTGCGAAGGCGTCCCCGCTGACCACGTCCCACTGCACGGCGGTCACCTTGGCGGTGGACAGGGCGCGCAGGGCCTTGTCGTCGTAGCAGCCGCCGGGGAACCGGAAGTAGGGGACCGTGTTGACCGCGCCGGCCGTGCGGAAGGCCTCGAAGGCGCGGTCCACGTCGGCGCGGGCGGCGGCGCCGTCGAGCGCGGGCAGCCCGTAGCAGGGGGTGGTGAAGGCGTGGTGGCTGTAGGAGTGGTTCGCGATCTCGAAGGTCGGATCGGTTCCGATGGCCTTCGCCTGGTCCGGGTACTCCTCCGCCCAGCGCCCGGTCATGAACACGGTCGAGGGCACCCGGAGCCGGCGGAGGGTCTCGATGAGCCGGGGGTTGTCGAAACGTTCCCCCTGGGCGGCGCGCGGTCCCTGATCGGCGGTCATATCGGCGTCGAAGGTGAGCGCGACGGTCTTGTCGGTCTGCTGCCGGGCCCGCGCGAAGACGGGGGTCAGGCCGTTCGGGCCGGGGGCCAGGGTGGGGGGCTTGGCCTGCGGCGCGGCAGGCTTCGCCGGTCCGGCGGCGGGAGCGCCGGGGGCCGGGGCCGATGCCGAGGCCGACGGGCTCGTACGGGGGGCCTCGTGGCCGAGGTCGGACTTCGACGCGGTGCCGGCGTCTCCCGCGCATCCTGCGAGGGCGGCGCCGAGGGCGGCAAGGACTGCCGCGTTGCGCACGGAACGTACGGAAAAGGTCACCTAATCAAAATATATGACTATCTGCCAGGCGGCCTGCCACCGCGCTTGCGTCGCCGTCGTCAAGCCCGCCCCTACCGCCAGGGGCCGGTGATCGCGAAGGTGCGGCCCGGGGTGTAGGCGTTGACGAACATCGTGCCGCCGTCCGGGGAGAAGGAGACCCCCGCGAACTCCGACCACTCCGGGGCCTGCGCCGTGCCGAGGTTGTCGGCGTTGCGGGCCACCGGGTAGACCGTGCCGGCCCGGGTCACCCCGAACACGTACTGCTCGCCACCGCCGTCCTCGCACACCATCAGCCGGCCGCCCGGGGCCAGGCAGATGTTGTCGGGGGAGTCCCCCGGCAGGCGGATGTCCGTCGACGGCCCGAAGAGCACCTCCAGGGTGACCCGGGCGCGCTCCGGGTCGTAGTGCCAGACCTGGCCGAAGTGGTCGGCCGCCGCGCCCTCGCGGGTGCGGGCGTAGCTGGACACGAAGGACACCCCGCCCCGGCTCCAGTAGCAGCCCTCCAGCTTCTGCGCGTGGGTGATCCCGGCCCGGCCGAAGTCCTGGAGGCGGATCGGGGTCCGGGCCGCCGACGGGTCCGGCACCGGGACCCATTCCACCGGGAAGGCCGTGCCCGGCTCGGTGACCTGGGCCAGGTCCGGCACCCCCGGCACCCGCATCGCCTCCAGCCGGCCGCCGGCCCGCAGCGAGCCGGTCCCGCCGAGCGGCCGGTCCGGGAGGAAGCGGTAGAAGAGGCCGAACGGCTGCACGAAGGCGTCCTCGGTCTCGTAGACGACCCCCCGGTACGGGTCCACCGCGACCGCCTCGTGGGCGAACCGGCCCAGCGCGGTCAGCGGGACGGCGCCGGTGCGGAGCGGCTCGGCGGGGTCGACCTCGAAGACATAGCCGTGGTCCTTGGCGTAGCCGTTCGCCCCGGCCCGGTCCTCGGTCTCCTCGCAGGTCAGCCAGGTGTGCCAGGGGGTGGTGCCGCCCGCGCAGTTGACCGCCGTACCGGCGATGCCGACCCGTTCGTCCGCGACCGCGCCCCGCTCGTCCAGGGTGAGTACGGTGCAGCCGCCGCGCGCGTACGGGTCGTAGGTCAGGCCGACGACGGGCGGGACGCGCAGCTCGGCCGTGGCCCGGTTCTCGTGGTTGCGGACCAGCCGGATCCGGCCGCCGTCGCCCGCGGCGAAGGCCCCCATGCCGTCGCAGTTGCCGGGGACCGCGCCCTGGCCGGAGCGCAGCGGACTCCCGGCGACCGACAGGACGCGGTAGCGGAACCCCGCCGGGAGGTCCAGCAGGCCCTTCGGGTCGGGCAGCAGCGGCCCGTATCCGTGGAAGTCCCGGGGCGAGGCGGCCGGGGCGCCGGCGAAGAGCGTGCCCAGCGCACCCGTGAAGACGATGCCGGCCAGGATCTGACGACGGGTCGCGGAGGAGGGTGCCGTGCGTGACATGCGCCCTGTGGTACCACGCGGCGGTGCGGGCTCCCCGTACCGCCGCGCGTGCGGACGGACCGTCAGGCGAGCTTGGCGCTCAGGGTGATGGTCGTACCGGTCAGGGCCTGGCTGACCGGGCAGTTCTTCTTGGCGTCCTCGGCAGCGGCGACGAACGCGTCGTTGTCGATGCCGGGAACCTCGCCCTCCACCGTCAGGTGGATGCCGGTGATGCCCTCACCGGGCTGGAAGGTGACATCGGCCTTGGTCTCCAGGCGGGTGGGCGGGGTGCCCTTGCCGGCCAGGCCGTGGGACAGCGCCATCGAGAAGCAGCTGGAGTGGGCCGCCGCGATCAGCTCCTCCGGGCTGGTCTTCCCGTTCGCCTTTTCCGACCGGGCGGGCCAGGAGACGTCGTACGAGCCGATGCCCGAGGAGTCGAGGGTGACGACACCCTTGCCCTCCAGCAGGTTGCCCTCCCAGACCGTGTGGGCGTGGCGCGTGGTGGCCATGGTGGATCCCTTCGCATAGGTGGAATCGACCGGGCGACGGCCGAACGGCCGAGCCCGGAGCTCCCCAACCTACTGCGCCACCAGCCCCTTTGCGTCCCGCGCCAGTGCGGTGAGCCGCGAGATGGCGCGGAAGTACTTCTTTCGATAACCGCCGTTCAGCATGTCTTCGCCGAACAGCCGGTCGAAGGGGACTCCGGAGGCGAGGACCGGTATCTCGCGGTCGTAGAGCCGGTCGGCCAGGACCACCAGGCGCAGCGCGGTCGACTGGTCCGGCACCGGGCCGACGTCGGTCAGGCAGACCGCGGATATGCCGTCGGTCAGCGCGCCGTACCGGCTGGGGTGGACCCGGGCCAGGTGCTCCAGCAGGCCGGGGAAGTCGTCGAGGCTGGCGCCCGGGGTCGCGTACGCGGTCTTGGCGACCTGCTCGTCGGAGAACGGCGGCGGGGCCTCGGGCAGCCCGCGGTGCCGGTAGTCCTGGCCGTCGATGCGCAGGGGGCGGAAGTGGGCAGAGAGGCCTTGTATCTCGCGCAGGAAGTCGGCGGCGGCGAACCGGCCCTCGCCGAGCTTGCCCGGCAGGGTGTTGGAGGTGGCGGCGAGCGCCACGCCCTCCTCGACCAGCCGGCCGAGGAGGGAGGAGACCAGGACGGTGTCGCCCGGGTCGTCCAGTTCGAACTCGTCGATGCACAGCAGCCGGTGCCCGGACAGGGTCTGCACGGTCTGCTGGAAGCCGAGGGCGCCGACCAGGTTGGTCAGCTCCACGAAGGTGCCGAAGGCCTTGAGGGCGGGCTCGGCCGGGGTGGCGTGCCAGAGCGAGGCCAGCAGGTGGGTCTTGCCGACGCCGTAGCCGCCGTCGAGGTAGACCCCGCGCGGGCCGGTGGGCGCGGCCTTCTTGGGGGCCCGGGCGAACCAGCGGCGCTTCCCGGCGCCGGAGGCGTGCGCTCCGCCGAGCCCGGCGGCAAAGCCGCTCAGCACGGTGACGGCCTCGGCCTGGCTGGGCTGTCCGGGGTCCGGGTTGTACGTGTCGAAGCGCACCGAGTCGAAGCGCGGTGGCGGCACCATCTCGGCGACCAGCCGCTCGGCGGGCACCCGGGGCTCGCGGGCGCAGAGGGCATGCGGGCCCGCGTCGGCGGTGTGGCTCGCTGTGTGGCTCGCTATGTGGCTCCGTCCGGCTGCGGCGCCGGACTCGGTGAGAGATGTTGACACAGCATTCAACTGTACGGCGTGTCACACTGCACCCCATGCGCCACCTGTTCCCTGTGACCGATCAGACACCGGCCGAGACCGATCGGGAGTGGTCGCTCGACGAACTCGCGGAGGCGTATGCCTACCCGCCGCTGACCGGGGACGCCCACTGGCTGCGCGGGAACATGGTGTCCACGCTCGACGGGGCGGCCCAGCACGACGGGCGCTCGCAGCCCATCTCCAACGACACCGACATGCGGATCTTCGGCACCCTGCGGGCCCTGGCCGATGTGGTGGTGGTCGGCGCCGAAACGGTTCGGCAGGAGGGCTACCGGCCGGCCCGGGCTCGGGAGGCCTTCGCCGCCCGGCGGGCTGCTGCCGGTCAGGGCCCGGCCCCCGCCATCGCGGTGGTCTCGGCCGGCCTGGACCTGGACTTCTCGCTGCCGCTGTTCACCGCCCCGCTGGTGCCCACCCTGGTGCTGACCGGCGCGACCGCGCCCGCGGACCGGGTGGCGGCGGCGACCAAGGCGGGAGCCCAGGTCCTGGTGGCCGGGGAGGGGGCCGGGGTGGACCCGGCGCGCGCGGTCCGGGAGCTGGCCGTACGGGGCCACGTACGGCAGCTCACCGAGGGCGGGCCGCGGCTGCTGGGCCAGTTCGTCGCGGCCGGGGTGCTGGACGAGCTGTGCCTGACCGTGTCCCCGATGCTCACGGCGGGTGACGCCCAGCGGATCGCGGGGGGACCGGGGATGGCGGTGCCGCGGCGGCTGGAGCTGGCATCCCTGCTGGAAGAGGCCGGGTTCCTGTTCACCCGCTACCGTCGGATCTGAGAGGCAGCTGCGGAATTAGTCGTTCCGCTTAGCTCCCGCTGGGCACAATTACCAGCGTGAGCCCCGTGCCACAGCGGGGCAGGATGGTTTCCGCAGGGGCCGCCGCGGCCCATGAAGGAGAGGGCGTCCGTGTTCACGAGCGTATTGATGATCGAGAAGCCTCTGACATCCGTAGACGTGGACTTCGTCACCACCCTGCACGGAGACGACCCGGTCTCCTTCTTCGTCCTCATGCAGCCCCGGGGCGACCAGGACCGGCTGCTGCGCGCCATCGACGATGTGGCCCTCGGTGAGCTCCCCGAGGCGATCCGGGAGGGCGACGTGCCCGAGGGGGACGCCGCCCGGGGGCCGGCCGAGCAGGCGCTCGACTACTCCCTGGAGGCCCTGCGCAAGAAGGGGGCGAAGGCCGTCGGGGAGATCATCGAGGACCATCCGCTCGACAAGCTGAAGGCGGTCGTGGAGGCTTCCGCGGCGGACGAGGTGATCGTGCTGACCGCCCCGCACTTCGTCGAGGAGTTCTTCCACCGCGACTGGGCCTCCCGGGCCCGCCACAAGGTGGGCGTCCCGGTGCTGAAGCTGTTCGCGCACAACGAGTGACCGGTTGCTCCCCCGGCCGTGGGGGAGCCCCCGCGGCCGGGGGAGGAATTAGGCTGGGGCCCGTCACACCCGCACCGACGACGACCCTGGAGCACCACGGATGATGCCCGGCCTGCCCACCGCCATGGACCGACCCCACTTCATCGGCATCGGCGGGGCCGGAATGTCCGGGATCGCGAAGATCCTCGCCCAGCGCGGCGCGAAGGTCGCCGGCAGCGACGCCAAGGACTCCGCCACCGCCGAGGCGCTCCGCGCCCACGGGGCCACCGTCCACATCGGCCACGCCGCCTCCCACCTCGCCGACGACGCCACCTGCGTGGTCGTCTCCAGCGCCATCCGCGCCGACAACCCGGAGCTGGCCCGGGCCGCCGAGCTCGGCATCCCGGTCGTGCACCGGTCCGATGCGCTCGCCTCGCTGATGGACGGCCTCCGCCCGATCGCCGTCGCCGGCACCCACGGCAAGACCACCACCACCTCCATGCTGGCGGTCTCCCTGTCGGCGCTCGGCCTGGACCCCTCCTACGCCATCGGCGGCGACCTGGACGCCCCGGGCTCCAACGCGCACCACGGGGAGGGCGACATCTTCGTCGCCGAGGCGGATGAAAGCGACCGCAGCTTCCACAAGTACGCCCCGCAGGTCGCGATCGTGCTCAACGCCGAGCTCGACCACCACGCCAACTACGCGTCGATGGAGGAGATCCACGAGTCCTTCGTGACCTTCGCCGGCCGCATCACGGCCGGCGGCACCCTGGTCGTCTCCGCCGACCAGGAGGGCGCGGTCGAGCTGACCCGCCGGGTCCGTGCCGCCCAGCCCGGGCTGACCGTGGTCACGTACGGCGAGTCCGAGTCGGCCGACATCCGCATCACCAAGATCACCCCGCGTGGCCTGAGCAGCGAGGTCACCGTGCTGCTGGACGGCCGGATGCTCACCTTCACGGTCTCGGTGCCCGGCAGCCACTACGCCCACAACGCGGTCGCCGCCCTCGCCGCGGGCGTGGCCCTCGGCATCCCGGCGCACAACCTGGCCTCCGCGCTCGGCAAGTACACCGGCGTCAAGCGCCGCCTCCAGCTCAAGGGCGAGGCCCGCGGCGTCCAGGTCATCGACTCGTACGCGCACCACCCGACCGAGATGACCGCCGACCTGGAGGCCATCCGCGGCGCCGCCGGCGACTCCCGCATCCTGGTCCTCTTCCAGCCGCACCTGTTCTCCCGCACCCAGGAACTCGGCACCGAGATGGGCCGGGCGCTCGCGCTCGCCGACGCCTCCGTGGTCCTGGACATCTACCCGGCCCGCGAGGACCCGGTCCCCGGCGTCACCAGCGAGATCATCATCGCCGCCGCCCGGGCCGCCGGCGCCGACGTCACCGCCGAACACGACAAGGCCGCCGCTCCCGACGTGATCGCGGGAATGACCAAGCCGGGCGACCTGGTTCTCACCATGGGTGCGGGCGACGTCACCGATCTCGGACCCGAGATCCTCGCCCGCCTGAGCGACTGAGCGACTCAAGGGAGCGAGCGCAATGGCGTACGAGATCGAGAAGCCCGACGAGCAGTGGCAGGCCGAACTCACCCCGAGTGAGTACCAGGTGCTGCGCCTGGCGGGCACCGAGCCCGCCTTCCGCGGCGAGTACACGGACACCAAGACGGCCGGCACGTACTCCTGCCGTGCCTGCGGCGCCGAACTGTTCCGCTCCGAGGCCAAGTTCGAATCCCACTGCGGCTGGCCGTCCTTCTTCGACCCGAAGGACACCGACGCGGTCGAACTCATCGCGGACACCTCCCACGGCATGGTCCGCACCGAGGTCCGCTGCGCGAAGTGCGGCTCCCACCTGGGCCACGTCTTCGAGGGCGAGGGCTACCCCACGCCCACGGACCAGCGCTACTGCATCAACAGCATCTCCCTGCGCCTGGCCGCAGACGAGGGCTGACCGGCGCACACGCCGCACGAGAAGCCTTGAGCCCCGGATGCCGCTGGTTTCCGGGGCTCTGGCCGTGCTCGTGTCACAGGATCCAGTTATCAGGAGTTCGCTCGCCGAGGAGGTCGTGATGACTGTTTCCCTGCCTGTCGCTGCCCGAGTGGATCTACGCCGTCAGTCGGTCGACGGCGTAGTGGGGCGCGTGGAGGAGGCCCTGCATGTGCGATTGGACCGGCAGGAGCTGGTACGCAAACGGCGCTCCTTGGGTGGCCGTACGGACCGGGGGACGTGGGTGCGTATCGAGCGGCGGGGATTCGAGCGGATCGGCCCGCAGGGCTGGAACGGGACGGAGGCCGCCGCCGTGCTGCAAGGGGTCGCGATGCCCGAGTGGTATCAGGGCGTGGCGTGGCGCGAGCCGGGCGAGCCGGTGATGTGGCGTGCGGATGAGCTGGAGCTGCTTGCGTCGCCATCTGTAGCCAAGGGCGCCCTCGTGCTCGAAGACCCGGGACTGTCGAATGCGTGGTGGCAGGCGCTGAACGCCTCTCTGGACGCCCTCGCCGAACAGCAGACGCCGCGAATCGCGACGCCGGACACGGTGACGATCACCCAGGAGCAGGTGACGCAGACACTCGGCGAGGTCTTCCCCGCCATTACCGATACGCGGATCGAGCGGTGGGCGCCGGCTCATGCGGATCTGACCTGGGCCAACGTGATGGGACCGGAGTTCTCCATCATCGACTGGGAGGACTGGGGCATGGCGCCCCGGGGCCTGGACGCCGCAACGCTGTGGGGCAATGCGCTGGCCGTCCCGGCGCTTGCGGACCGCGTCCAGCAGGAGCGGCGTGCGGACCTGGAGGGCCGGGACGGCAAGCTGATGTCGCTGTTCTTCCTGTCGAAGATTGTCGGACCCCACGCGTACGAGGAGGATCCGCTGCTGGTGCCGGCCCGGAAGGAGGCCGAGCGCCTGGTGGCCGAGCTTCAGCTCTGACGGTGCCCATGGAGGGCGCGCAGGTACTGACTGACAGCGGTGGTGTTCACCTCCGCGCCCAGGGCCTGGACCAGCTGGGCCAGGTGGCCGGGGTCGTCGGTGCCGACCGCCACCGCGGAGGCGCTCGGCAGGTGGAACGCCGTACGGAATGCTGCCTGCACGCGGGACAGGCCATCGTGGGGCGGTCGGAGGAACGGGCGAGGGTCGAAGTCCTCCCAGACCTTCCCGTTGCCGCCCCCGAAGGGGCTCATGCCCCAGGTCTCGCCCGGTTGCCAGACGTTGCGCAGGACGGCCGTGGTGTCGAGGAGGTCGATGCCCACGAGGAACCCGGCCCGGACCATGAGGACGTCCGGAGACGGCAGGTCGTCCACCCCGACCATGCCGAGCGGCCGGGTGTCCCAGGAAGACACACCCCATGTGCGGCACAGGCCGTCGCGGGCCGCGTATGGGAGGTGCCGATCAGGCGGTCGGATGGGCGACGGCCGGGGCCGGAGGACGGACCCCCGTCAGCTCTTCCGCGCGGTGGCGCAGGAGCGGGGCCAGCTCGACGTACCAGCCTCGGCCGACGGCCTGGAGCATCTCGGCGAGGGCGATCTGTTCGCCGATTCGGCCGGCTGGGGTGTCGAGGACGTGGGTGAACTCGGCACGGATGCGGTCGGCGACGGCGGGGACGCGGAGGCTGTTCACGTAGAGCATCGCGGGGTCGTAGCCGACGGGGACGGCGCCCCAGCGCTCCCAGTCCAGGATGACGAGCGGGTCGTGGGTGAGGTTGGCCCACTGGAGGTCTGCGTGCCCAGTGACGCGTTCGGTGATGGCCGGGGCGGGGATGCCCAGGAACTCGGGGAAGACCCGGTCGGCCCAGGACTGGCGGATGGTCTCGCGGGGCGGTTCCGCGGCGCTGAGAGCGTCCAGGCTCTCCCGCAGGGTCGTCCACCAGGAGTCCGGCAGGTCCGGATCCTCGGTGAGGTCGGGCGTTTCCGGGGAGATGACGGGCTGGGCGATGTAGTCGATCAGCTCTGCTTCGAAGACGTACTCGCCGCCGTCCCAGCGGTACAGGTCGTGGAGGTGAGGGCGGGACACCTTGTCGGACACCCGTTCCTCGGCGAGGGCGATCCCCTCGTTCCGGGTGGCGGGGGTCTTGGCTGCCTCGCCGCAGTGGACGCGGAGCCAGTGACCGCCTGCGGTGCGACTGCCGATGGTGCGGCCGAGCCATCCCCATGCTGGCGCGCCCACCGTCGTGGTGGAGAGGCGGGCGGCGGCGTGGGCCAGGGCGTCCGCCATGCGTGCCCTGGTGGTCTCATCCTTGGGCGAGTACATCGGTGACCTTCCTGAGGTGGCCCGGATCGAGCGGGGCGGCAGTGGTGGCCTTCGCGGCGGCCCAATGGTGGGCGGAGCCCGCAGACAGCAGTACCACGTCCAGGCTCGGGCAGGAGGCCGCAGCGAGGAGACAGGCGGTGCCCGGCGAGGCCCCCGGACGGATGAACTCTGCGAGTTCGGGCGTGACGAGGCCGGGTAGCTCGCCGCCGTGCAGGGGCGAGGAGCCGAAGGTGATCAGGCCCGCCGCGCGGGCCAGGACGAGAGGGCCTCTGCCGTCGAGGGCCAGGGCGATGGGCCTTGCCATGACGAGGCTGACCGGCTGTTGGACGGCCCTCAGGTGATGTTCACCCGAACCAGCGGCCTCGATGGCCAGGCCGAGGAGTTCGGACACGGCGAAGGCGTTGTGCTGGAACCCTGACCAGGTGGCCACGCCGTACCCGCCGATCCTGCCCGCAGCAGCGAACTCCTCCAGGACCGCGAACACATCACGCACTGCCGGATGCAGCTCCGTGGGACTGAGGCCGGCGTGCTCCGGGTTGTGGACGAACACGAGGTCGATCCGACCGAGAGCGGCCAGGGACCTTTCCGTCTGCCAGCGGACGAAGCCGGGGTCGAGGCTGTGTCCGGCCCGGACCTGGGCGGCAGTGAGGAGCCCGGCCCGAAGAGCAGCCGCGCCCTCATCCGGGGTGAAGAAGCCCGTCTTCGTCGCCACCATGGCGCGTGGGTGGTCGGCGATGACGGGGCCGAGCGCCTGGTGGGCACTGCCGTAGTTGGGGGCGGTGTCGATCCACACGAGCCCGTCGGCGCACGCGGTGCGGGCCGCCTGTTCGACGGCGCGCACCCGGTACGTCCCCAGTCCCAGGGAAGCAGTCACGAGGAGCCCCCGACCACGGCGACGGCTTGACCGGCGACCAGCGCGGAGACGACTTCCGCCACCTGTACGAGGGTGAGATCCGACTCGACGGAGAGGTTCGCCAGGGTGGCCGGCGGCCCACCAGCGAGGAGGCGGAGGAGTGGGGCGACGGGGAGGGCGAAGGTCCACTCGTTCCCTGCCCCGGCGAAGGTCACGGCCTGGTCGTCCTGGTCGATCCGGGCACGGGGCACCGTGGTCTGCACCGTGATGCCCGGTTCGGCAGGAACGCCGGTCAGGTGTGGCAGTGACAGGCGCGGGCGCCCGGGGTGCGTCGCGTCCAGAGACCTTTCCCAGCGATCGAGAACCGCAGGGTCGTCCAGGGCGGCCAGTACATCCTTGCGTACGGAAGCCAGGTAGTTCGCCCGCTCCTCCGGAGTGCCGAAACGCGGTACGTCTGCCCGGACGGTCACGCTCGCCCGGAGGTCGTCGCACAGCCAACCCAGGAACTCGGCGCCGGTCTGTGTGGCGAGTCCGAAGGTGAGGTGGAGGGATGCGGTGCCCTGGTCGGCGCTCACGGCGTGCCACCAACCGCGCGGCAGATAGAGCACGTCGCCGGGCGTCAGGACGACGTCCGCGATCGGATCGCCAGTCGGGGCCTCCGGAGCTTCCACGTCGCGCCAGGCGGGGGCCTGCCGGGTGGGGCCGAAGATCTTCCACCGCTTGGAGCCTTCGAGCTGGAGCACCACCACGTCGTGGTCGTCCCAGTGGGTGCCGAAGCCTTCCTCGGCAGTCCACGAGGCGTACGCGTTGACCTGCACGGGGGTCCGGAAGAACCGTTCGAGGCCGGCCGAGGCTTCCCGGACGGGCGGGTGGATCTGGTCGATCGCGTCGATGACCAGGGACGCGCCCTCGGCGAGCCGGGCGTGGAACTCGGCAGGCTGCGGCTGGTACCAGGACACCCCGCGACGGTTCGTCCGGAGGACCGAGTACGCCGTGACCGGGACAGCTTCCCCGGCACGCGAGAGCCGCATCCGAGGCGGTTCGAGTCGGTGAGCGGCCACGATCTCGTTGAGGTCGCCCCAGGTCAGTGGCGAGGGGGACGTGGTGCCGTTGGAGCGGATCACTTTGTGGGCCCGGAAGCACGTCTGGGCGAGGAACGTGTCCCCGCCCAGACGCTCGGCCCACGATGCGGAATCAATCACCGTGGGTCCTACCTTTCTTGATGTGGGCCTGAACTGGTCATTCGTAAGATCGGTGGGGCCCAGGGGTCCCGGGTATGGCTGTCACTGTGACGCCGTTGGA